>NZ_JBEXWP010000011.1:0-243489 GCF_040629895.1 Streptomyces sp. NPDC005866
ACGAGGGCTTGCACCCGGCACCCCGAGAGCACGCACCGGACGCCGCGGGGCCCGCCCTCCGGGCGGACGACGGGACTTTCGCAACAGGCCCTAGACGCTCCGCCGGCGAAGCCCTGATGGGCCGGCGGTCGTCCGCGGGCCCGTCGTGGCTGGTCGCTCCCCCAAGTTCTCGGCTTCGCTCGAACCCGGGGGGACCCCCATCGCGGCGGAGTCGCACATGTACACAGCCCCGCGCCCCTTCGGGGCGCCTTTCGTCCAAAGGAGATCGAGAGATGCTGGACATCGCCGAGGAGCTGAACCGGTGGGTCGCGGACGGACGTGACTTCGCCGTGGCCACGGTGGTGGCGGTCGGCGGCAGCGCCCCGCGCCGGCCCGGTGCCGCACTCGCGGTGGACGCCGACGGCACCGCCATCGGCTCGGTCTCCGGCGGCTGTGTGGAGGGCGCCGTGTACGAGCTGTGCCGGCAGGCGCTGGAGGACGGCGAAACCGTCCTGGAGCGCTTCGGGTACAGCGACGAGGATGCCTTCGCCGTCGGCCTGACCTGTGGCGGCGTCATCGACATCCTCGTCACCCCGGTACGGGCGGACGACCCCGCCCGGCCGGTGGTCGCGGCCGCGCTGGCCGCCGCCGCGCGTGGGGAGGCGGCGGCGGTCGCGCGGATGGTCACCGGACCGGCCCAACTGCTCGGCCACGCCCTGCTGGTCGGCCCCGACGGCACCTACGAGGGCGGCTTCGGCGCCCACCCCGAGCTGGACCGCACGGTCGCCGCCGAGGCGGGCGCCTTCCTGGACGCGGGCCGCACCGGCACCCTGGAGATCGGAGAGCAGGGCTCTCGCTGCGGAGCACCGGTCACGGTGCTGGTCGAGTCCTCGGTCCCGGCACCCCGGATGATCGTCTTCGGCGCGATCGACTTCGCCTCCGCGCTGGTCCGCGTCGGCAAGTTCCTCAACTACCACGTGACCGTGTGCGATGCCCGCCCCGTCTTCGCCACCAGGACCCGCTTCCCGGAGGCCGACGAGATCGTCGTCGAGTGGCCGCACACCTACCTGGAGCGGACACAGGTGGACGGCCGTACCGTCCTGTGCGTCCTCACCCACGACGCCAAGTTCGACATACCCCTGCTGCGGCTCGCCCTGCGCCTCCCAGTGGCGTACGTCGGCGCGATGGGCTCCCGCCGCACCCACCTGGACCGCAACCAGCGGCTGCGCGACGTCGGCGTCACCGAGCTGGAGCTGGCCCGCCTCAGGTCCCCCATCGGCCTGGACCTCGGCGCCCGTACGCCCGAGGAGACCGCCCTGTCGATCGCGGCCGAGATCGTCGCCAACCGCCGCGGCGGCAGCGGGATCTCCCTGACCGGCGCCCACACCCCGATTCACCACGACGCGACATCGGCCCCTGGGCGGCGGATCGGGTCGGTGGCGTAGGGGGTGTCGTCTGGATCAGGCCGGCGTCGCGGGGTCTGGCACGCACTCCCCCAGAGGGGGTGCCCGCAGCGGCGTTGTCGTCAGTCCCCGACGTCCCCCAGCCTTCGGCCGGGGGTGCCCCCACCGCGTCGCCCGCCGCGGCAGCGGCTGATTGTCCACGCCTCCTCCGCCTTGCAGCTGCACGCACCAGACCCCGCTCGGCTCGGTCAAGAGGCACTGTTCCTCACTGCCGGCATGATCCAGACGGCACCCCCTAGCTCCCCCTCTACGGCCATACCTGTGCGGTCCGGAGGGCCCGGTCCGTTCCCCCGATCGGGGCGCCAGGGGACGACGGAAGCGCCTTCCCGGCCGCCGTACAGCGTCAAATGACGCATTCGGCGGGGCAGTTCCGTTCTGATGCGTTCGCGGTGCACGCCGTGCCCCCTCATGGCACGAGCGGGCCGGCTCACTCCTCCGCCCAGCGCCGTAACCCCGCCAGATCGAGTACGACGGTGCGCCCCCGCCCGGTGGCGACCAGGCCCTCCTGCTGCATCGCCCGCAGACAGTGCACCACCGACTCCCTGGACGCCCCGGTGGCGGCGGCCAGTTCACGCTGGCTGACCTGGACGGAGACGGCACCCGGCAGGGTTTCCGGCGTGGCCGAGCCGTACTGCACGGCGAGCTTCACCAGCAGCCCCGCGACCCGGGCCCGGGTGGTGCGGGCGCCGTGTTCGGCGCGCAGCCCGTGGGAGTCCCGTAACCGGCCCACGACACACTGCGCAGCACCGCCAGGGACAGCGCCGAGTCCCGCTCCAGGAGCCGCAGGAAGGTGTCCGCGGCGACCACCACGCCCTCCGAACGGCGCATCGCGGTGACCGTCGCGCCCGCGGGCCGCCGTCGGCGCAGGCGAGCTCGCCGAGGTTCGCCGGGGCCGCGCAGGGCGAGGAGGCTGGTGTAGCCGTTGGCCGAGTCGACCGTCGCCTTCACCAGGCCGGCCGTCAGCAGGACGACGAAGTCGGCCGCCTCGCCCTCCCGCATCAGCACCTCGCCGCGGACCCATCCGCGCGGGTGCCCGGCCTCCCGCAACAGCTTGACTTCCGCTGGCGAGAAGAACGCCACCTCCGAGCCTCCCGGCCGCATCGACCCACGGTGACCTCGGCGCCGGAGGACCACTGTCCATCGTGCGGCCGGGATCTGCCAAGGGAGACGGCCCGGGCGGCGACTAGGGTTTCCTGAGCAGCGCGTTGACCGTCCGCCCGAACACCGCCCGGGCCGCCTTGCCCAGCAGCGGGTCGAAGCCCGACGGCAGACCCCGTACGCGCAGTTCCTCGTGCCAGATCACCCGGGTACGGCCGCCGGGCCCGGGGTGTACCTCCAGTTCGGCCCAGCCGAGCACGACCCGGCCGTGCTTGACCAGGCGGCACCGGCCGGAGCCGCCGTCCTCCGGGGGCTCCCAGACGGTGACCTCCATGGGGTCCTCGAAGGACAGCGGTCCCAGCCCGGAACGGGCCACGAAGACCGTGCCCTGGTGGGTCGGCGGATCGGTGAGCACGGTGATGCGGGTCAGCGGGACCACATCGGCGTGCGCGGACCACTCCGTGAGCCGGCGCCACGCCTCGTCGATCGGCAGCGGAGCCGTGCGTTGGAGGAGGAAGGTGACCACGGAACGATCGTAGGGAATCGGCCAGGCCCCGCGGGTCGCACACCGTCTGTTCACAAAATCGACAGAAAGGTCCAAGACGGGCCGGAACCGGCCCGGGGCCCGTACGAGGAGCTGCACCTGGTCTGGTGACAGGCCTTAGGGCCGGTACACCTTTCCGGGTTCGGCCCTGCCGGGTGCCAGCAGTTGCGGGACGGTCACGAAGACGTACCCGCGCTCCTTGAGCGCGTCGATGATCCCGGGCACGGCGGGCACGGTGCCACGGTAGATGTCGTGCAGCAGGATGATCCCGTCCCGGGACGCCTGGTCCTGCACCCGCTTCTCGATCAGCGCCGAGTCGGTGGTCAGGTAGTCCTTGGCGGTCACGCTCCACAGCACCTCGGACAGGCCCAGCTCACGGCAGATCCGGTGCACGTTCGCGTCGGTACGGCCCTGGGGCGGGCGCATCAGCGTGGGCTTCCGGCCGATGATCCTCTCGATCGCGTCGTCGGTCCGGGTGAGCTCCTCGCGTATCCGCCGGTCGGATATCTCCGTGAGGATCTTGTGGTCCCAGGTGTGGCTGGCGACCTCATGGCCCTCCGCCGCCATCCGCCGGACCAGCTCCGGGTACTTCTCGATGTGCCGCTTGCCCAGCAGAAGAAGGTCGCCGGGACGTGCTTCTCCTTGAGGATGTCGAGCAGCGGGCCGAGTTCTCGCTGGGCCCCGCGTCGAAGGTGAGCGCGATGCACTTGGACTCGCGACAGTCGACGGTCCCGAAGCGGGCCTGGCTCGTCTTCGTGGCATGGCCGCGGGCGTCGGCGGGCGAGGTCGTGTCGACCTGCGCGCAGCCCGAGAGGGCGAGGGCGAGCGAGACGGCGGAGGCGGTGAGCGCCGGTACGCGGAACCTGGGGGCCCGTCTTTCCCTCTTCTTGGTCGGAAGGTTGCTCCAAAGTGGCATGCCGGGACTAAACACACAGTGTATAGAATGTGTGTACGAATTCTCCCGGGTGGACTCGGTCTTCGACGCCTTCGGGTGTGAGCATGGAAGTAGGGGACCGACCCCGGCCGGAGAGGACGAACCGTGCGCTACCGGGACCGCGGCCAGGCCGGTCGCGAACTCGCGGCCGTACTGGCGAAGTTGCGCGACGAGGGCGGACTGCCGGACCCGATCGTGCTGGCGCTGCCGCGGGGCGGTGCGACCGTCGCGGTGGAGGTGGCGCGGGAGCTGCCGGCCCCGCTCGACGTGCTGGTCGTACGCAAGGTCGGAGCCCCGTACCACGAGGAGTTCGGCGTCGGCGCGATCGCCGGGGACGACCCGCCGCTCCTCGACCACGCGACCCTGGCCCGCCTGAGCATGAGCGAGGACTCCCTGGCCCGCGTGGTGGAACGGGAGCGGCGGGAAGTGCGCCGCCGCGAGCGCCGCTACCGGCAGGGGCGGCCGGCGCCCGAGCTGCGCGGCCGTACCGTGATCGTCGTCGACGACGGCCTGGCCACCGGCTGCACCGCGCGCGCCGCCCTGCGCCATGTACGGGGCCGGGGCCCTGCCCGAACCGTGCTGGCCGTCCCGGTCGGCGCGCCCGACTCCCTGGACGCGCTCGCCGCCGAGGCCGACCTCGTCGTCTGCCCGTACCGGCCGGCCCTGTTCAGTGCGGTCGGCCAGTGGTACGACGACTTCGGGCAGCTCACGGACGCCGACGTGCTGGACGCGCTGCGCGGCGCCTGACGGAGAGGGAACTCGCGTGCGCGCGCAGCCCAGGCGGGACGCCGCACCGCTGGATACGATTTGGGCAGGTTCAAGACGCTGCGGGGTGGTCGGGTGATGGCGACGCGCATCGCGGGTTACGAGGTCGAGGGCGAGATCGGGCGGGGCGGAATGGCCGTCGTCTACCGTGCGACGGATCTGCGCCTGGACCGCACCGTCGCCCTGAAGCTGCTCGCCCCGGAGATGGCCCGCAACGACACCTTCCGCCGTCGTTTCACCTACGAGTCGCGCGTGGCGGCCGCCCTCGACCACCCCCATATCGTGCCGATCTTCGAGGCCGGTGAGACGGACGGCGTGCTCTACATCGCGATGCGCTATGTGTCTGGCCCGGACCTGCGCGCGCTGCTGGACAAGGAGGGCGTGCTGTCGGTGGACGCGGCGCTGCGGATCGCCGCCCAGGTCGCCTCGGCGCTCGACGCGGCCCATGAGCACGATCTGGTGCACCGGGATGTGAAGCCCGGGAACGTCCTGGTGGCGCGGGGCACGGACAGCGACCACCCGGAGCACGTCTATCTCACGGACTTCGGGCTCACCAAGAAGTCGCTGTCGCTGACGGGATTCACGACGGTCGGCGAGTTCGTCGGCACGCTGGACTATGTGGCGCCGGAGCAGATCTCGGGCCGTCCGGTGGACGGCCGGTGCGATCTCTACAGTCTCGCCTGCGTGGTCTTCGAGATGCTCGCCGGCGGTCCGCCGTTCGTCCGGGACGAGGACATCGCGCTGCTGTGGGCGCATCAGTACGACCAGCCGCCCGCGCTGAGCGAGGTGCGGTCCGGGCTGCCGCCGGGATTCGACGAGGTGTTCGCCAAGGCGCTGGCCAAGGTCCCCGAGGACCGTTACGGCTCCTGCCTGGAGTTCGTGGGCGCGCTGCGACTGGCTTCGTACGGCGCCGTGCCGGGGGAGCCGGCTTCGCCGGACCCGCCCGGAGACAGGACCCCCACGGTCCGCCGGGACACCGGACGCACCCCGCCCCCGCCCGACTGGGCCCGCCCGATGTTCCACTCCTAGCTCCCGCCGGAACCCTCAGCCCTCCGTGAGGAACTGCTCCGCCCAGACGGTCTTGCCGGTGTTGGCGTGGCGGGTGCCCCAGCGCTGGCTGAGCTGGCCGACGAGAAGCAGGCCGCGGCCGCCCTCGTCGTAGGTGTGGGCCCGTCGCATGTGCGGGGCCGTGCCGCTGGAGTCGAAGACCTCGCAGGTGAGTGTGTGGTCATGTCGGGCATGTGAAGGACCTCCCCATGAGCTTCGCCGTTGTCACCCGGCACACCGAGACCGCCGCCGTCGCGCTGGCCCCGCGTGAGCGCGAGACGCTGAAGCACATCGCCGCGGGCTGTACATACCTGCAGGCGGCCCGGCAGATGGGGCTCTCGCGGCACACCGTCGACGCCTACCTGCGCCGTATCCGCGCCAAGCTCGATCAACACCGCGGCCGAGCTGACCCGGCAGGCCATCTTCCTGGGCCTGTGAGATCCGCCCAGCCGTGACAGCGTGGGAACAACGGCTGAGCACGGTGTCCTGGAGGCGGAGATGTCGGTGAACGGGCTCGGACTTGTGGTGCACGAGGGGCGTGCGGAGGCGGTGGACGCCGCCCGGGCCGTGCGGGCGTGGGCAACGGAGCACGAGGTGCGGTGCACGGACATCGACGTGTGGCACGACGGCGGACGGCACCACTCCGGGGAGGAGGTCGCGGCCGCGGGCGATCCCGACCTGATCGTCACCCTGGGCGGCGACGGCACCTTCCTGCGCGGCGCCCGGCTCGCCGCCCGCAACGACGCCCTTGTCCTCGGCGTCGACCTGGGCCGGGTCGGCTTCCTGACCGAGGTGGCGGCCTCCTCGGTGCGGGAGGCACTGGACGCGGTGCGCGAGGACCGGTTCACCGTCGACAGCCGGATGCTGCTCACCATGCGCGCCTCCCGCCGGCTGGAGGTGCCGTCCGACATGGAGGAGCTGATGCGCTACGGCCGCGGGCCGCTGCTGCCACCGCCCCAGGTGCGCACGGACTGCGAGGAGGACGTCGAGTGGGGTGTGCCCCTGCACATCACCGCGGTCAACGACGTCGTGGTGGAGAAGCTGTCCCGGGACCGTCAGGTCTCCATCGGCGTGTATGTCTCCGGGCGGCTGCTCGCCTCCTACTCCGCCGACGCGCTGCTGGTGGCGACGCCCACCGGCTCGACCGCCTACAGTTTCGCCGCCGGCGGTCCCGTCGTCTCGCCCTGCGCGGACGCGCTCGTCTTCACACCGGTCGCCGCGCACATGGCGTTCAACCGCTCGGTCGTCACGGCCCCCAACGAGGCCGTCGGCCTGCGCATCCTGGAACGCTCGGGACAGGCCGCGGTCAGCGTCGACGGACAGGTGCGGGGCGTACTGGAGCCGGGGGACTGGATCGGTGTGTACGCCGCCCCGAGCCGGCTGCGGGTGGTCCGGCTCGCACCGATGGACTTCTACGGCCGACTGCGCGAGCGCATGAACCTCACCGACGCACCGGCCGCGGTGGCCGACGGGACCCCCGCGCCCCTGTGGTCGTTGCGGACACCCCCGCCCGGTGACCTCTCCCACCTCTCCCTGCTGCCCGTCGGCGCGCTCAGCGAGGAGGCGGAAGGGCCGTGCGACGAGGCGGAGGACGGTGTCGCCCCGGCAGTCGGGCGCGGTTGACCACTGCGCCGGCCGGGCGCGCCGATGCCTCAGGCAGTACCCCGCCGGGCCTCGCTCGGCGTCATACCGACCCCGCGGGCCGAACCGCCGGCATGGCGAGCGCGACCGGCCCGCTCTTGCAGGAGTCGTGGCAGTCCTTCTCCAGGCTGCAGCACAGGGAGCAGATCGCACCCGAGTGGAACGGGCAGCCCGCCACGTCCGGCCGCTCGAACTCGGTCGCGCACACCGTGCAGGTCAGCGTGGCCGCCGACGGCAGCCCGTCCGCGCCCAGCAACGGCTCCGCCAGGTCGTCGACGCGGGCGATGTAGTACTTCCCCTTGGTGAGTACCGCGAACAGCGGCGAGAGCACCATCGCCAGGAACAGCGCGATGAACGGCGAGTACGCCTTGCCGTAGTCCCCGAAGGCGTCGAAGTAGGCGGCGATCGAGACCGCCGACGCGATCAGCATCGAGCCGAAGCCCACCGGGTTGAAGTTGTGCAGGTGGGCCCGTTTGAACTCGATGTACGACGGGCTCAGCTTCAGCGGCTTGTTGATGACCAGGTCGGCGACGACCGCGCCGATCCAGGCGATCGCCACATTGGAGTAGAAGCCGAGGACGGTGTTCAGGAAGCCGAAGACACCGCCCTCCATCAGGGCGAGAGCGATGCCGACGTTGAGGAAGATGTAGACGACGCGCCCCGGGTGACGGTGGGTCAGCCGGGAGAAGAAGTTCGACCAGGACAGCGAACCGGAGTACGCGTTGGTCGAGTTGATCTTTATCTGGGAGAGGATCACGAAGAACGTGGCCAGGCCGAGGGCGACGGGCGCCGCGAAGGTCCTGAAGCCGTGCACATACTGCTGGATCGGCTCGTTGGCCTTGGCCAGGCCCACACTGCCGGCGATGTAGAAGGCGAGGAAGGCGCCGCCGATCTGCTTCGCCGCGCCGAGCACCACCCAGCCCGGACCGGCCGAGAGCACGGCGGCCCACCACCTCCTGCCGTTCTCCGGCGTCTTGTCCGGCATGAACCGCAGATAGTCCACCTGCTCACCGATCTGCGCGATCAGCGACAGTGCCACACCCGCACCCGCACCGACCCCGAGCATGCTGATGCTCGACCCGGTGGGCGAGTTGCCCGCGAAGTGCGTGAACTCCGAGAACTTGCCGGGCGCTTGAATCGCGATCGACACGAACGGCGCGACCATCAGCACCAGCCACACCGGCTGCGTCCACACCTGCATCTTCGACAGCGCGGTCATGCCGTAGACGACCAGCGGCAGGATGATCAGCGAGCAGATGAGATACCCCACGGCGAGCGGGATGTGCAGGCCCAGTTCCAGGGCCTGCGCCATGATCGAGCCTTCCAGGGCGAAGAAGATGAAGGTGAAGCTGGCGTAGATGACCGAGGTGAGCGTCGAGCCGAGGTAGCCGAAGCCCGCGCCCCGGGTCAACAGGTCCATGTCGATGGAGTACTTGGCCGAGTAGTAGGAGATCGGGATGCCGGTGAGGAAGATGACCAGCGCCGCGGTCAGGATCGCCACCATCGCGCTGGAGAACCCGTTGGAGATGGCGATCGAGCCTCCGATGGCGAAGTCCGCCAGATAGGCGATACCGCCGAGGGCCGTGGTGGCCACCACATAGGGGGACCAGCGGCGGAAGGACTTCGGCGCGTAGCGCAGCGAGTAGTCCTCCAGCGTGTCGTTCTTCGCCCAGTCGTGGTACGTCCGTTTCCCGTCCGTGTGGCCTTCCGCCACGGCCGGCGGCGCCTCTTTGCCGACGATCTCCGTCACGACTCTGCCCTCTCTCGTCCCCGGTCGTTTGCACGGAAGAGTCGCGGCGCGCTGTTTCCCGAACGTTTCACCTGCTTTAAAAGACAAAGCTTGATACTTCCTGGGGGAAGTACCCGGCGTGGGCTCAGAGTTGGGTGACGATGTGGAAGTCGAAGGCGTCCGCCCGCGCCAGATACAGCCGTTGCGCCAGATGGTTGCCGTGCAGTCGTACGCCACCGCGCGGGCCCTCGTACGACACCGAGTCCCCGACCGCGCACATCGTCCGCACGTCCAGCGACCGGGCCCGCTCGGCCAGTGCCGCCAGCAGCCGTACCCCTTCGAAGCACGACTCGCCCAGGCTTCCCATGACGGGCGCGTGCACCCCGAACCGGGCCGCGTAGCGGGCGCTGAAGTCGAGGCTCTCGGCGGTCGCGAGGGTCTCGAAGAACCCGGCCGTCGCCCACAGCCCGTCGGTGGCCTCGGCGCCGGTGGCCAGCAGGATGTTCTCGTCCATGTGGGTGCTCAGCCGGAGACACCGCTGGTGCAGGCCGTACCCGGCGAACTCCCGGTTGAAGCGGGCCGCGTCCGCCCCGACCAGCAGCATCAGCACCGCGTCCGCCTCGCACCGCTCGACCCTGCGCAGCGCCGGCCCGAACTCGTCCCGAGCGGCACGAACACCTCGTCCCGCACCCGGCCGCCGCAGTCCCGCGCATACGCCCGTGCGGTACGGGCGGTCACCCGCGGCCAGACATAGTCGTTGCCCACCGTGCACCAGCGCCGCACCCCGGCCGCCTCAGCCAACAGCCGCATCGCGGGCAGCAGTTGGGCGGCATCGGTCTCACCGGTCAGGAAGACGCCGGGAGTCCGCTCGCCACCCTCGTACTGGGCGGTGTAGACATACGGCACCCGGCCGGCGATCCGGGGCAGCAGCGCCTGCCGTACCGCCGAGGTGTGCCAGCCCACCACCCCGTCCACGGCGCCGAGCGACACCAGGGCCTCGACCTCGGCCGCCACCCGCCGCGGCGGCGCCCCGCCGTCCACCGTGACCAGCCGGACCTCCCGGCCCAACACGCCACCCGCGGCGTTGAGTTCCTCCACCGCCAGCCGCGCGGCCGACTCGCACGACGGCCCGAAGACCCCCGCCGGTCCCTGCAGCGGCACCACCAGGGCGACGACCAGGGGCGTGCCCGAGGAGTCGCTCGGTGGCGCCGGGCGCATCAGGCCACCTCCGGGCGGGCATGGGGAGCGTGGGTTCCGGTCCCGGGCCCCGGCACCCTCGCAAAGGCTCGTATTCTGCGCGCACAGTAGACCTACCGGAAGGACCCCGGCAATGCCGCCCGTACCCTCCTCGCCGGACCTCGCTCACCTCCTCAGCCACGCCGGGCGACGCGTCGTCCAACGGCTGGCCGCCGTGCTGGCCGAGGAGGACTGCACCGTCGAGGAGTGGCGCGTCCTGTCGATCGTCGGGGACGGCCAGGGGCATCCGATGTCCGAGATCGCCGAGCACGCGCTGATGCCGGCGCCCAGCGTGACCAAGCTCGTCGACCGTATGGTCGCCGGCAACCTGGTGTACCGCCGCCCCGATCCGCACGACCGCCGCCGCGTCCTCCTTCACCTCACCTCGCGCGGCGACGACCTGCACCGGCGCGCCGCCCGCCGCGTCCGCACCGACCAGGCCCGGCTGCTCGACGAGATAGCCGACGGGGGAGCGCTCGCCCGCCTGCTGCCCCGGCTCACGGCGGCGGCCGACGCCCGGCCGGCAGGCGTGCCGAGCGCGACCCGGTCCGCCTGACGCCCGCTGGCCGGTCCTCAGTCCCCGCGGACGGGTATCGCCGCGGCGGCGCAGAGCACCGAGACCGGAGGGGCGGTCACCAGCCGGTCACCAGCAGATGGTTCAGCAGCAGCGCGAGCAGCGCCTGTGCCGTGAGCCAGAGGCGCGGCCGGGGCAGGAACGCACAGGCCGGGAGCAGCCACATCGCGAACGGCAGCCAGATGCGCTCCGTCTCCGCCTTGCTCATCCCGGACACGTCGGCGACCAGCAACGCGAGCAGCGCGAGCGCCACCAGGAAGGCGAGCCGGGTCGGTGCGGCGCCTGCCGTACGGCGGTGCACCAGCGTGGCACCCGCCCGCCGCAGCCCCGCCGCCGTCGCCAGGCCGGTGACGAACACCGTGCAGGCCAGATTCGCCCACACCCAGTAGCCGTACGGGCGGATGCCGCCGATGCCCTGGTAGTAGCGGGTGACCAGCAGCCGGTATCCCTCCCACCAGTCGAACCCGGCGAGCGTGAACACGACCGGGACGACCGCCGTCCCCGCCGCCAGCAGGGCCAGGACCACCGGCCGCGCCCGGACCCGGCGCCGGCCGAGCACCAGCACCGCCGCCCCGATCACCGCGAAGAGCGTCAGGCCGTACGACAGATAGCAGGTCAGGCCGTACAGCAGCCCGGCACCCGCCGCCCACCATACGTTTCGCCCGGTCACCGCCAAGGCCAGCAGCGCCACCGCCCAGGCGGCGACCGCCGCGAAATACCCGTCGGCGGACGTGCCCACCCACACCGCGGCCGGGGCCAGCACGAGGAAGGGCGCGGCCCGCCGGGCGAGCCGTTCGTCGGTGAGCGCCCGCACCGCGATCAGCACGGCGACACAGGCCGTGGAGCCGACGGTGATGCACCAGGCGCCCGCCCAGCCGCCGCCGTGCAGCCCGATCCGGTCCAGGAGGACGAAGGTCAGCGTGGCCGCCGGCGGATGCCCGGCGATGTGCGCGGGCCAGGGGGCGGGGGTGCCGCTGACGATGTGGTGGGTGAAGTCGCGCAGGGTCGCCGGGATGTCGTGGAAGCGGCCGATGACCGTCAGGTACTCGTTGGGGGTGGTGAGCTTGCCGGCCACGCCCCGCTGCCAGCCGTCGACCAGCGCCAGCGACCACGTCCAGGCCAGACAGGCGCCCCAGGCAGCGCCGAGCAGCCCGCGCCAGGGCAGCCGTACGGCCAGGTTCGGCCCGTACGCCACCACGGCGGCCGCGACCAGGACGGCGGCCGGGGTGCCCGGGCCCACATGCGGGTCCCAGTCGGCGAACAGGGGCGGCCAGTGCACGAAAAGGGTGCGGTAGGTGTCCTGGATGTGCCGGCCGACCAGTACGGCGGCGAGCACCAGCAGGACGGCGGCGAGGACGGCGTACAGATCGGCGAGGCGATCACGGTGGGGAGCGCGGGTCACACCGGAACGCTAGGTCCGCGACCGCGCGAAAGCGGGGATCAGGGAGCTCACGTCAGACTTTCGTCATGGGTTGCGACCCCTTTCACGGGGTTCCCCCGGCCTACGGTCGGACCATGCGACACGACGACCCACGGCTTCCCTCCTCACCCGGCTTCTGGCGCAGCCCGCTGCGCGGCACCTGGTTCACCTCGGTGCTCGGCCTGGTGCTGCTCGCCGGCATCACCGTGCTGTTCGTGACGGGACTGGTGTCGTACGCCGCGTACAACCCGGACCTGGCCCCGGTGAACGACCAGACCCCGGACAAGGGCGTCCTCGGCTTCTACCTGTTCGCCTGGCCCACGAACCCGTACTGGCTGTACCGGTTCACCCAGGGCCTGCACGTCACACTCGGCGTCGTCCTGATCCCGGTGCTGCTCGCCAAGCTGTGGTCGGTGGTGCCGAAGCTGTTCACGCTGCCCCCGGCCCGCTCGCTCGCGCACGCGCTGGAGCGGATCTCCCTGCTGCTGCTGGTCGGCGGGGGCCTGTTCGAGTTCACGACCGGTCTCCTCAACGTCCAGCTCGACTATGTCTTCCCCGGCTCCTTCTACCCCCTGCACTTCTACGGGGCCTGGGTGTTCTTCGCCGCGTTCGTGGCGCACGCGGCGCTGAAGACGCCGACGGCGGTCCGGGCGGTCCGCCGACGGCGCCAGGACGAAGGCGAGTCGGCGTCCACCCGGCCGGACGTGCCGACCGTGTCCCGGCGCGGGGCGCTGTGGTTCGTCGGAGGCGCGTCCCTGCTGCTGCTCGTCACCACCGCGGGGCAGAGCATCGGCGGCGCGCTGCGCCGCACCGCCCTGCTCGCACCGCACGGCGGAGCCGACCCCGGCAGCGGCCCGAACGGCTTCCAGATCAACAAGACGGCCGCGTACGCCGGGATCGACGCCAAGGAGACCGGGGCCGGGGCATGGCGGCTCGTCGTCACCGGACGCGACGGCCGCACGGTCCGCCTCAGCCGGGCCGAACTGCTCCGACTTCCCCTGCACAGCTCGGAGTTGCCCATCGCCTGCGTCGAGGGCTGGTCGACCGCGGACCAGTGGTGGCGCGGGGTGCGACTGCGCGACCTCGCCGCGCTCGTCGGCTACGACGGCGACCCGCCGGACGTGCTCGTCGAGTCGATCCAGCTACACGGCGCCTTCCGCCGCGCGGCCCTGCGCGCCAATCAGGTCGCCGACCCGCGCTCCCTGCTCGCCCTGCAGGTGAACGGCGAGGACCTGTCCCCCGACCACGGTTACCCGGCGCGCGTGATCGTGCCCGCCGCGCCCGGTGTGCTCAACACCAAGTGGGTGGCCCGGATGACCTTCGGAGACCTGTGATGCGCTCGCCCCTGCCCGTCGGCGACCGGATGAGGCGGCTGCGCCTTCCGGTCGGCAGCCCCCTCCAACTCCTCCTGTTGGCCTGCTCGTTCGCGCTCGCCGCCTATGCCGGCGTACGGCTGCTGTCCGGCGACTGGCTCGGCGTGGCCCTGTGGGTGGTGGGGGCGGCCCTGCTGCACGACCTCGTACTGCTGCCGCTGTACGCGCTGGCCGACCGGGCGGTGGTACGCGGGCTGGGCGCCGCCGGGCGCGGGGAGTGGGCGCTGTACGTGCGCGTCCCGGCCGCGCTCTCCGCGCTGCTCCTGCTGGTGTGGTTCCCGCTGATCAGCGGGATGGTGGCCGGGCACTACCGGTCGGCCACCGGCCTGTCCGCGGACGGCTTCCTGGCCCGCTGGCTGCTGATCACCGCCGTGCTCTTCGGCGGCTCGGCACTCCTGCTGGCGGGCCGGCTGCGCAGGGCTACGAAGCGGCGCCCGCCGGCCGCCCACTGACCGGCCCGCTCCCAGCCCCACGCGTACCGCAGCAGGGCCGGGGTGCCCAGCCGCGCCCAGAGGAAGGGGGCGCCGACCGCCTCGTGGGCGTCGGTGAGGTGGACGTGGGCGCGTTCGTCGACGTCCACCGGAGCGGTCTCGGCGATCAACAGGCCGCCGGGAGCGAGGAGTTGGGCCACCCGCTCGAGCAGGTCACGCGGGTCGCCGCCGATGCCGACGTTGCCGTCCATGAGCAGGACGGTGCCCCAGCGGCCCTCGCCCGGCAGCGGCTCGAACACCGAGCGCCGCAGGGCCTGGCCGCCGAGGTGCACGGTGTGGTCGACGGCGGCCGCGCTGACGTCGATTCCGAGGACGGTACGGCCCCGGGCGGCGAGTTCGGCGACGAGCCGCCCCGGGCCGCAGCCGACGTCGAGGACGGCGCCCTCGCAGCGGTCCAGGACCGCCCGGTCGACCGGGTCGGCCCGTCCGCACCAGCGCTCGACCTCCAGAGGCAGCAGCCACCCGTCGGTGCGGCGCAGGAACAGCGGGCCGCGACCGGCGCGCAGGGCGGCGGCGTAGGGGTCGGCGCCGGTCCAGGCCACCGGCGGCGAGGTGGTCATCGGCGGCCCGTCCCACTGTGCGCCGTGCACCGGGCCAGGCGGGCCGCGAAGCGGCCGTGCGGGGCGAGGGCGGCGACAGCGGCCGCGTCCGCCGCGGTGTCCACGTCCCGCAGCCGCGGCAGGTCCCGCACCCGCAGTCCCGCGGCGACGAGCCGGCGCCGCTGGACGGCGCCGGTCTCCGGCGTGGACATCGGCACCCCGCGCAGCAGCTGGGGGTCGGGGTCGGCCAGCGCCAGCGCCCAGAACCCGCCGTCCTCGGCGGGGCCGAAGTACGCGTCGCAGTCCGCGAAGTCCACGGTGAGCAGGGCCGGGGTGACCTGGGGGGTATCCATGCCGATGAGCAGGGTGGGGCCGGCGCAGCCGGCGAACGCGTGTGCGAGACGTTCGTCCAGCCCGCCGGCGCACTGCGGTACGACGTCGAAGCCGGCCGGCAGCCAGGGGCCGGGGCTGCCGTCGAGGGCGAGGACACGGCGGGTGGCGGGGGTGTCGGCGACTGTCCGCAGGGTGTCGGCGAGGGAGGCCTCGGCGAGGGCGGCGGCCTGCTTGGGGGAGAAGGGCGGGGTGAGCCGCGTCTTGACCCGGCCGGGCCTGGGCTCCTTGGCGATGACGAGGAGGGTGGTCATGGGGGTTCCTTGGCTGGTGGCGCGGGGTGGAGGCAGTTGGGGGAGCGCCCGTCGGGGGCGCGGGCCGTATCGGTGTCCGGCTCCGTCGCGTGGGCGCGTTCAGCCCCCGCCGGCCCGCAGCCGAGGTGGCTCGTTCAGTACCCGGCTCATGTCCCGCACCGCATGCCAGGTGCCGCGCCAGGTGCCGGTCACCTTGGAGGATCCGGTGCGCGGTAGATAAGCCACATCGTGTTCGGCGATCCGCCAGCCCGCGTCAGCGGCGCGCACGACCATCTGCAGCGGGTATCCGCTGCGCCGGTCGTCCAGGTCCAGCGCGAGCAGCGCCTCGCGGCGCGCCGCGCGCAGCGGCCCCAGGTCGTGCAGCCGCAGCCCCGTCCGGCGCCGCAGCATCCGCGCCAGCGCCAGGTTCCCGGCACGGGCATGTGCCGGCCAGGCCCCCCGGCCCTGCGGCCGCCGCCGGCCCAGCACCAACTCCGCCTCGCCGTCGCGGACCTCCCGCACGAACGGCACGAGGAGCCCCGGATCCAGGGAGGCGTCGCAGTCGCAGAAGCAGACGATGTCGGCGGTCGCGGCGGTCAGCCCCGCATGGCACGCCGCGCCGAAGCCGCGCCGCGCCTCGTGGACGACGGTCGCACCGAGCGCCCGGGCGATGTCCGCCGAGCCGTCCGTGGAGCCGTTGTCCACCACGAGGGCCCGCCAGCCCGCCGGGATCCGGCCGAGCACCCAGGGCAGGGCCTCGGCCTCGTTCAGGCAAGGGAGGACGACGTCCACGTCCGTCGTCGGGGAGGATGGTGAGGTGGTCACGGTTGCCACCCTACGAACGCGAACCGGACATAACGGGCGTCGGCTCCTTACGAAACGCGGACGTCGGCGCCGGGCGCCCGCCTGGCCGGTTTCTTACGAAACACGGACGTCGCGCTCCGTGGCCACCTCGGGGGCGACACCCCCGACAGCCCGGTGCGAGGGTGGAGGCATGCATCAGCCGTACGAGCTCACCGAGGACCGGGCCACCTCAGCCGCGATCCGGGTCCTGGTCGTCGACGACGATCCGACCGTCGCCGAGGTCGTCACCGGGTATCTCGACCGCGCCGGGTACCTGGTCGACCACGCCGACGACGGCCCCACCGCCCTGACCCGCGCCGCCACCCACTGGCCGGACCTGGTGGTGCTCGACCTGATGCTGCCCGGCATGGACGGACTGGAGGTCTGCCGGCGGCTGCGCGGCCGCGCCCCGGTCCCGGTCATCATGCTCACCGCGCGCGGCGACGAGGACGACCGGATCCTGGGCCTGGAGGTCGGCGCCGACGACTACGTCACCAAGCCCTTCAGCCCCCGGGAACTGGTCCTGCGGGTGGAGTCGGTGCTGCGCCGCGCCCGCCCCGAGCCCGCCGCGCACTCCTTCTCCACCGCCGGACTCACCCTCGCCCCGGGCGCCCGCCGCGCCACCAAGAACGGCACCGAACTCGCCCTCACCCTGCGCGAGTTCGACCTCCTCGCCTTCTTCCTGCGGCACCCGGGGCGGGCGTTCAGCAGGGAGGACCTGATGCACGAGGTGTGGGGCTGGGACTTCGGTGACCTGTCCACCGTCACGGTCCATGTCCGCCGGCTGCGTGCCAAGGTCGAGGACGACCCGGCCCGGCCCCGTCTGATCCAGACGGTGTGGGGCGTCGGCTACCGCTTCGACCCCGAGGCCGAGGCCGCCGAGGAGGTGGGCTGACATGCGCGACAGCCTGCTGATCGCCCTGTACGCCCTGGCCGGCGCCGCCGGCACCGGGCTCGTCGGAGCGGCCGTGCTGCGCCTGCTGCGGCGCCGCTCGCTGACCGTGTCCATCGCCGTGGTCGCCGCCGTCGGCGTGGTCGCGATGCTCGCGGGCACCCTGGCCGTCGCCTGGGCGATGTTCCTGTCCTCGCACGACCTGTCGGTGGTGACGACGGTGGTCGCGATGGCGGCCGTGGTCTCGCTCGCGAGCGCGCTGATCCTGGGCCGCTGGGTCGGTGCCCGCAGCCGTGAACTCGTACTCGCCGCACGCTCGTTCGGCGAGCAGGGCGACTTCGCCGCGCCCGCGACCCCGGCCACCGCCGAACTGGCCGAGGTGAGCCGCGAGCTGGCGGCCACCAGCGCGAGGCTCGCCGAATCCCGGGAGCGGGAACGCGCCTTGGAGACCTCGCGCCGGGAACTGGTCGCCTGGATCTCGCACGACCTGCGTACCCCGCTCGCCGGTCTGCGCGCCATGTCGGAGGCGCTGGAGGACGGTGTCGCCACCGACCCGGACCGCTATCTGAAGCAGATCCGCACCGAGGTCGAGCGCCTCAACGACATGGTCGGCGACCTCTTCGAACTCTCCCGCATCCACGCCGGGACGCTCGCGCTGAGCCCGAGCCGGATGTCGCTGTACGACCTCGTCGGCGACGCCCTCGCGGGCGCCGACCCGCTGGCGCGTGAGCACGGCGTACGGCTGGTCGGCGACCGGGTGGAGCCGGTCCCCGTCGAGGTGGACGGCAAGGAGATGAGCCGGGTGCTGGGCAACCTGCTGGTGAATGCCATCCGCCGGACCCCGCCCGACGGCACGGTCGCGGTCGCCGCCGAGCGCGGTCCCGAGGGGGTCGTCCTGTCCGTCACGGACGGCTGCGGCGGTATCCCCGAGGAGGACCTGCCCCGCGTCTTCGACACCGGCTGGCGCGGCAGCCACGCCCGGACTCCCCCTGCCGGCGCGGGACTCGGGCTCGCCATCGTGCGCGGGATCGTGGAGGCCCACCAGGGGCGGGCTACCGTCCACAACATCCCCGGCGGCTGCCGCTTCGAGGTCATGCTGCCGACGGCGCCGTAGCTCACTCCACGCGCGCGAACTCCCGCATCCCCTCGGCGAACCCGACCTCGGCCTTCCAGCCCAGTTCGGTCCGCAGCCGCGTGGAGTCGGCCGTGATGTGCCGTACGTCCCCGAGCCGGAACTCCCCGGTGACCACCGGCATCGGCCCGCCGTGGGCGTCGGCCAGCGCGCGGGCCATCTCGCCGACGGTGTGCGGCTCGCCGCTGCCGGTGTTGTACGCGGTCAGCGCGCCCGGCTCCGGCCGCGCCTCCAGGGCCACCACGTTGGCGGCGGCGACATCCCGGACGTGCACGAAGTCCCGGCGCTGCCGCCCGTCCTCGAACACCCGGGGCGCCTCACCCCGGGCGAGCGCCGAACGGAAGAAGGAGGCCACGCCGGCGTAGGGGGTGTCACGGGGCATCCGCGGCCCGTACACGTTGTGGTAGCGCAGCGACACCGCCGACCCGCCCGTCGACCGCGCCCAGGCGGCGGCCAGATGCTCCTGGGCCAGCTTGGTCGTGGCGTACACATTGCGCGGATCGACCGGCGCGTCCTCGGCGACCAGCCCCGGCGCCAACTCGGCGCCGCACACCGGGCAGTTCGGCTCGAACCGCCCGGCCTCCAGATCGTCGACCGCGCGTGGCCCGGGCCGTACTACTCCGTGGCGCGGGCACTCGTACCGGCCCTCCCCGTACACGACCATCGACCCGGCAAGCACGAGGTGCCCCACCCCGGCCTCGGCCATCGCGGAGAGCAGCACGGCGGTGCCGAGGTCGTTGCGGGAAACGTACTCCGCCGCGTCCCCGAACCCCACCCCAAGCCCGACCATCGCGGCCTGATGGCAGACGGCGTCCACGCCCGTGAGCGCCCGCCCGACCGCCGCCGGATTGCGCACATCGGCGCCCGGATCGTCGCGCACGTCGAACACGACCGCCTCGTGCCCGCGCGCCGTCAGCGCCTCGACGACATGGGACCCGATGAACCCGGCGCCGCCGGTGACCAGTACACGCATACGGCCACGCTAGGCCCGCGCGGGCGCCGGACCACGCGAGCGCGCCCGCACGTCACGACTCCGTAAGAGGTGCCGCCGAAGCCGACGGCGCGGTCAGGCGCGCAGCGGCAGGGGGCTGACGGCCGCTCCGTCGAGCGACGGCCCCTCCGCGCCGCCCCGGGTCTCGACGCCGGCCCACCAGTCGGGGCCGTCCTCCAGGTAGCGCAGCAGGATGCCCTCGCGCAGCGCCCACGGACAGATGGCGACGGTCCGCACTCCGCCCAGTTTCATCGCGGTGTGCCCGACGATCGCCCCCGCCAGGCTCTGCCGGGCCCTGGGCGCGGAGATGCCGGGCAGCCCGGAGCGTTCGGACGCCGGCAGGGCGGCCAGCCGGTCGATCGCGCGGCGCAGGTCGCTGCGGCGCAGCACCCGTTCGGCGAACGGGCCGTGCCGTCCCGGCGCGGCCCCGCACAGCCGGGCCAGCTGCTGGAACGTGCGGGAGGTGGCGACGACGGTGTGCGGATGCTCCCAGCGGATGCGCGCGGCGGCATCGCGCAGCCGATGGCGCACCTCGCGGCGCAGGGCCTGCAGTTCCCAGTCGGAGGGCGGGCCGTCGTGGTCCAGGAACTCGTCGGTCAGCCGGCGCGCGCCGAGTGGCAGGGAGATCGCGAACTCGGGCAACCGGCCCCGCCCGAAGGCTACTTCGAGGGAGCCGCCTCCGATGTCGAAGAGGGCCAGCGGCCCCGCCCGCCAGCCCATCCAGCGCCGTACCCCGAGGAAGGTGAGCTCGGCCTCCACCTCGCCCGGCAGCACACAGAGTCGTAGCCCCGTCTCCTGGGCGACGGCCCGCAGGACGGCCGCGCGGTCGGGCGCGTTGCGTACGACGGCGGTGGCGAACGCCAGCGGCTCAGGTGCCCCCCACCGCCGGGCGGCCTCGCCGGCCCTGTGGAGCGCCCCGACCAGCCGCTGGGTGGCCCGCTCCCCGAAGTGGCCGTCCGGCCCGACCTGCTCGGACAACCGCAGCTTCCACTTGGCGGTGTGCACCGGCAGCGGCACCCCGCCGGCCGCGTCGGTCACCATCAGCCGGACCGTGTGCGCCCCCGCGTCCACCAAACTCACTCTCATCCGCCCCAACTTACCCGTAGCGACCGGCTAGGTGCGGCCCGTGCGCGGCGTCACCGCCCTCTCCACCAGGCACCCGACAGCCGGCCCCGGCATCCGCGACGCCGGTCCGGCCGGTGGCCCGCGGACGGCGGCATCAGCGACCGTATCGCGGGCACTCGGCCGCTGACACTGCCCAGGGAGGTGCCGTCATCGTGGCAGAAGCTGCTGAACCCTCGAAGGACGTTCGACTCTCGCCGTACGAACGCCTGGCCCTGTCGCGAATCGAGGCGGAGCTGCGAGCCGACCGCCCCTTCGCGCGCCGGATGGGCACCGGGCGCGGCCGGATCTGGCTGCGGCTGGCCGTCGCCCTGCTGACGGCCGCCTCGCTGTTCCTGGCGGTCATGGGGATACGCACCCCGGACCCCGTGGTGCTGTGGTGCTTCGCCGTGGTGTGGCCGCTGACGCTGATCCAGGGCGTACGACTGCTGTGCCGCGAGAGCCGCCCCGGCCGACGGGCCTGAGCAGCGGCGACCCGCACGGGTTCCGCCGTGAGCACGTGTCCTGCAAGGCGGGACGACGTGTCCTGACGGTCCAGCCGTCGATATGTGCGCGTGCGACACGACCACGGCGAAGCCGTCCCTCCGAGTAGATCGTCAGGGGCAGATCGTCACGGCGATGGACCGGGCCCCGCGGCTACGGACGGCCGGCCGGCCGGGTTCTGGCGACGGCGGCCGTGAGCTGCTTCCGCACGGAATCCGGCAGGGGCGCGCCCCGTACCGCCGTCACCACGTCCTGGGCCAGGCGGTGCAGCTTGGTGTTGGTGTTCTGGGAGGCCGAGACCAGCACCTCCCAGGCCTCGTCGGCGTCCAGACCGAAGGACGCCATGAGGATGCCACGGGCGAGGTCGATGTCCGGCCGGGTC
Source organism: Streptomyces sp. NPDC005866 (assembly GCF_040629895.1). Taxonomy (NCBI): domain Bacteria; kingdom Bacillati; phylum Actinomycetota; class Actinomycetes; order Kitasatosporales; family Streptomycetaceae; genus Streptomyces; species Streptomyces sp. NPDC005866. Next base: position 21,302 of record NZ_JBEXWP010000011.1, read on the forward strand.
CGCAGCGCACGCCGGAGCTGGACGACCTCGGTCTGGAGGAGCCGCTCGTCGTCGTCCTCGTAAGGACTGGTGTGATCGCGCGCCGGCGAGAAGAGCGCGTACGTGTCCGTGAAGGACAGCAGGCGTTCCACGGCGGGGCTCGCGGCCGTGACGACGATGGACTTGCCCGCCGCGACGGCCTGACCCCGAAGCGCCAGCAGGATGTTGAGCGCGGCACAGTCCGCGAACGCCAGCCCGCCCAGGTCGAGGTCCACGCCCTCGTCCGACCTGGCGAGGGCCTCGCGCAGGGCGCGCCGCAGGTCCTCACTGTCGTCGAAACAGAACTCCCCGGTCACGGTGACCGTCACCCGGTCGCCGTCCGGTCCCGTCCACACCCGCAGAGCGTCGACGGACGATGGCGGGCAGAGGACACCGCCCGGACTCGTCGACAGCTCTTCCAAGGGCGGTTCCGGCATGGTCGCCTCCTCCCCAAGTCTTCTTCAGCGTCGTACGTTCCCCGTGACACGTCAAGGCATACGCGAATTTTCTTTCGTGTTTTTGAATGTGCGAACGCGTAGCCGTACGATTTGGACATGATGGGAGTCGATGAAGTTCCCGAGCCGCATACGGGGTGGACGTTTGTGACCAATCACGCACGGGTCCTGGCCAGCATCGCCGACAACCACAACGCGCGGATCCGCGACATCGCCGCGCGCTGCAGACTCACCGAACGCGCCGTCCAGAAGATCATCTCGGATCTGGAGCAGGACGGTTACCTCTCCCACACCCGCAACGGCCGCGTCAACCAGTACCGGATCGACCCGAGCAAGGTCCTGCGTCACCCGGCCGAGGCCGGTCTGACCGTGGCCTCCCTGCTGTCGATGCTGGTCCAGGCCGAGGCCGAGCGCCACGGCACCGCCGCACAGCGCCGGACCGACTCCTGACGGGCGTCAGCCCGCAGGAGGGCGGGTCAGGCCTCAGTAGCCGCCGAGGAGGGCGCGCACCCGGCGCAGGGTGTCCGGCCCCGCGGAGCTGTACCAGCGTGACGGGTCGGCGGGGCGCCGGCCCCACAGCAGCAGGACGCGTACGGCCGCGTCGCTCTCGATCGTCGCGGGGCCCTCCGGCGCGGCGAGCCGGATGCCGGCGCCCTCCGGGTCGGCGGGCACCACGATGTCGTCCATGCCCGGCGTGCGCAGCCGGCCCTCTACCCGCCCGCCGGGCCCCAGATCCAGACCGGCGCGGCCCCTTTCCAGCAACGGCCGGCCGACCTGCACCACGCTGTTCTCCGTCATCCAGGGCTCGCTGAGCGCCCGCACCGCGGTCCGGTCGTCGCCGGTCAGGTCCCAGCGGTGCAGGATCAGTTCCTCCCGCATGTGCTCCGCGAAGAACGGGACCTTCACCGACCGTCCGGTCCACCGCACCTCCGTGTCAGGGGACAGGTCCTGCGCGGCGGCCGCGGCGACCTCGGTGAGCTTCTCGCAGCGGCTCAGGAACGCCGCCCAGAGTTCGGTGTCGGACATCCGGCGGTAGGGGGTCTCACGCTCGAAGCCCCTGGTCTCAGCGGGCGAGCCGTCGAAGAATGCCTGCAGTACCCGGGCCAGTTCCTCGGCGTTGCCCGTCTGGTGGGCCAGGACGTCCCGCACCGTCCACGCCTCGCACCACGTACCGTCGTCGGGCCGCCGCCCCTGCACCGCGTGAACGACTCATCGAGGGCTTCGCGGACGGTACGGGCGCCCGGCTCGGAGTGGACGGCTTGCTGCGCATCATCGACACGCTGCACGCACCCGATCCCGGCACCCACCTCGACCGCCTCATGGCCCGCACCCGCGCCCTCAACGCGGACCGCCACACCGACGACCTCGCCGTGCTGCGCCTGGACTGGAACACGGACGCGTCCGGAGGCCCGGCTCACTCCCCTTGAGCATCGGCCTTCGCGAGTTCCGCGTTGAACTGGGCGCCGATCAGAAGAGCCAGATTGGACAACCACAGCCAGACCAGGAAGACCACGACGCTTCCCAGCGAACCGTACAGACGGTGGTAGCTGCCGACATGGGAGGTGTAGACGGAGCATCCCAGCGAGACGGCCAGCAGGAGGACCACCGCCAGCACACCGCCCGGCGCCATCTTCCTCACCGGGCGGGACGGCTCGGGACCCGAACGGTACAGGACGAGCACCATGACGACGGCGACCACGACCACGAGCGGCCACCGGAGCGCGTCCCAGACGGCCTGCGGCCCGGTACCGAGATCCAGCGCCCGGCCCAGGAACATGGCCAGGCTGTCGGTGAGAAACAACGCCAGAACGGACGTGAGAAGCAGGAGGATCAGGACGAGGGCCGTGCCGATGATGCGTGGCGCGGTCCGCCAGAGCGGCCGTTCCGCGCTGACCCGGTGCATGGCGTGCAACGCCCGCCGGAAGACGCTCAGATAGCTGGACCCCGACCACAGCGCTCCCGCCCCGCCCAGGAAGATCAGGGTCCATGCCGCTGACGACTGCCCGGCCATCTGCCGCAGGGTGCTGCGCAGCAGGGCACGGGACGCGGCGGGCGCGGCCTGCGAGATGCGGTCGATGACCTCCGGCCTGGCCGTGGGGATGGTCAGACCCAGGATCGAGAGGATCACCAGCAGCACGGGGAACAGGGCCAGGACCGCGTAATACGTCAGCGCGGCGGCCCAGTCCGTGACGTTGTTGTTCCATACGGCCACCGGGGTCCGGCGCAGCGCCGCCCACCACCGGGCCATGCGCCCGCCCGCATTATCCATGAAAGGGATGCTCTCACCCCCTTGTTGCCCGGGGCGGGCAGGAGCCGGGCTCAGTGTCGCCGGGTGGCCCGGACATGGAGATGGTTCAGGGCATCGACCATCACGGTGTTGTGGTGCCAGAGAAGCCAGCGGCCCACCTGGCCGCCGAGCTGCTCCAGAGCGGACAACTGGGCCGGTGCGAGCTCGTGCAGCGGGTGTTCGTGGTGGGCGGAGATCATGCCGACCACGGCCCCCTTCGGGCTGACCAGGGGGACGCTGTGGCAGGCGCGGCTGCCCGCCTGCAGGATCGTCCGCCGGGAGTGCTCGTCGAAGGTGTCGGAGGCGCACACGTCCTTCACGGTGACCTGCCGGACCTCCTCGGCCGCCTGTGCGCACGAGGTGGTCCCGGCGTCGACGAAGGCGAAGTAGTCGGTGAAGCGCCGGTTCAGCCCGATGTGCCGCACCATGCGCAGCAGCCGGTTCTCCACCAGCTGCACATTGCCCATACGGGTAGCCGTGATGCGCAGTGTGCGCTGCAGCGCGGCGTCGAGGACCGACCCGTGGTCCTCCGGACGCTTTCCGTTCCCGTGCAGGGCGGGCACTGGGGGAGGGCCCATGCGCGGGCGGCGCGCGACCCATCTCGGGGCCGTCGCCTCAGGGACGGGAAGACGGACGGCGGCAGCGGCGAGGGTGTGCAGTTTGACGTTGAACCGCTGGGACGTGTCGCGCAGCAGCTCGAAGGACTCCTGGCGCGACGAGAGGTGATAGCAGGTCAGCAACAGTTCCTCGGCGCGGGCCACACCGGCATGCGCCAGCCGCCTGTTGCGCTCCTCCACGGCCCGCTGCTCCCCGGCCTCCTCCGTCAGCGGCTGAGCAGGGCTCTTCGGGTACTCGACCATAGGCAAACCTCCTAGTCCGGCACGGGAACGCCATGCCACCGGCGGACTGTGCCGGAACACCGTGCCAAGATGTCCTGGTCAGCTCGGTACGCGCCGGTCAGCCTCCCTGTACGCATGCCCGCTACGGGCTCCGGCAGACCCAGGCTCCAGCGGCCAGAGAGCCGCATGGCCGCATGGCCTGAGAACGCCCGCTCGGCCGAGGGTGCCGTGCGCCGCGATGAGTTTCGGCCGGGACGCGAGTCTGTTCTGGTGACCGTCGTAGGACACCGGTCGTACGGCACTGCCCGGCACCAGAGACCGCGGAGGACACCATGACCACCACCCCGGACGAACCGACCACCCCGCTGCCCGGGCGTCCGCCCGTCGTCGACCTGGCCACCTGGCAGGCCGTCCGTGACCAGCTCCTGGTCCGTGAGAAGGCCCACACCCGCGAGGGAGACGCCCTCGCCGCGGCCCGCCGCCGACTGCCGATGGTGGAGTTCGACGGGACGGTCGAGGTCGTCGGCCCCGACGGCCCGGTCCCGTTCCTGGACCTGTTCCAGGGCCGTGACGAGCTCGTGGTCTACAAGCACATGTGGTACGACGGCGCGCCGCACCAGGGACAGTGCGAGGGCTGCACCACCACGGCCTGGCACCTGGACGACGCCGTCTACCTCAACGCCCGCGGTGTGTCGTTCGCCGTCCTGACCACGGGCCCTTGGGACGAGGTGGCCTCCTACGTCGAGTTCATGGGCTACACCCAGCCCTGGTACTCGGTGCGTGACGTGGACGGCCCGGCCGGCGGCCCCATGGGTTACCTCGCCTGCTTCCTGCGCGACGGCGACCGCGTGTTCCTCACCTACTCCACGACGGGCCGTGGCAACGAGCGGGTCAACGGGTCCCTCGGTCTCCTCGACATGACGCCCTACGGCCGCGGCGAGGCATGGGAGGACAAACCCGAGGGCCGGCCGAAGGGGGACAGCCCGTGCTGGTCCTGGCGCTCGGACGCGGACGGGAACGCCACCTGGGGTCCGACCAGCCGCCCCGTGCCCCAGTGGACCCGCCCCGGCGCGACCCCCGTGGACACCCTCGGCCGGCACGGCCACCACCACTGACGCCACCACAGACGGGCCTGCGCCGGCGACGCCGGCGCAGGGTGTCACTCACGAAGCGGAGAAGAACGACTCGGTCCGGAGTACGGCCATCAGCGCCGGCTACGGGACTCCGCCGGGTCGGTGCCCCGCGGGGGCAAGGATCACGGGAGCGTGCCAAAGCACGGTCCCGTGACGCGTGTTCACCGTCCGACTGGACCCACAGATTTAACCGCACTCCCCTTGTTACGCCATTTCTACGCGCGTAACCTCAGCCGGTCGCATGGATCCCACCGGTCGAAAGCACGCCATGTGCCCTATCTCCGGCGGACGTTGAAGGAGTCACCCTCGTGCAGATTCACAGACCCAGCGCATCGCGTGTAGCCGGCGCCGCGTTCGTCGCCGCGGCGGCGACGGCTGCCGTCATCGTGGCACCGCTGCCCGCCGCGTCCGCCGCCCCGTCGGCGAGCGCGGTCATCTCGGAGGCGTACGGCGGCGGAGGCAACTCCGGGGCGACGCTCACGAATGACTTCGTGGAGCTGGCCAACCGCTCCACGGCGGCCTACTCGCTGGACGGATACAGCGTCCAGTACCTCCCGGCCTCCGCCTCCGCGAGCTCGCTGTGGCAGGTCACCCCGCTCACCGGCTCGCTCGCCCCCGGTGGCAACTACCTGGTCGCCGAGGGGGCCGGCGCCGGCGGCACCACCGCGCTGCCGACCGCCGACGCGACCGGCAATATCGCGATGTCCGGCACCAGCGGCACCGTGGCCCTGGTCAGGGGAACCACGGCGCTGACCTGCAAGACGGCCGCCGACTGCACCGGCGACGCCAATGTCGTGGACCTCCTCGGCTATGGCACCGCCGTCGTCCGCGAGGGCACCGCCGCGCCGACGACGAGCAACACCACCTCCGTGTCCCGGGCCGCCTCGCTCGCCGACACCGACAACAACTCGGCCGACTTCACGGCCGGTACGCCCACCCCGGCCAACAGCGCGGGCGACACCGCGAGCGGCGGCAGCGGCAGCGGCGGTTCGGGCGGCCCGACCGCGCCCGGCGCCTTCCGGATCCACGACGTCCAGGGCACCACCCGTATCTCGCCCCTCAAGGGCCAGAGCGTCGTGGGCGTCCCCGGCATCGTCACCGCCGTCCGCACCACCGGCAGCAAGGGCTACTGGATCCAGGACCCGAACCCGGACTCCAACCCCGCCACCAGCGAAGGCCTGTTCGTCTACACCGGCTCCGCCACGCCCACCGTCTCGGTCGGCGACTCGATCCTGGTCAGCGGCAAGGTGTCGGAGTACTACCAGGCCTCCGCCGCCCAGTCGGTCACCGAGCTGGGCAGCCCGGTCTCCACCACCCTCTCCACCGGCAACGCCCTCCCGGACGCGGTCGCCCTGAACGCCTCCACCATTCCGGACGCGTACACGCCCACGGCGGGCGGCGGCAGCATCGACGGCCTGCCCCTCCAGCCGACCGTCTACTCGCAGGACCTCTACGAGTCCGTCGAGGGCATGCGCGCCTCGGTCACCGAGGCCCGCGTGGTCGGCGCGACCAACACCTACGGCGAGATGTTCGTCACCGCCAAGCCGGACGAGAACCCCACCAAGCGCGGCGGCACCGTCTACGGCGGCTACGACCAGCAGAACACCGGCCGTATCGAGATCGTCTCGGCCGACGGCACCACGCCCGTCCTCAACGTCGGTGACGAACTGTCCGGCACCACCACAGGACCGGTCGACTACTCCTCCTACGGCGGCTACCTGCTCGCCCCCTCCTCCGCCACCACCGGCACGGCGGTCGACAACGGTCTCCAGCAGGAGGTGACGCGCAAGCAGAGGCACGACGAGCTGGCGCTCGCCACCTACAACGTCGAGAACCTCGACCCGACCGACAGCGACGACAAGTTCACCCGCCTCGCCAAGGGCGTCGTCACCAATCTGTCCTCGCCCGACATCGTCACCCTGGAGGAGATCCAGGACGACAACGGCGCCACCGACGACGGCACCGTCTCCGCCGAGGCGACCATGAAGAAGTTCACCGACGCCATCGTCGCCGCCGGCGGCCCGAAGTACTCCTGGCGCTACGTCAACCCGGTCAACGACGAGGACGGCGGCGAGCCCGGCGGCAACATCCGCCAGGTCTTCCTCTACAACACCGAGCGGGTCTCCTTCGTGGACCGCGCCGCCACGGGCGACGCCTCAACCACGGCCGTCTCGGTGGTCAAGGACCGCAAGGGCCAGGCTCACCTGTCCGCTTCTCCCGGCCGCATCGACCCGACCAGCGCCGCCTGGACGAACAGCCGCAAGCCCCTCGTCGGCGAGTTCGTCTTCAAGGGCCAGACGGTCTTCGTCATCGCCAACCACTTCATCTCCAAGGGCGGCGACGACCCGATCCACGGCCGCTACCAGGACCCCACCCGCTCCTCGGAGACCCAGCGCAAGCTCCAGGCCGAGGAGGAGAACGCCTTCGTCGAGTCGCTGCTCGCCGCCGACCCCAGGGCCCAGATCGTGGCCGCCGGCGACCTGAACGACTTCGAGTTCTCCGACGCGGTCAAGACCCTCACCAACGACGGTGCCGACCTCACGGACCTCATCAACACCCTCCCGGTGGGCCAGCGTTACAGCTACGTCTACGACGGCAACAGCCAGACCCTGGACCACATCCTGACCAGCCCCTCCATAACCCACTACGACTACGACGTCGTCCACATCAACTCCGAGTTCGCCGACCGGGCGAGCGACCACGACCCCCAGGTCGTCCGGATCGACGTGAAGGACTGCGGCAAGAAGGCCCACCAGCCGAAGCCGCACAAGAAGTAGCGGAAGCGGGCGTCACCGGGACCCGGTCCCACCGCTTCCCGCGACAGACGCACGCCGTCGCCCGCGCTGACACGGCCTGAAAGCCGTGTCAGCGCCGGCGGCTTTGTTCGGGCCTCATGCACTCGCATTCCTTCTGGGACGCGCTCGCGGCGACCACCGGTCCCTCTTCGGCGCAAGGTGCGTGAGGCGTGCCACACGTTTGCACGGAACCCGAGCCCCGTGAGTCCCTGCCCTCCTCCGCCGGCGCGGGCGCGATGACGCCGCGCAAGCTGGTGCCGCCGCCCGCGCTCTGCGGCTTCCTTCTGCTGCTGGCCCTGATCTACGACCACCAGGGCAACGTCGGCCAGGGCTCCACCCCGATCCTGGTCTTCGGCGCCTGGGAGCACGCCTTCTACCTCCGGTACAAGAACCAGAAGGTCGACTTCATCGACGCCATGTGGGCCGTCGTCAACTGGCAGGACGTGGCCATGCGTTACGCCGCCGCCAAGGAGCGCGGCGACAGCCTCGTGATCGTCTTCTCACCCTTCACGTCGGCAGGGCGGATAGAAGAAGGGCTCCGGCGAGCCGGATGCTCGCGGGAGCCCTTCCGGCTTACGGCCCGGTGTGCTGTCCTCCCACAAGCGGCACGACGTGACCTGGGAACATCGCCGTGTACGGTACGTCCGCCCGCCTCGGGCGGCCCGGTCAGCGACGCGGCTGCCCGCAGCGTCCGTTCGGGAGGGAACCCGCACGGCAGGACCAGCAGCACATGCGGGGGTGCGGCCCATACCGCCTCCCGGTTCATCGGCTTCGTGTACTCGCCGGGCTCGGCGAGGAGCGGGGTGCCCCCGGCCGTCGTGATCTGCGCGGGACCCATTGGCCGGCCGGCCACAGCGGGTCGAGCCACTCGATCGCCACCACCCGGTGGCGGTCCTGCCAACCGCCTTCCACGCGGCGGCCGAAGAGGCCCGCTACGGCGGCACCTGCCCGTTGTGGAGCGTGTACGAGTCGTCCGTCACGCCCGGCCGCATCCACGTGCAGATCGCCGAAATACCCGACCGCCTCTGGAGCGACCGCTGCTCATCGACCAGAACAGCAGCACCTTCGTGCCGTTTCCGGTGGAGAACGGCGGCCCCCGGCCGCTGTCCGGGGCCTGTTCTCATACCAGCGGGTGCGCCGACGCGAAGGATCCGTTGTGGTGGACGAGCGCCGTGGCCTCCTCGACCACCGCACCCGAGTCGACCTCGCCAACGACCAGCAGATGGTCACCGATGGTCTGACGGAGGGTGATATGGGCCGTGAGCCAGCCGGTGACGTCGTCGACGATGGGCAGACCGTCTTGCTGTGCCCGCCAGCGCACACCGGCGAACCGGTCGACCCCGCTGCGCGCGAACTGTCCCGCGAGGCCGGCGTTTCGGGTGCCGAGGACATGGACGGCGAAGCGGTCCGCGAGGCGTGCGGCGGGAGTGCTGGACGCTTCGAGGCCGATGCAGAACGACACCAGGGCCGGCCGCAGGGAGACGGAGGTGAAGGACGTGGCGGTGAAGCCGACAGGGCCCGGGAAGGTGATCACCGTGACTCCGGCGGCGTGCCGGCGCAGGGTGTCGCGGAGGATGTCCGCGCCGTCGGGGGCGGTGGCCGACAGCGACGGACTTCGACGGATCGGGGCGGTCATGCCCTTTCCTTTCGGTAGGCAGGGGGGAGTGGTGAGGGGGTGGCCGACCTGCCGGCCGTCACCAGGCGCTGGACTCCACCGAGATCGCGGGCAGCAGCCCGGTGCGCAGTGCCTCGAGGAAGGTCACGACCTCGGCTGCCACGGAGCGGTGCTGGAGGTCGTTGAGGACGTCGTGGTGGGCGTCGCGGACCACCGCCAGCCGGGAGCGGGACAGCGTCTTCGCGGTACCGGCCAGGGCGTCACGGTCCGCGAGGGGGTCCGCGTCGCCGACGAGGAGCAGGGCGGGGACGGCGAGGTCCGCGTGGTAGGCCGCGTCGAGCAGCGCACCGGGCAACGGGGCGTCGAGCGCGCCCCGTCGTGCCTCCGGGTCGTCGCTGAGCACACCTCGGTGGGTCGGGCAGGACGTGCGGACATCGAGTTCGTCGTCCCAGGTACCGGCGACAGCGGCGGTGCCTGCGGTACGACCCGGAAGGCCCGCCAGTACGACTGCCTCCGGCTGCACGGCGGTTGAGGTGCCGCCGAGACCCAGCAGCGCCGCGACCGCCGCCGCACCGGAGTCGACGCCCACCACGACGACCGGACCGGCCACTCCGCCTTCGGGGGCCGCCGTGCCCTTCACGGCGGCGTAGAGCCGGTCGCCGAACCGGGCCAGCGAACCGTTCAGGTCGTCGGCGTCGATCTCGGGGCCGTCAACGACGCGGACACGGTAGGCGTCGGCCGCGAGCCGCTTGCCGAAACGGCCGTAGGTGGCACGGCTCTCTCCCCGCCCGGGCACCACGACGACCGTGCCGCGGGTACGGAGGCCCTCGGGGTCGTGGTAGTCGGTGTACTCGGTCATCTCAGGCTCCTGCGAGTTCGGGTGCGGGTGCGAGTTCGGGTTCTGATGCGGGCTTGGTCGCGGGCTTCCAGCCCAGGGCGGGGGCCACTTCGGCGGCGATCAGCTCCAGCGCCCGGATCGCTGCGTCGTGGTCGGGGACGGCGGGGTTGAACTGGGTGATGAGGTCGGTCGCCACGGGCAGGACCTTCTCTTGGCCGAGCGCGGCGACGATGTCGTCGGGATGGCCGTAGAAGGAGTGGAAGCGGCGCAACGCCTCGTCCACACCCAGGTCCTTCGGGAAAGCTCCGCTCCTCGCCATGCGATGTGCCGCCTGGCGGACGCCGTCGCCGATCTGCGCGAGCGCCGTGCGCCGGTCCTTGGCCGGGAACACGAACCTGGACAGCCCGATCCGGGGGCGGCGCGGCTGCTCCCAGCCGGCGAGGAAGGCATCCGCCCAGGGGCGTTGGACCTCGTCCGTGGCGGTGTCATAGCCGTAGGCCGCACGGTTGAGCAGCAGATTCGAACCCGCGCCCGCGGCATGCCGGGCGCCGGGCGCGCTGAAGACGCCCTGCCAGATCCGGTCGGTGAAGTCGCCGGCCGCCGGCTGGATGCGGAAGCCGGGCGTACGCACCTCTCCGCCGGCCAGTGCCTGGCGCAGGACCGCGAGGTGTTCGGTGGTCAGTTCCCGTTTGCGGGACACGTCCTGGCCGAACGCGGCGTACTCCGTCTCGCTCGCGCCGCTGCCCACACCGAGTTCGACACGGCCGCCGCTGAGGGTGTCCACGACGGCGATGTCCTCGGCGAGCCGGACCGGGTCCTCCAGCGGCAGGATCGTGATGGCCGTGCCCAGCCGGATCCGGGTGGTCCGCGCCGCCGCGTGGGCCAGGAAGGTCCACGGTGAGGAAAGGCCGCCACCGCCGAGGGAGACATGGTGCTGGGCCACCCAGCCGGTGTCGAAGCCGAGTTCGTCGGCCACGACGAAGAGCTCCTGGGCATTGCGGTAGGTCTGGGCCAGGTCGGTGCCCCGGCCCTGGACATGAGTGAGGAAGCCGAGTCTGAAGGGTGGAGAGGACTGGGTGGTGTCGGTCATGGGGTGGCTGCCCTTCGCGATGCGCGGTCAGTTGTTCACGAACTGGCGCTCGCGGGTGTGGCGGTTGACCGGGATCGGCAGCCCGAGGTTGCCGCGCAGGGTGTCGGCCTCGTACTCGGTGCGGAACAGCCCGCGCTTCTGGAGGATCGGGACGACGCCGTCCACGAAGAGCTCCAGTTCGTCGTTGGTGCGGAAGGCGAGGTTGATGCCGTCGAAGGTGCCGGCGTCGAACCACTCCTCGATGGTGTCGGCGACGGTCTTCGGCGCCCCGACGAACGGCGACTGGCGGAACTCGCTCACCAGATCGGCGACTTGACGCAGCGTGAGGTTCTCCGTCCTGGCGCGCTCGATGAGCTTGGCCGCGCCGGTGCGGCCGCCCTTCTCGGCGAGGTGCGCGACGTCCGGGAACGGGCCGTCCAGGTCGTGCACGCTGAAGTCGTACGCGCCGAAGGAACGGCCGAGCAGTGCGAGGTTGCGTTCGAAGTCGTTGTCCTCCTCGAAGATCTCCCGCTCCCGGAGCCGGGCCGCCTCGTCCGTGAGGCCGACGACCGGGCTGCCGTGGATGAAGATCTTGATGTGCTCGGGATCGCGGCCGTAGAACGCCGTGCGCTTCTTGATGTCGGCGTAGTACTCCTGTGCCTGCCGGAGCGAGCCGCCCGGCGCGTAGATGCCCTCGGCGACCTGCGCGGCCAGGTCGCGGCCTTCCTCGGAGACCCCGGCCTGGAAGATCACCGGCTGGCCCTGCGGCGAGCGGGAGAGGTTGAGCGGACCCGCGATCCTGAAGTGCTCGCCCTCGTGGTTGAGTTCGTGCAGCTTCGCGGCGTCGAGGAAGACGCCCCGCGCCACGTCCGCCGGGAACGCGTCGTCCTCGTAGGAGTCCCACAGACCCCGGGCCACCTGGACGAACTCCAGCGCACGGCCGTACCGGGTGGTGTAGTCGAGGTGCTCGTCAAAACCGTAGTTCCTGGAGGTGCCGGTGTCGAAGCTGGTCACCACGTTCCACCCCGCGCGGCCACCGCTGATGTGGTCCAGGGAGGCGAACCGACGGGCCAGGTTGAACGGCGAGTTGTACGTCGAACTCGCCGTGCCTACCAGGCCGATGTGCCGGGTGTGGGTGGCGACGGCCGACAACAGGGTGAGCGGTTCGAGACGGTTGAGATAGTGCGCCGGGTAGGTGGCGTTGATGAACTGGCTGTCGACGATGAACAGGGCGTCGAACAGGGCGTGTTCGGCCGCCTGGGCCTGCGCTATGTAGTAGTTGATGTCGATGCTGGCGTTCTTCGCGACCCGCGGGTCCTTCCAGAGACCGTGCTGGCCGGGGCCGCCGACGCCGTACGGGTGCAGGGCGAGGTGGATCGTGCGAGACATCGGTGAGTCCGTTCTGTGGGCGGGAGTTGAGTGGGTCAGGCGTGCAGCAGGGTTCGCAGGGCCTCGCGTTCGGCCCGGGCGGCCGAGGCCGTCCCGAGTGTGGGCGCGGAGCTGACGAGCAGGCGGGTGTAGACGTGCCGCGGGTCGGTGATGACGTCCCGGGCGGCGCCTACCTCGACCAGCTCGCCCTGGTAGAGCACCGCGATCCGGTCGGCGATCCCGGCGACGGAGCCGAGGTCGTGCGAGATGAAGACCAGGGCGGTGCCGGAGGCGCGGAGTTCCTTGAGGATCTGCAGGATCTGGACCCTGTTGGCGGAGTCCAGGGCGCTGACCGGCTCGTCGAGGATGACCAGCTTCGGCTCGGTGACCAGCGCCCGGGCCACCGCGACCCGTTGCCGCTGACCGCCCGACAGCTCCCCGGGCAGTCGGTCGAGCAGCTCCTCCGAGAGCCGGACGCGGGCGAGGAACGTACGGGCCCGGTCGACCGCCTCCTCGCGCGGCACACCCTGCACGAGCAGCGGCTCGATCAGCGACTCCTCGATGGTGAGGTCCGGGTCGAGGCTGCGCAGCGGGTCCTGGAAGACGTACTGGAGCACACCGCGCCGGCGCAGCCCGCGCCACTGGCGCCTGCCGTACGAGCCGACGTCCTCGCCGCCGACGACGATCCGGCCCGCTGAAGCGCCCACCAGTCCGAGAACGGCACGCGCCAAGGTGGACTTGCCCGACCCGGTCTCGCCGATGATCCCGACGGTCTCACCGGGCGCCACACTCAGCGAGACGTCGTGCAGGGCGCGGCGGCGCTGCCGGCGCACGCCGTAGTGCACGTCCAGGCCGGTGACTTGAAGGACGGGCGGGGTGGTCACGATGCCTCCTGAGGTGCGCGGAACTTCTCCAGGCCGTACTCTTCGTGCTCGGCGATGAGGAGCCGGGTGTACTCGTGCCGCGGGTGGTGCAGCACCTCCTGGGTCGGGCCGTGCTCCACGACCTCGCCCTCGCGCATGACGAGGACCTCGTCGCAGAGCTGCGCCACGACGGCCAGGTCGTGGGAGACCACGACCAGGGCCAGCCCGGCGCTCTCGCGCAGTTTGTCGAGCAGGTCGAGGATCTCGGCCTGGACCGTGACATCGAGGGCGGTCGTGGCCTCGTCGGCGATGAGGATCCTCGGGTCGGCGGCGATCGCGGCCGCGATCAGGACCCGTTGGAGCATGCCGCCGGACAGCTCGTGCGGGTACTGGCCGTAGACCAGCTCCGGGTCGCGCAGCTGTACCGCGAGGAGCAGTTCGATCGCGCGGTGCCGGGCCTCGCGCCGCTTCAGGCCCTTCTTGACCCGGACGACCTCGGCGATCTGCGCGCCCACCCGGATCGACGGATTGAGGTACGACGCGGGGTCCTGGAAGACCGCGCCGATCGTCGCGCCCCGCAGCTCCGTCCACTCCCGGGGTGTCAGCGTGGCGATGTCCGTGCCGGCGATGTGGATCGAGCCGGCGCTCACCTCGAAGTGCGGGGGCAGGATGCCCAGCGTGGCCCGGCAGGTGAGGGTCTTGCCGCTGCCGGACTCGCCGACGATGCCGACGGCTTTCCCCGGGGTGAGTTCGAAGCTCACTCCGTGCACGATCTCGCGGTCCCCGACCCGGTCGCTGATGCGGATGTCACGGACGGCGAGCACCGGGGCCGTACCGGCGGGCACCTGGGCCTTCTCGGGAGCGGGGCTCTGGGACAGGGTGGTCATCACGCACCTCCGGCGGGAACGGCATCGGACTCGCCCCGCTTGTCCCGCCTGTCCAGGCGGTTGGCGCGGGCCGTGCGGTTGTTGACGAAGGCCCGGCCCGCCTCGCCGGAGACATCGCGGATGGCATCGGCGAGCAGGTTGCTGGCCCAGACCGTGACCATGATCAGCAGGGCGGGGACGACCGGTGCCCACGGCTGGTAGTCGAGATAGCCGAGGTCGGAGGCGAGCAGTCCGCCCCACGTGGGCGCCGGCGGCTGTACGCCGATGCCGAGGAACGTCAGGCTCGACACGATGACGAATCCGGTGCCGAGGGTCTGGGCGAGCGCGACCGCGATCGGCGGGAGCACCTTGACCCAGACGTGCCGCCGTACGATCCAGCCGGTCGAGGCACCGGAGACGATCGCCGCCTCTACATACTGCGAGCGGGCGACGGACAGCGTGGCGGCCCGGCCCACCCGGTAGAACAGCGGGGAGACCAGCACCCCGGTGACGAGCATCGCCTGGCTGATGCCGTTGCCGAGCAGCGCGATCACGGCGACCGCGAACAGCAGGAACGGCAGGGCGACCAGAGTGTCGGCCAGCCGCAGGGTCAGCCACTCGAAGACCCGCCCGAGATACACCGACAGGATGCCGGGGATCGCGCCGACGACCAGGGCCACCAGGGCGACTTCGAGGGAGCCGAGCACACTGACGCGGGAGCCGTCGAGGAGCCGGCTGAAGACGTCACGGCCGAGATAGTCCGTGCCGAGCCAGTGGGCACCCGAGGCAGGCGCGAGCGTGTTGGCGCTGGTGGCCAGGGGATTCTGCGGAGCGAGCAACGGACCGAGGATCGCGAGGAGCGCGATCACGGTCAGGATCCCGAGGGCGATCCGGCCGGAGGTGAGGGAGAGGACGCGGCGCACCATGGTCAGACCCCCCGCTGGGATGCGGGCGTCACACGCGCCAGCACCAGGTTGACGATCAGGTTGAAGAGGACGACCAGGACGATCGACACCACCAGCACGCCTTGCACGGCCGGTACGTCACCGGCCTGCGCGGAGTCGTTGGCGAATCGGCCGAAGCCCTGGAGCCCGAAGATCCATTCGGTCACGACGGAGGCGCCGACCAGGGCGGGGAACTTCAGGCCGAGGGTGGCGAGCGCCGGCCCGATGCCGTTGCGCAGCACATGGGTGAGGAAGATCCGCCGTGGGCTCAGCCCACGTACGACCGCGCCCGTCACATAGTTCTCGCGGTACGCAGCGACCAGACTGCTGCGCAGCTGGCGGGCCACGTCGGCGACGACGTCGAAGCTCAGCGCGATCGCCGGGAGCGTGATGTGCGCCAGCCATGGGCCGAACCCCTGCGCCGCCGGGATGTATCCGGCGGAGGGGAACACATGGAGACCGACCGCGAAGACCGCGACGAGCACGATGCCGACGACGAACGCCGGCATCACCGAGATCACGGTGACCAGCCCGGTGATCGCCCGGTCGACCCAGGTGGTGCGCCGCAGCGCCGCCACCGTCCCGAGGACGAACCCGAGGAGTACGCCGATGATCAGGGCGAACGTCGCGATGGAGAGGCTCACGCCGAGGCCCAGGCCGATGAGGGTGGAGATGTCGGCGCCGTTGGTCCAGCTGGTGCCGAGCTGACCGTGCAGCACGCCGGTGAACCAGTCCCAGTACTGCACCAGGAAGGGCCGGTCCAGCCCCCACTGGGACTCGACCCGGTGGACCGCCGCGGGGGTCGCCTCCTCGCCCAGCTGGATCCGCGCCGGGCTGAGTCCGCTCAGCGACCGTAGCGCGAACGTCACGAACGTCGCGACCACGAAGACGGGCACGATGATCGCGATCGACCGGGCGAGGGTGACCAGGACCCGGCCCAGCGTGTGCCGCGCCCTGGCCACGGCGACCCCGCGACGGCGGGCAGGCCCGGCCGATACCGCGGTCGTCGTCATGGGGTTGCCCCCTCTCTGCTAGTGGAGCTGGTGGACGGGTGTCAGTTGCCGCCGGAGATGGTCACGCCGGTCCAGTCGATGTGGGCCGGGTTCTTCGGCAGGCCGGAGATCGACTTGCTCTTGGCGATGAGGTTCGGCGCCGAGTAGGTGAAGATCAGCGCCTTGCTCTGCAACCCGGCCCGGGTGGCCGCCTGGAGGACCTTGGCGTAGTCCGGCGAGTCCAGCGGGGTCTCCCGCACCTTGGCGACGGCCGCCTCGAAGCCGGCGGGCTCGTAGGGCGAGCTGAGGTTCAGCGGGCCGTTGGGGCCGAAGTGCGCGGTGAGGGTCTGCAGGGCGGAGTCCCGGCCGGTGGTCCCGTACAGCGAGAACGTCAGGTCCTTGGCGAAGAACGGGGTGGCCCAGTTCTTGTCGATCTTGATGGTGACGGTGACGCCGACCTTGGCCAGCTGCGACTGGACCAGCTCCGCCTCGGGGTCCTCGGCCGGGATGACCAGGTCGAGCTTGATGTCACCGGCCTGGTAACCCGCCTCCGCCAGCAACTTCTTCGACTTCGCGGGGTCGTAGGGGTAGTCGTTCGCCGACTTCGGGTCGTAGGCCACATACCCCTTCGGGAACGGCTGGTTGGTCACCGAGCCGTAGCCGAAGCCCAGCTTGTCCACGAACTCCTGACGGTTGATCGCGTAGCGGACGGCGTCCACGACCTTGTCGTTGTTGAACGGCGCCTTGTTGACGTTGAGGCTGATGTTGTTGGCGTTGAAGCCCGGCTGGGGGAAGACGTCCAGCCCGGCCTTCTTGGCGGCGGCCGCCTGGCTCGGGGCGAGGTCGGCGAAGTTGTAGACGCCGGTGCGCAGACCGGAGACGACCGTGGAGGCGTCGGGGGCCGAGGTCAGCTCGACGTTGTCGATGTGGATGTTCTTGGCGTCCCAGTAGTCCGGGTTCTTCTTCAGGACCGCCTTGGTGCCGGGGACCAGCTGGGTGACGATGAACGGCCCGGCGCCGACCGGGTTCTGGTCCAGCTTGGTGGGGTTCGCCGCGGCCTTGGGGCTGGCGATCTGCAGGACCCGCTCACCGAGCAACTGGGGTATCTGGTAGTCGACCTGAGTGAGGTGGAGGGTTGCGTCCAGTCCCTTGGCGTCGACCGACTTGATGGAGGTCAGATCGCCGAAGAGCGCCGAGTTCTTCTGCTTCTGCGCCCGCTCGACGGCCGCCTTGACGGCGGCGCCGTCGACCGGCTGGCCGTCGCTGAACTTCAGGTTGGGCCGCAGATGGAAGGTGATCTCGTCACCCTTCTTGTTGTACTCCCAGCTCTTGGCGAGATCCGGCACGGCCTTGCCGGTCTCGTCGGTGCGAGTCAAAGAGGCGTAGGCAAGGGCGAGTTCACGGAACTGGGCGCCACTGCCGCCGACCACCGGGTCCCAGTGGGCCGGGAAGTAGGAGGAGGTCCACTTGAGTGTGGCGCCGCTCCCGGCGGACGCGGTGCCGGAGCCGCACGCGGTGAGGGCGGGGGCGACCAGGGCGACGAGGGCGGCGCCGACGGCTGCGGTTCGCGGCGGTACGAGGTCGATTCTGCGGCGGCGGGCGGTGTGGTGTGCGGGCATCTCGTTCTTCCTGTGGTTGGCCCGGGCGGGTCGGGTCGGAAGGGGCAGGGAGCAGGGCGGAAGGCCGGCTGCACATCCGCGCGGACCGTCGACCGGTACCGAACGGGCATGCCGGGGCGAGCGCCGTCACACGCTCGAAGCGTGCGGCGCTCAGGGCAAGGAGAGCCGGCGGGCTCGGGGGAGCGGACCGGGAGGCGGCGAAGGAGGTGAAGGGGAGCGCATGGGCGCGGAGGGCGGGACGCGGCCGGGCCGGACGGCGGGCGGCCGGCGCCACGCACGGAGGTGCGGAGGTCAGGCGGCTGCGGGCCGGAGGCGGCGGACGGCTGAGAGCCGGGGGCGGCGGAAGGTCAGCGACAGAGTGCGCTGCAGGTGCGCCGCAGGTCCACGTAGCGGCACACCACACCGGGGTGCGTCGTGAGCATGCTGCACATCCTGGGGGCAGCCACGACCGGCTGTCAATGGACACCAATAGGTGTCTCATTCGGCGGGACGGTCTCCGTCCGCAGATCAGAGGCCCGTGGGGGTGAGGAAGGGGCTCAGTGGATGGTGATCCGGTCTGCCGACGCCTCGTCAGGATGCAGCCACACAGGGCCGTTTCCGGTGTCAACCCGGACGGCGTGCGGCGGCGGCCAGGCGCCCGCCGTCAGCAGCAGCCGCTCCGGTTCCGTCATGCTCCGGTAACACTCCAGCGCATCCATCGGGGAAAGGAGCGCGGGGGTCGTCAACAGCCCAGGACAGAAATCGTCGATGACGGCGGCGTACTCCTCGAAGGGCCGCCAGCCGGGCACCACCCGGTAGCCCCCGGGGGCACGCACCAGGAGGGTCGGCAGCGCGTACCGGTACCCACCGTCGGCGGTCTCCTTGGCCGCGCCCGGATGCGGTGAGCCGCTCGATACGGAGCGCACTTCGGGGACGGGACGGCGGGCCTCGGCACGGTTGGCTCGCACCTGCTCCAACACCGCCTCCGATAGGGCGTCGGCGGCCAGCCGTTCCAGGTCCAGGCCCGGCGTTCCCCGGACCGCGGCCAGCGCCAGCTCGGTGGTGTCCGCCGGTTCGCCGAGTACGAAGACGGTCTCCCGCAGCCGCCGCAGCGCTCTCCCGGCCGCGTCGTCGCCCTGCAGTTCGGCGGCCTTGGCGACCAGTGAGGCAGGCCATGAACTGGCCGGCATGCGGCTGAGCCGTACCGCCCGAGGAGCCCCGCTGTGCGAACTGACCCCCTCGACGTAACGCGCGTACCAGGCGGTCTCGGCGGCTGTATCGGGCGCCGGGTCGTCGTCGTGATCGAAGAGGATCGAGTACGCCCGCCGCCACCGGACCCGGCCGGACAGCGCCGCCCGCAGCCTGCGGAAGACCGGCTCCGAACCCCAGGCCCAGGGACACAGCGGGTCGGTGTACTCCACCACCTCCACCTCCGCCTCCATCACCTCGACCGGCGCCGGCGGTTCGGCGGCGCCCGTCACGCGGCGCCTGTCCGGGCCAGCCTCTCCGCCGGCTCCTCGGGAAGCAGTGACCTCAGGGTCACCCCGCCCAGGACCGCCGCCGCACCCGCCTCGACCTCACGCCACACTCCGGGCAGTCCGGTGGCGGGGCCGGGGTAGTCGAGCCCGGCCAGTGACTCGCCGCGCAGAGTGATCAACTCGCCGTCCACGGCTCGCGCGATGTCCAGCAGGGTGATCTCGTCGGCGGGCCTGC
The DNA here is from genome assembly GCF_040629895.1 of Streptomyces sp. NPDC005866. Taxonomy (NCBI): domain Bacteria; kingdom Bacillati; phylum Actinomycetota; class Actinomycetes; order Kitasatosporales; family Streptomycetaceae; genus Streptomyces; species Streptomyces sp. NPDC005866. The sequence continues at coordinate 40,695 of NZ_JBEXWP010000011.1, forward strand.
CCAGCCAGTAACCGCCCTCACAGCCGCGCTGGCTGCGTACCAGGCCCGCTCTGCGCAGCTCACCCACCACGGACTTCAGAAACCGGAACGGGATCTCCTGCGACGACGCGATCGCCTCACAGGTCAGCGGACGAGCAGGCTCACGGGCGAGCTCCAGCAGCGCCCGCATGCCGTAGTCCGCCTTCGCGGAAATATGCATGCGCACATCATGCCTGAGAAGCCTGGGCGGCGAGCCTCCCCGACCAGCCACGGCATCTACATTGCGGCAACATTGCCGCAGGTGAAGGGCAATGGACACCTCTTGACATCCTTTTCGGGAGCGCCTTAGCGTCCATTCCATGAGCGAGCCGTTGACGACAGCCGGTGAAGGCTTTCACCCTCACCTCCACGACGATCCGGACCGCTTGGTGGCGCCGCTGAGCACCCGCCTGCACCACATCCGCGCCGACTCCCTGGACGGCGACACCGCCCAGACGGGGGGTATGCGCAGGTTCGCGGCCGTCAGCGGGAAGACGGTCGGTTCCGAGAAGCTGTGGATGGGCCAGACCCATGTGGCACCCTCCACTTCGTCCTCCGACCACCACCACGGCGAGTCCGAGACCGCCATCTACGTGGTGAGCGGGCACCCCGAGTTCGTCTTCCTGGACGACTCGGGCCCGGAACCGCAGGAGGTACGGCTGCGTACCTCGCCCGGCGACTACATCTTCGTCCCACCCTTCGTGCCGCACCGGGAGGAGAACCCCGATCCCGACGACGAGGCGGTGGTCGTGATCGCCCGCAGCACCCAGGAGGCGATCGTGGTCAACCTCCCCGGTCTGTACGCGCTTCCGGCCGACCAGGGGTGACCGACCGACCCGGACCTGACGCGGTGCTCAGGCCCCGCCCCGCTCCCGCGGGATCTTCTGACCGGCCTCGATCGCCACGGGCAGTCGGTTCTCCGTCGGCGGCAGGGGGCAGGTGGCCAGGTCCGTGTATGCGCACGGCAGGTTGACCGCACGATTGAAGTCCAGGACGACCGTTCCGTCGGCTGCGGGCGCGTCCAGGCTGAGGACCCGGTTGGCGGCGTAGGTGGTGACCCCGGAGGTCGCGTCGGTGAACAGCACCATGAGCCGGCCCGGGCCGTGCCCCGGGAACGCGGTGAGGGACAGGGGCCGGCCGTCCAGTTCGAACTCGACGCGGCCCGGGGCGTCGTACACGTGCTCAAGGCCCTCGACCGCGGCGCCCACGGTGGTCGGTCGCGGCTCGACGAAGGGGACATGACGGCCCGTCACGGCCCAGCGCGGGTCCGGTGCGTAGGCGGGCGTTCCGGTGAAGGCGGTGCGCAGCGGCGCATCCGGGTGCCGGGGCCGCACGATGTCGTTCCCGCCGCGCTTGGCCACCTCGATCACGGCGTCCTTCCAGACCGCGTTGACGCCACCGCGTTCGGGGAGCACACCGAAGTGGTGCTCGCCGCGCACGGGTGTTCCCGCCACGACCAGTTCCTCGCCGTCCGCCAGGGCCACGGCGACCCCGTCGGCGTCGGTCCACCACGAGCCCGGGGCGTCCGGGAAGCGCTGCGGCCGTTGGTCGAGCCAGTGCAGGCCGGTGATCGCGAGGAACCCGTGCGGATCGGCGAGCCGTTCCTCCTGTGCGCGATACCAGTCCAGCCAGGCCTCGGTGAAGGCCTGTAGCTCGGTCGAGGTGACCTCGGTGGTCATGAGAACTCCTTCGTCTTGCGCCGGTGTGTGGAACTTGTGTCGGTGCGCCGTCTGCTGTCGGTGTTCGCTCACGCGGCCAGTTCGCCGAGGAGCGCCCAGGTGCGCCTGCGGTCCTCCTCTCCCGCGATGTCCGTGCCGGAGAAGACCACCTCTGTCGCGCCGGCGTCCCGGTAGCGCCGTACCTCGGCCGCGACCGTCTTCTCGTCGCCGATCACGGCCACGTCGGACGCCCGCCGGCCGCCGGAGAGCTCAATGACCCGGGCGTAGGACGGAAACTGCTCGTAGAAGGCCAACTGCTCGGTGACTTTCGCGCGTACGGCGTCGACGTCGTCCGTGACCACGCCGTACACCAGGGCCACGACCCGGGGCGCCGGACGGCCGGCGGCCTGTGCGGCGGTGTTGAGAGCCGGGACGATGTGTTGCTCCAGCGCGCGCGGCCCCGCCAGATACGGCAGGATCCCGTCAGCCAGTTCCCCGCTGACCCGCAGGGCTTGCGGCCCCATCGCGGCGACCAGCAGGGGCACTCCGTACTCGGCGCCGGGCACCCGCGCGGACAGCGGCGGGGCGGCGGTCAGCAGCTCACCGTGGAAGTCGGCTGTGCCGGTCTGCGTCAACTGCCTCAGGGCAGTGAGAAATTCACGTAGCCGGGCGATGGGCCGTTCGAAGGGCAGCCCGAAGCCGCTCTCCGTCAGGAGCTTGGTGCCCAGGGCCAACCCGAGGTGGTAGCGGCCGTGGGTGGCCGCCTGAGCGGTCTGGGCCTGGCTGGAGACGAGCAGCGGATGTCGGCCGAAGACGGGGATGGCGGAGGTGCCCACATGGAGTCCGGGTACCGCGCGCCCGACGATCGCCGCGAGCTGGGGTGAGTCCGCGCCGAAGGTCTGCCCGAACCAGGCCGAACGCAGCCCGGCCGCCGCGGCCTCGCGAGCCAGCAGCACCGTGGCGTCGACCTGGTTCTCCGCGTCGGACGCGTTGAGCGTCACTCCTACAGTCATGTCAGTGGAAACCGCCCACGGCCGATCCGGCATTCCGGCTCCTGTGTGACAGCTTCTTGTCAGTCATGTGGAGGCAGACACGGCCGGAGGACCTTCAGAGGACTTCGCTGAGCTTTCAAGGCGACAGGGCATGACCCGGGCGGCGGGCCCGCGGAACCGTCTCGCCGGCCGACCGCGGTTTCGCCCTGCGGCAGGGTCGGACGAGGGGATCATCGAACAACCGGCTTCTGCTCGGCTGCCCCCGTGTCCGCGTCGGTCCGGCGACTGCCCGGTGTCCACAGGACGGCGCCGGCGGCCAGGCCCAGGGAGGCGAGGAGCCACCAGACCCGGTGGAAGGAGTCGACGGCGGTGGCCGCGGTGGGGGTGCCGAGGACGGCGACGAAGAGGCTGATGCCGAGTACCGCGCCGAGTTGGCGCAGGCTCGCGTTGATCGCCGAGCCGAGTGCGAACCGTCCCGGCGGCAGCGCCTGGACGGCGGCTCCGGACTGGGCGGGCAGGGTGAGTCCGACACCGAGTCCGGTAAGCAGCGCCGCGGGCAGCCAGTGGGTGACCCAGTGCGGGGTGGGGCCGGTGAAGAGCGCGGTGGCGGTGAGGCCGGCGGTCCAGAAGAGGGCGCCGGAGGTGAGGACACGGCGTGCCCCGTAGGTGTGGGAGAGACGGCTGGCGGTGCGTGCCACGGCTGTGACCACCAGCGGGCTCGGCGCGGTGGCGAGGGCGGCGCGCAGCACCGAGTAGTGCCAAACCGTCTGGAGGAAGATGATGTTGCTGAGCAGCATGCCGTAGAAGGCGGCGGCGAACACCAGCGTTGCCGCGTTGACCAGCCGGAACTGCCGGACCCGGAAGAGCGCGAAGTCCATCACGGGCTGCGCGGTGGCACGCTCGCGCAGGACGAACGCCGGGAGCAGCAGCGCGGCGAGCACGAAGGCGCCGATCACGCGCGGGTCGGCCCATCCCCAGTTCGGTCCCTCGATGATGCCCAGGCTCAGCGCGGCGGGCATCGCTGCGACCAGCAGTACGCCGAGGGGGTCGGGCAGGCCGTGGGCGTGCGGGTCGCGGGCCTCGCGCAGCAGGCGCAGCCCGAAGACGGCGATCACCGCGCAGATCGGCACGTTGACGAGGAAGATCCAGCGCCAGGAGGCGTACTGGGTCAGCAGCGCGCCCAGGGTGGGGCCGAGCGCGGCGGCCGCCGCACCCATGGAGCCCCAGGTGCCTATCGCGACCGGGCGCCGGGCCGCCGGGAACTCCGGGAGGATCAGGGACAGCGACGTCGGAGTCACCAGGGCGGCGAACGCCGCTTGCAGGGCCCGCCCGGCGATGAGCATTCCGGCGTTCGGCGCCAGCCCGCACAGGGCGCTCATCGCCGCGAAGCCGGTGATGCCGATGAGGAAGACCCGCTTGCGCCCGTAGCGGTCGGCGAGCCGGCCGGCCGGGATGAGGACGGCGGCGAAGACCAGACTGTAGGCGTTGAGCACCCACGCCAGATGGCCGGCCGTGGCGTGGAAACTGCGGCCGATGGTCTCGAAGGCGACATTGACGATCGTGGTGTCGAGGAACACCACGAACACGCCGAGACTGCTCAGCGCCAGCACCCGCATCGCGTGCCGTCGGGCGGCCGCGTCCTGGACCGGCTCCTGCGCCGCCGGTGGCCCGGCAGGCGCGGCGGTGGAGGCCCCCTCGGTTATGGCCATGTCTTTTCCTCGCACAGTGAGTTGGATTTTCCTACCGACCGATCGCGACGCTACGCCGGGTGAGTCGTGAAACACAACCAACCAGGGGTAACGTGAGCCCATGGACGTACAACCCCAGCAGACCGAGGAGTCCCAGGCGGGCGGGACCGGGGCCGTCGCAAGGCCGCTGACGTCAGTGATGGCGGGTGTGCCGGTGGGCGTGCGCCCCTGCTCGATCGCCGCCGCACTGCAGATCGTCGGCGAGCGGTGGTCGCTGCTCGCGTTGCGGGAGATGGCCTACGGCGTGCACCGCTTCGCGAAGATCGTCGGCTACACGGGCGCACCGCGCGACATCCTCGCCGACCGGCTGCGCAAGCTCGAAGCGGCCGGCGTCATCGAGCGGCGGCGGTACAGCGAGCATCCGCCACGCCACGAATACCACCTGACACAGGCGGGACGGGAACTCTTCCCCGTCATGGTCGGTCTGCTGCAGTGGGGCGACAAGTGGGCGGTGGACACCCCTGCCGTCGCCTTCCAGCACGAGTGCGGTCACCCACTGCGGATGGACTCCGAGTGCCGGCACTGCGACGGACAGATCACCCCGGAGTCCCTCTCCTTGCTGCCGCGCGACCCGCACTCCTGAAGTCGGCGGACCGGCTGCGGGCCGGGCCCGAGACATCCGCGAAGCCCTCGACCACGAACCGCTGCCGAAGAACATCGAGGGGACGAGGAACACGGATGCGATTCAAGACCGTGATCAGCTGTGGGGCGTCACCCCCTGTCCTGGGGTCGTCGGAACCGCCACCGGACGGCGGCCGCCGTCACTGGCCAGGTGAGTCAAAGATCTGGACATCGCCGAGCGGGATCACTGGGGCTCGTCGCTGCTCGACGACAAAGGCGCCCAGGTGTACCGGACGCACACGCCGTGGTCCTGGAGCCAGGCGGTCTCGCGGTGCCGGAGTTCGTGCGCCGACTCCGGGGCGATGGCGCTGGGCCAACGGACGAGTACCGCGGTGACGTGGCCTGTCTGTACCAGTTGTCTCACGCGCTGCCACCCTCTGCGCTGGGCCGGGTCGGGCTCACCGTACGTGTCGGTGACGACCTCGGCGATCGCCAGTCCGCGCTCCTGGGCGAACGCGCGGCCTTCTGTCTGCGCGCACTGCGTGGCTGTCCCGCGCGTGCCCCGGGCTCGGTCGGCGCATACGTACAGCACGACGGGAGAAGCGGTTTCACCGTGGGGGGTCATGGGTGCCTTCTGCAGGTGGATCGAGGAGAAGGGATTCATCGCCGCGCGAAGGGGACGTAGCGGGGCCGTGCGGTGCCGACTGCGGTCTCTATCGTTGGGCGGGGGAACAGGTCTGGTGCGCAGCAGGCCGGGCCTGGCCACGCCGCATCCGGGCTGTCGCTGCCGGTGCGGGCGCCACATTCGGCGCCCGCAGGTGCCCATGGCGTCAGGGGTGAGCCGTCAACTCCGCCCAGACGACCTTGCCTTCGGCCCGCGTCGAGCGTGCGGAGCCCCAGCGGTCCGCGAGTTGCTGGACGAGGAACAGGCCTCGCCCGCTCTCCTCGCCCGGGCCGGCGTGGTACTCGGGCGGGCGGACCGGGGTGGGGCCGTCGTCGTGGAGTTCGATACGCAGGCACCGTTCGTCGTCGGTCAGCGTGAGTCCACACAGGACATGACCGCTGTCGGTGTGAATTACGGCATTCGTGGTCAGCTCGGAGACCAGCAGCACCGCGTCGCACAATGCGTCGCCGGGCACCTTCCAGGCACGGAGCCGGTCGCGCACGGTGTCGCGGGCGGATCTCGCGCTGGTGCGCAGGGCGGGCAGGCCGAACCAGTACTCCCGACGAGGCACGGTCGTGACCGAGGCGGGGGTCAAGACCGGGGTTGAGGGCGTGGGCAGAGTCAAGGATGTCGCCTTCCAGTGCCTTCGGGGGGGCGGGCGCGGTGTGGGGATGCGGGCTGCACCTCGAACCGTGAGAGGCGTGTGCCGAGGCAGGAGCCCCGCGGTGGGGTGCCGACGGCGGCTTTAGCATCACGCCTCCCGTTTGGGCCGGATGCTGCGTCAGAGCTGTGACGTGACCGCTCACATGTCAACTATGCGCGTGATCGCGCTCACGCTGCAACCGACTCCCTGATAATTTCAGCAGTCGGATATCGCCCTGGCGTCGCCATCAAGACGCTGCCAGAATGGCGTTGTTGATGATCCTTCAGGAGGTTGGGCGTGAGTGAGGCCCGTTCCAGCACCAGTGCGCCGACAGTCCTGCGCATGATCCTCGGCCGCCGGCTGCAGGACATGAGGCTCGGCGCCGGTGTCTCGCTGGAGGACGCGGCAAAAGCACTGCGCGTGAAGACCCTGACGATCCGCCGGCTGGAAAAGGCCGAGGTCGCGCTGAAGCCTCTCTACGTGGAGAAGCTCCTGGAGACCTTCGGCGCGGACCGCCAGGAGATCGACGAGTTCGTCGACCTGGCCGAGCAGGCCAACGAGCCCGGCTGGTGGCACTCCTACCGCGACGCCGTCCCCAGCTGGTTCACCGCCTACGTCAGCCTGGAGACCGGCGCCAAGACCCTGCGCACCTATGAACCCCAGTACGTCACCGGCCTTCTGCAGACTCCCGACTACGCCCGCGCCGTGCTGCGCGGCGGGTTGCCGAACAGCAGCAACGAAGAGGAGCTCGCCCGCCGCGTGGAGCTGCGGCTGCGCCGCCAGAGCCTGCTGGAACGGGAGGACGCCCCCACGCTGTGGGTGGTCATGGAGGAAGCCGTCCTGCACCGGGCGGTGGGCAGCCCTGCCGTGATGCGGGAGCAGATCGAGCGGCTCCTGGACGTGTCCGAGCTCGCGCACATCAGCATCGACATCGTCCCGTTCGCCGCGGGTGCCCATGTCGGGGCGTGCGCCCCCTTCACCTATTTCCGGTTCGAGGAACCCGAGCTGCCGGACATCGTCTACAGCGAACTCCTGTCCGCCTCCGTCTATCTGGACCAGCGTGCGGACGTCGTCGCGCATCTCGAGGCGCATTCCCGAATGGCGCTGCTGACGTCGTCGGAGGACAGCAGGGCGCTCTTGAACCGCATGCGCAAGGAGTACTCATGACGATCACCGACGAGGGCGTGTACAACGGGATGCCGGCCCGCGATCTCGGGGAGCGCGGCTGGCAGCGCCCGTGGAGCGGGCCGAACGGCGGTCAGTGCGTGGAGGCGAAACAGCTCGCCGACGGCCGCGTGGCCGTACGGCAGTCGACCGACCCGGCCGGACCCGCGTTGATCTACGCGCCCGAGGAGATCGCCGCCTTCGTCCGCGGGGTCAAACAGGGCCTGGCCGATCATCTGGCCGCCGGATGAGACGACTGTGAGCGGGAGGGACGACACCGGTCCCGTTCCCGGCCTGCGGGCCGACAGACACACACACCAGTGAAGGGGAAAAGATGAGCACCAGTCAGGCCGGCCGGGACCTGGACACGAGCAGGGCGCACTCGGCCCGGATGTACGACTACTTCCTCGGTGGCAAGGACCACTTCGCGGTCGACAAGGAGGCGGCCCTGGTCGCCGCGAAGGCCCACCCCGGCCTCTTCGTGACCGCCCGCGAGAACCGGGCGTTCATGCACCGGGCCACCCGTGTCCTGGCGCAGGAGCACGGCATCCGCCAGTGGCTCGACATCGGCACCGGCATCCCGACCGAGCCCAACCTGCACCAGGTCGCCCAGTCCCTGGTGCCCGAGGCCCGCGTCGTCTACGCCGACAACGACCCCCTCGTTCTCAGGTACGCCGAACGCCTCATGCGCAGCACGACGCAGGGACGCACGACCTACATCGAGGCCGATGTCAAGGACCCCGATGCGCTGATGAGCGCCGTGCAGGCTTCGGAGGTCCTGGACTTCGACCAGCCCATCGCCCTCTCCCTCAACGCGCTCATGCACTTCATCACCGCCCCGCACGACCCGTACGACATCGTCCGCCGGCTGCTCGACTCACTGCCGGTCGGCAGCGCCCTCGCCATGAACCACTGCACGCCCGACTTCGACCCCGTCACCTGGAACAAGGTCGCGGAGGCCTACACCAACTCCGGGACTCCCGTGCAGTTCCGTTCACGCAAGGACGTCATCCGCTTCTTCGACGGGCTCGACCTGATCGAGCCCGGCCTCGTCTGCTGCCACCGCTGGCGGCCCGACGGACCCGCCGACGGGACGGAGCCCGCGGACGCTGAGATCAGCCTTTGGGCGGGCGTGGGCATCAAACGCTGACCGAGGTCAGGCCGACAGTCCGGTCGGCCGGGCCCCGCGTCCGCAGCGCAGTTGACCCGGACGGCCTCCGGGTCACCTGGTCCTGCCCAGGTCCTCCCCGGCCGCGTCGTACCGGTTGTGGTCCCACTGGTCGGCTCTCAGCCGCAGCTATTCCACCGGCGTCTCGGCCTCCAGCGGGTGAGGCGGCTCCAGCGGAACAGCGCCGCGGACGCCTGCTCCGCAGCGGCGGCCGGGGCCGACGGGACGAGCGCCCCGGCGGACGCACCGAGGGCCAGACCGGCTCCGCCGGCCGGCAGACGGCGTCGGGAGGGGCGGGACGAGGCTGCGGACGAGGGCGTGGCGAATGTGCTCGTGGCGGCTCCTGGGCAGTGGGCTCGGAAATCCGATGCCGCAGCCGCTGTCCAGTGCATGATCTCGGGGGCGATCCCGGTGCCGTCGAGAGCTTGCCGTGCACGGTCCCGACCGTCCCGGTGGCTGGAGCACCCCCGGCGGCAAGGTCGCCCCGGAGGACCACACCCGCACGCCCTGTTCGTCATCCGGCTCCGCGCCGAGCCGGAGGTCACGACCCCAGCCGGGATGCCCTTGGGGGAGGGGGCCGCCAAAGGCGGATGCCGCCCCGAGGCCGGCCGCGCAACCGGGCCGGGCGCGAAGGCCGGGATCGACGGTCCCGCATCCCGGCGCCCTCTCCCCGGCTGGTGCGACCGGTCGCGGCTGCATAGCGTGATCACATGACCACAGAAACGGCTCGGCCCGCTCTCGACGACCGGCGGTGGAAAGCGCTCGGGGTCTGTCTGACCGCGGGATTCATCTCGCTGCTCGACGTCTCGATCGTGAACGTGGCGCTGCCGTCCATGGAGCGCGGGCTCGGTGCCTCCGAAGCCACCCAGTCCTGGGTGGTGTCCGGGTACGCCCTCGCCTTCGGGCTCGCGCTGGCCCCGGCGGGACGACTGGGTGACCTGCGGGGCCGCCGCCAGGCGCTGTTGTTCGGCCTCGCCGTGTTCACGGCCGCGTCGGTGGCGTGCGGCCTCGCCACCGGCCCCACCTGGCTGGTGGTGTGCCGGCTCATCCAAGGTGCGGCCGCCGGTGTGGTAGCACCGCAGACCTCGGGGCTGATCCAGCAGATGTTCCAGGGTGCCGAGCGGGCCCGGGCGTTCGGCTTCCACGGCAGCGTCGTCGCCGTGTCCACCGCGGTGGGCCCGCTGGCGGGCGGACTGCTGATCCACGCGTTCGGCACGGCCGACGGGTGGCGCTGGGTGTTCTTCGTCAACGTGCCGATCGGGGTGGCCGCCCTCGTAGCGGGGAACCGGCTGCTGCCCCGTCTCCCGGTGCCGAACGAGAGACGGGAGAAGTTCGACCCGTTCGGCGTACTGCTGCTCGGTGCGGGCGTACTCGCCCTGCTGCTGCCCCTGGTGCAGGAGCAGCAGTGGCAGGGCCGGGCCAAGTGGCTGCTGATTCCGGTGGGCGCACTGCTGCTCGGGGCCTTCTGGGTGTGGGAGAGGACCCAGGGACGCCTGGGGAAGGCGCCGCTGGTCGACCTCGGGCTTTTCTCCCTGCGCTCCTTCACGCTCGGCGCTCTCATCAGCCTCATGTTCTTCGCCGGGCTGACCACCATCTTCTTCGTCCTGTCACTGTTCCTGCAGAACACGGCGGGATACAGCGCGCTCGCCGCGGGTGTGACGATCCTGCCGTTCGCGGCCGCATCGGCGGTCGGCGCGGCCATCGGGGGCCGGCTGGTGATGCGCTATGGCCGCAGCCTGGTCGTCATCGGCCTGAGCGGGGTGGCTCTCGGGCTGCTCGGTGTCGTCGTCGCCGTTCGGCTGGTGCCCGGGGACGGCGTGGGCTGGGCCATGGCGCTGCCGCTGGTCATCGGCGGAATCGGGTCCGGCCTCACGGTCTCACCCAACACGACCCTCACGCTGACGCTCGTACCGGTACGACGTGCCGGTGCGGCGGGCGGGGTGCTGCAGACTGGCCAGCGCATCGGCTCGGCCGCCGGTATCGCCGTGGTCGGCTCTGTCTATTTCGCGCATGTCGCCAACCACGGCCGCTCCACGACAGCCCTTCAGCTCGGGCTGCTCACCGCCATGGCGATCATCCTCGTCGCCCTGGTCCTGGCGGTGGCCGACCTGCGGGAGCGCCGGGCGCATCCCGGACGCGACGACCTCGCGGCGGCGGTGCCGCGGGGCCTCGGGGAGAGCGGGGCCGGCGAGAAGGCGGGTCGCGGGGCCTGACACCGGGCGCGGACCGGAGAAGTGCGCCGCCCAAGGGAGGGGCGCCCCGACCCCCAGGAAGCGCCCTGGCCGCAGGATGACGGAACGGAGAGGGGCGCCGGGCGTCAAACCTTCGACGTGCAAGGCCGCCGACGCGCTTCGAACAGGACCATCGAAATCTTCACCGCGGTCGAAATGGTCAAGGCCTGCATGAAGGGCATACCCATGAGCCACAGTGCCAGCATCATGGCGGTGAGGACCAGGAACACCGGCAGCAGCATGGTGTCCTTGACCGCGGAACGCAGAACACTCCCGAGGGTTCGGGGCTGATCCGCCGTATCGGTCGCGCTGACGCGGATCTCTTCTTCGTCTACCTGAGGCATTCCGTGTCCTTCCCGCGGACTGTGGTTTCCGCTAGCGAGCCTAGGTACGGCCGGATCGGGCTGCCACCGCTGCTACTCCGACCGCCGTTACGCGGCCGGTGATGTGAACCCGTACGCCCGACCGGAGGCATGCGGGCGAGTTGTCAGGCGGGCAGCCGCATATCCGGTCTTATTTTCCGGACATGAAGAGGAATCATGTTCGGTATGCCGCGTTCGTCGCCGTACTCCTCGGTGTGGGCGCTGGTGCCCTCCCGGCCGCCGCGTCACCGAGAACCCTGACGGTGCACCCGGGGGAGTCGATCCAGAAGGCGGTGAACGCGGCCCGTGCCGGTGACACGGTCCTGGTGCAGGCCGGCACGTACCGCGAGAGCGTCACCGTCAAGACCTCCGGGCTGACACTGCGCGGCGTCGGTCCCCGCACGGTGATTGTGCCTCCCGAGAAGAAGGCCGCCCCGAGCACCAAGGGAGCTATCGGCTGCGTGGAGGGCGGAAAGGGCATCTGCGTGGTCGGGCTCAGGAACAAGCCCGTCGCGAACGTGACTGTCTCCGACCTGAAGGTGACGGGCTTCTCCAGCGTCGGTCTGTGGTCCCTGGCCACCGACCGCCTGACCGTGCAGCGGGTCAGGGCCGAGAAGAACGGCAAGTGGGGCATCTCGCAGGAGCACTCCACACGTGGCGTGTTCAGAGACAACATCGCCCGCGGCAACGGTGACGCCGGCCTCTACCTCGCCAACACGACGATGTCGGAGAAGGGGGCCACGGACAGCCGGGGCCTGGTCGTGGAGGGCAACGCCCTGCAGGACAACCGGAACGGCCTGACGATCCTCCGCCTGCGCAACCTGACGGTCCAGCGGAACCACATGACCGGGAACTGCACCGGCTTGATCGTGATCGGTGACGAGAACAAGCCCCGTGCCGGCGCTCTCACCATCCAAGGCAACCAGGTGCTCCACAACAACAAGTACTGCGCCAAGACGGCCCGGCTGCCGTTCGTGCAGGGCTCGGGCATCGTGCTGGCCGGCGCGGAGAACGCGCTGCTGACGCACAACGTGGTCGCGGGCAACAGGGGCCGGTCCTCGCTGTCGGGCGGAATCGTGCTGTTCAAGAGCTTCGTCGGCGCGGTCAACGAGAAGAACCGCGTCGACGAGAACTGGATCATCGCCAACGCCCCTGCCGACCTGGTCAACCAGAACGCCACGAAGGGGAGCAATCTCTTCCGCGGCAACTTCTGCCAGGTCTCGATCCCGGCGGAACTGTGCTGAGGTGAAGCCGCGCGTCGGCCGTGCGGCTCGGTGAGACGAACCGCACGGCCGATGTCCGTCCGAGCGCCGAGCGAGCCGGGCAGCGATTCTCCGTGGCACTCACGCACGCGGTACGAGGACGACCCCCCGGGCGTGCTCAGGCCGGCGCGAGGGCGGGCAGGAGACGCAGGGCGTTCCCACGGTTGATGTGACCGCGCTCCTGGTCGCCGAGGGCGGGATCCCTGTCCAGAGCGGGAGTTGTCACATCGGCGACCACCCGGGTGGGGGTCGGCGGCCAGTCGCTTCCGTAGAGGATGCGGGAGGAACCCGCGGCGGCCAGCAGAGTGGGGGTGGCCGACGGGGACATGGGCGCGGCCGTGTCGTAGTAGAAGCGGTGCAGGTAGTCGCGGACGCGGCCGGGATCGACGGCCGGGACGAGCTGGCGCCCGAAGACCTCGATCCGGCTCGCGATGTAGGGGAGGTACCCGCCGCCGTGCGGGAGGATGAACGTGAGCCGCGGGAAACGGTCCAGAGTGCCGTTCATGATCAGGCTCAGTGCGGCGCGGGTCGTGTCCATGAGGAAGTCGCACACGAACGGCGGTACACCCTCGGGGGCGCCGGAGGTGTTCACCTGCATGGGGTGCGTGCTGATCACAGCGGCGCGTTCGTCGAGCTCCGCCATGATCGGGTCGAGCCCGGGGTCGCCCAGATACGTGCTGCCCGTGCTGGTGCGCGCACTGACGCCCACCGCGCCGAGCTGGTCCATCCCATGGGCGACGGACCAGCGGGAGAGCTCGGCGTCGTCGAGGAAGACGGGTGTGAAGAAGGCGAAGCGGCCGGAGTGCCGGACGGTCAGGTCGCCCGCGGCCTCGAGGGCGACACACGTGCTCTCCTTGCGTGTCGCCGCGTCCTGGAAGCGTCCCAGCATGGCGACGGTGAGGATGCTGGTGCGCGTGCCGGTCCGATCCATCAGGTCCAGGGCGGCGGCCTCGTCCCAACGGGTCCACGGTGGCAGCCTGTCACCGTCCGCGATCCCGTTCTTCTCGGCCCAACGCACCCATTCGGGGGCGGTGTAGTGGTGGTGGACGTCTATTCGTTCGTGCCGGGCGTCGTCGGCGCTCAGCGCGGTGCGCAGGCCTATGTCGCCCGGAGCCTGCAGGTCGGTGGTCTTGGCGGCTTGAGGCATGGAAGGGCTCCCTGTGGTGGAACGGTTCGAGGGCTCGGAGAGCGGGATCAGCGGCTGAGGAGGCCTTGCAGAACGTGCTTCAGCTCGTCCTCGGGGTTCGCGGGGAGGTCGCCGGAGCGCCAGGCGACCATTCCGTCGGGGCGCACCAGCACCGCGCCCTGCGGGGTGACGCCGTGCGTGGCGGCCCAGTCCTCGGCACCGGCGGCCAGGGCGGGTGAGGTGTCGAGGTCGAAGTCCGGGCCGGCGCCGGCGCGGTAGGACACCAGGGGAACGCCGAGCTTGGCCGCCGCGGCGTGGGCGGACGACGGCCACGGCCCGTCCGCAAGGCCGCAGAGGAGAACGAAGCACCGCTCGTACAGGTCGACGGTCGACTTGGTGTCCCCGTTGTGCACGACGGCCATGTGCGGGGCCCGGGTGCCGGGGTCCGCCTGCAGGCGAAGCGTCTGCGGGATGGTCGGCGCGTCGGTGTCGGCGCCGGACACGGCCGTGGAGACATAGCGGTAGCCGAGGGACACGGTCATCAGGTCCGTGCTCTGGCCCGAGCCCTGCGCGGCGGTGTAGCCGGGGTGCTGCTCGCGTGCGGCCTGCTCGATGGCACGGGCACTCGTGGCCAGGGCGACCGGGCGTCGTTCGTTCTCGTAGGTGTCCAGCAGGCCCTCTCCCGCCCAGCCGCGCAGTACGCCCGCGATCTTCCAGGCGAGGTTGTGCGCGTCCTGGATGCCCGTGTTGGATCCGAAGGCGCCGGTTGGGGGCATCTCGTGGGCCGAGTCACCGATGAGGAAGACGCGTCCCTGCCGGTAGCGGTCGGCGACCCGGTCCGCCGCGTGCCACGGGGCGCGTCCCGTGACCTCGACGTCCAGGTCCCGTACGCCGGCGGCGACCCTGATGTGGTCGGCGATGCGCGTGTCGGTGAAGGACTCGAGCGTCTGGCCGCGCTCGGGGAACCACGGGACGTGGAAGACCCAATTCTCCTCGTTGTCGACGGGCAGCAGGACCCCTTCGCCCTCGGTTCCGTTCAGGTAGCACACGAGGAACCTTTGGTCCCCCACCACCTGACGGAGGAGCTTGCTGCGGAAGGTGACGCTGACGTTGTGGAACAGGTCGCCCCCGCCGCTCTGCCCGATGCCCAGCCGCTCGCGCACGGGGCTGCGCGGCCCGTCGGCCGCCAGGAGGTAGGCCGTTCGCATCGAGTACGTCCGGCCGCTCTCCCGCTCGCGCAGTTCGCACGTCACGCCGTCCCGGTCCTCGGTGAAGGAGATCAGCTCCGTACCGAAGCACACGTCCCCGCCCAGTTGACGGGCGTGTGCCAGCAGGACCGGCTCCAGGTCGTTCTGGCTGCACGCGCACCGCCGGGTGGAGCACACGTTCGTCTCGGGGGCTCCGCCGGTGAGACGGGCCGAGAGCCATCTGCTCTCACCACCCGACAGCTTGTCCGTCTGCATGATGCCGTGATTGCCGGACAGGACGGCCGCGGCCTTTCTGATGTCCGGTTCCAGCCCGGCGGTGCGGAACAACTCCATCGTCCGCATGTTGTTCCCCCGGCCCCGGGGATGTTCGGAAGTGGCGGCCCGGCGCTCGGCGACCATATGGCTGACGCCCAGTCTTCCCAGAAACACCGACGCGGACAGTCCGACAAGCGAACCGCCCACGATCAATACCGGCACCATTTCTTTGTCGCGCGCGTCCACGGCCCGTCCTCCTCCAGTGACCCAGCGGTAGTTCGGGCAGCGATTCGCATTCTTGGCGGCCCTGGGTCCGAACCTGTCACAGGCCCCCGGGGTCGGCAATCGAGCCTTCCGCCGGACGGCGCACTCTGCTTTTCCGCTTCCATACCGTGCCGACGACATGGGTCCGCGTCAGGGTGAATCGCGTTTTCCCGTTCCGAGTGGCGTCAATGCATTCCAGCGTTGCAGCCGACCTGCGCCACCGTGGGAAGAGAAGAGGGGCCGTCGATGACTCAGATGCAGGAGCAGGAGACCGCGGACGAGACAGCACGGGCGGTGGACGCGGCATCCCGTGGTTGCCCGGAGTACCGGGCCAACCCGCACCCCCTCTACCAGCACCTGCGGGAGAACGCGCCGGTGTGCCGCATCACACCGCCCCACGGTGTGCACTCGTACCTGATCACCCGGTTCGAGGACGCGAAGGCCGCCCTTGCCGACCCGAGGATCAGCAAGGACATGTACGCGGCCATCGACGCCTACCGGTCCATCTTCGGCGACTCCTCCATCGCCCTGGACGACAACATGCTGTTCGCCGACCCGCCGAAGCACACGCGGCTGCGCCGGCTCGTCAACCGTGCCTTCGTGCCCCGCCGTATCGAGGCGCTGCGCCCACGGATCCAGGAGCTCACCGACACGCTGCTCGACAACTGCTCCACCCTGCAGGCCGTCGATCTGCTGTCGGCCTTCGCCTTCCCGCTGCCCCTGCAGGTGATCTGCGAGCTCATCGGCGTCCCCGAGGAGGAGCGGCAGGAGGTCCAGCAGTGGTGCAGCGTCGTCGCGCGGACCGGTTTCAGCAAGAAGGACAAGGATCGCCTGGCCGAGGCGGAGAACACCCTCCGGGAGTACTTCGAGGTCCTCATCGCCCGTAAGCGCAAGGCCCCCGAGGACGACTTGCTCAGCGTCCTCATCCAGACGCAGGACGAGCAGGAGTCGCTGACGGACGGTGAGTTGCTGTCCACGCTCTGGGTGCTGCTGTTCGCTGGCCACAAGACGACCGCCTACCTCATCGGCAACGCCGTCTACACCCTGCTCACCCATCCCGAGCAGCTCAGGCAGGTGATCGACTCACCCGACCTCCTCCCGAACGCGATCGAGGAGATCATCCGCT
Source organism: Streptomyces sp. NPDC005866 (assembly GCF_040629895.1). NCBI lineage: Bacteria > Bacillati > Actinomycetota > Actinomycetes > Kitasatosporales > Streptomycetaceae > Streptomyces > Streptomyces sp. NPDC005866. The sequence goes on from NZ_JBEXWP010000011.1 coordinate 57,145, forward strand.
TCGAGGGCTCGGTCGAGAACGCGACCTTCCGCCACGCCCTCGAGGACATCACCATCGCGGGGACGCTCATTCCCAAGGGTTCGCTGGTACAGATCGCGGTCACCTCGGCCAACCGGGACGCCGCTGCGTTCGAGAGCCCCGACACCTTCGACATCACCCGGCCGGGCGTACAGAGCAACCACCTGGGCTTCGGTACGGGGCCGCACTACTGCCTCGGCGCACCGCTGGCGAGGATGGAGATGCAGATCGCCCTGGCCTCGCTCTTCCGCCGCTTCCCGCAACTTTCCCTGGCCCTGCCGACGGACGAGGCCAAGTGGCTCACCGTGCCCTTCCCCGCGTTCCGGGGCCTGACCGAACTGCCCGTCGTCCTGGACCCCTCCAGGGTTCTGGACGACTGGGCGTCCGGGATGGTCGACATCGCGTGACATCACGGGCGTAGCCCGCGACCCCGGCGAAGCACGCTGCCGGTACGGCCGGCGCGACGCCGGGGTCGCGGCGCACTCGGATGTCGCCCGTCCGGGCCACGCACGGGCGGCGATGTCGCGGATCTGGAGCATCGCATCGCAGGGATCCGATCCGGCCGCCGAGCCGCCCAGCCTCTGAGGCGGCGCGGCTCAGGCAGCCAGGGTCTGGCCGGCCCTGGTGGCGGCGTGACGGTCCGCTCGCAGTTGGTCCAGGAGTACGTCGGCGGCGGCGAGGGCGTGCTCCACCGACTGGGTGCCGGTCATGGCGCAGAGCGTGTGAGAGGTGTCTTCCAGCTCCCGGCTGGACTGGCCGGTGGGGTGGAGGTCATGGCGGAACCGGGCATCGGCGAAGCGGGCCAACACCGACCGCAGTTCCTTCTCCACGGGCAGCAGCACAGTGACAACCTCTCTCGAGAGGCGGGCCGCCGTACGCACCGGGCCCGCGGTATCCACCGAGCAGCACGCACTCCTCGGTGACGCCGCCGTCGCGGCGGAGCAGTACGTCCTCTCGCGAGTCGTATGCCCCCGCCTGATCGCCGTATGCGCGCACGCGTCGAGGTTCGCTCGGCAGAAGGGAACGGCGCCCGCCGGGGCGGTGCGCCGGAGCCACTGAGGGCCTGTGGCCTACGTCGGCTGCTCGGAGGAGACCGCCCGATGACCTGCGTCCGCTGCTCGGAGGAGACCGCGGAACCGCTGTCGGCGGCCCTGAGTCTGCGCCACAGCCGCTTTCCCGACCCGGGGGAGACGGCTGTGACCAGGCCGCTGGACTCTCTGGCCCGACATGCCGCCAACGATCGGTGGGCGCCGGCAAGGACCACCGTGCTGTGGCGCGGAGTTGAATGGACGTTGTGCGCGGGCGTCTCCTCGCGGATGGCGCGCTTCTCTTCGAGCTCTGCAGCGGCACGGTGCTCGAACCACTGCACCGAGTAGGCGGCCACCTCTCCCCGCTGGCTCCGTTCACGAGAATGGGGCTCTGGCACAGACCTTGGGGAGCTATTACGGCGAGTGATATTGCCGTTCGATTCGGAGGCGTCGCAGAGCTGTCGGCCGGGAGCCAGCCCGTACTCGGGGGTGCCCCGGTGCGGATGTGCGATCGGCTCCGCTCCCGGACGTGGCAACCGGGCCCGGCGCTCGCCACCGTGCCCGCGCCCCAGGCCGCTCTGGTTCAGCCCAGCGCCGCCATCAGGGCGGTGACATAGGCATCCAGCCGCTCCTCCACCACTCACGTCGTCAGCTCTGTCCTCCCCGCCTCCCGCCATGACTGCGCCACCAACCGCACTTCTTCTGAGCACGCCAGCCCGTTCCGCACCCGCCAGTACAGCCGCTCGCTCGCGGCCGCGGCCAGCACCCCGCCGGCCTCCTCATACACCTGAGGGAGCCGCAGACCCCACGCTGGGCCGTGCAGCAGCGCGAGATTGGTCGAGCAGTGCGCCACATCGAGATCCGCCGGGCCCCAGGAGGTCGCTGCCCAGTCGACGACCCCCGTGATCCGGGCACCCGCTGGCCTTGAGGGCGGCACGTCGAACAGCACGTTGCCGGGTTGGAAGTCCCGGTGCAGGAATCGCTCTTCATAGGGCGGCGCGGGCTTGCGAATCACGTCGATCGCCGCGGCCCATGCCGCCGCGTCGGCGCCCTTCGGAGTGACGACAGTGTCGGCGGTCGTCAACGTCACATACTCCCGGGGCCGCTCGGCGGGTCGCAACGCGTGGATCGCCACGAGTTGACGGGCCAGCAAGGGAACGCGCGTCTCCAATCCCTCAGCACCGGTGCGCCGCCGGATCCGTATCGCGGAGCCGTCCAGCAACACCAACCCACCGCGAGCCGGTCTTAGTCCACAGGGCACGCGCTCGTGCTGCCGGTTACTCAGAGCCAGTCCTTCCGCTTGAAGATGAGGTACAAACTGGCGCATACGATCGCCATCAGGGCGACGGCGAAGGGGTACCCGAGTGCCCAGTGCAACTCCGGCATCTCCCTGAAGTTCATGCCGTAGATCGTCCCGACCAGTGTGGGAGCGAACAGAATGGCCGCCCAAGAAGAGATCTTCTTGATCTCCTCGTTCTGTTCGAAGCCCGCCTCCGCCAACGCCCGCATCTCCGCGTTCTGTTGCTGGGTGACCAGGGTCGCGTTGACCGTGAGGATCTCGGTGAGGGCCTGACGGAAGCCGTCCACGCGTTCGCTGATGTGGGTGACGTGGTCGGCGACGTCGCGGAGGTAGCGCTGGAGTTCCTCGTCGGTCCCGTACTTGGTGAAGCCGGCCATCAGGCCGTGCAGCATGCCCACCAGGGGGCGGGTGGCGCGCTGGAACTCGACCATCTCGCGGGAGAGTTCGTAGGTACGGCGGGAGACTTCCGGGTCGCCGCGGAAGACCTCCGTCTCGATCTCGTCGATGTCGTTCTGGACGCCCTCGACGACCGGGGCGTAGCCGTCGACCACCACGTCGAGTATGGCGTAGAGGACCGCTTCCGGGCCGAGTTTCAGCAGGTCGGGGCTGTCCTCCATGCGGCGGCGTACCGCCGAGAGGTCCGGTGTCGCGCCGTGCCGGACCGTGATCACGAAGTCCGGGCCCACGAAGACGTGCAGCTCGGCGAAGTCGACCTCCTCCGGTGCGTCCAGATAACGGGCCGCGCGCAGGACCACGAAGAGCGTGTCGCCGTACCGTTCCAGCTTCGGGCGCTGGTGGGCCTCCATCGCGTCCTCGACCGCGAGCGGGTGCAGGTCGAACTCGACGGCCAGGGAGAGGAGTTCGTCCGAGGTGGGGCGGCCCAGGCCGATCCACGCCATGCCCGAGGGCTGGTCGTGCAGTTCCCGGTATGTCTCCGCGAGGGTCGCCGGCGTCGACACGCGCACACCGTCGCGGTACAGCGCCGCCTCCACGACGCTCGGCGGCTCGCCCGGCTCCGCGGCCGACGCGGAGTCCGGCTTCGGCTGCTCGGCCGTGTCCTGCTCCCGCGGCAGGGCGCGGCGCCAGACGGACCTTCTGGCACTCCTGCCGTTCCCGGAGTTCTTCGAGGCCGGGCTGGGGCGTCGCTCGGACATCGCGGCCGCCTCTCGGTGGGGCCTGCATCGGCGTGATCTGTGTGATCGTAGTGATCAGGCGTGATCAGTGGGTCTCGGAGCAGGATATACGGGGCATACAGGCCCGGCGGAGAGAATCACGACGGGATTCGGTGAGAGATACGGACAGGAACGGACAGGATCTGTCCGCGATGGGCGTTAGCGTGCCCGATATGGCGAAGACGTCACCGGGCCCGGTTCTCGGTACCCGCGCTCTCAATCGTGCCACCCTCGACCGTCAGCTGCTGCTGCGCCGCTCATCCCGGTCGGCGGAGGAGGCCGTGGCGCATCTCGTCGGCCTCCAGGCGCAGAACGTGAAGCCGCCGTACTACGCCCTCGCGGCCCGCCTCGACGGCTTCGCCCCGGAGCGGCTCTCGCGGCTGATGGCGGACCGGGAGGTCGTCCGTATCGTCACCATGCGGTCGACCATCCACACCCACACCGCCGACGACGCCCTCACCCTGCGCCCGCTCGTCCAGGCCGCCCGGGACCGCGAGCTGACCGCCTTCCGCAAAGGCCTGGCCGGCGTCGGCCTGGACCGGCTCGCCGTACTCGTCCGCGACCTGGTCGAGGCCGAGCCGCGCACCATGGCCGAGCTGCGTACGGCGCTGGGTGCCGAGTGGCCCGATGCCGACCCGCAGTCCCTGGCCGTCGCCGCTCGCTGCACCCTGCCCCTCGTCCAGGTACCCCCGCGCGGCCTGTGGGGCCGGTCCGGGCAGGTCGCCCTCACCACCGCCGAGCACTGGCTGGGCCGCCCCGCCGCACCGGCCCCGGCGCCGGACGACACCGTGCTGCGCTATCTCGCCGCCTTCGGCCCGGCCTCCGTCAAGGACATGCAGAGCTGGGCCGGACTGACGCGGATGCGTGAGGTCTTCGAACGGCTCCGGCCCCGTCTCCTCACCTTCCAAGGCGAGAACGGCGTCGAACTCTTCGACCTGCCCGACGCCCCCCGCCCCGACCCCGAGACCCCCGCCCCGCCTCGCTTCCTCCCCGAGTACGACAACCTCCTCCTCTCCCACGCCGACCGCACCCGCGTCGTCCCGCCCGAGCACCGGGGCCGCCTCTGGCAGGGCAACCAGCCTCACCGCACCCTGCTCGTCGACGGCTTTCTGGCGGGCGTGTGGAAGCCGGTGGACGACGCCCTCGTCATCGAGACCTTCCGCCCGCTGAGCGGCGCCGCCGAGCGGGCCGCCGTAGCAGAAGAGGCCGAGCACATGCTGGCCACCCTGCACCCCGGAACCTCGTACGACATCAGGTTCGGGACGGTCGTATCCCAAGCCGGTCGGTGACAGGTCAGTTCGCCCCATCCGTCGAGAAAGGGTCAGAGCACATTCAAACAGCGCCTCTGGAGTCGGGGCCATGGAACTGCGGCAGCTCACCTACTTCGTCGCCGTCGCCGAGGAGTTGCACTTCGGGAGGGCCGCCGAACGGCTGCACATCGTGCAGTCCGCGGTGAGCATAGAGATACAGCGCCTCGAGCGGGAGCTGGGAGCCGAGCTGTTCGACCGTTCGCCGCGCCGGGTCCGGCTCACGGGCGCGGGGGAGCGGCTGCTGCCCGAGGCACGGGCGGTGCCGGCGGCGGCCCAGAAGGCCCGGGCCGCCGTCGCCCCGCCGGCCGGGCTCAGGATCGGCACCAGCACGGGGCTCGGCGCGCACCTGGACCGGGTACTGGCCCGCGTTCGCCCGCCGTGCGCCGGACGTGCCCGTCGAGCTGTACTCGCTGCCGGTCGCAGAACGCCTCGCCCGGGTCGCGGGCGGGCGGCTGGACGCCGCGTTCGTACGAGCGGTCGAGCCGGTGCCCGGCGTACGGGTCCATCCGCTGTGGCCCGACCCCCTGGTCGCCGCTCTCCCCGCCACCCACCCCCTCGCCGCGCGCACGGAGCTCGGCGAACGCCGACGAGTTCGCTCTCGACCAGCCGGACCCCCTCGCCGCGCGCACGGAGCTCGGCCTCGACGAACTGGCCGGACTGCCCCTCGCGCTCACCGAGCGCCGCAACAATCCGGCCCTTGTCGACCTGGTCGACCTGGTCGTCGGTGCCTGCCGTGACGCCGGCTTGGAACCGCTGCCCGGACCGTCGCCGGATCCCTCCAGGACATCCTCGCCGGCATCGGCACCGGCCCGATGTGGACGGTCGTGTACGCCTCCCACGCGCGCGTGCTGCGCAGCCCGGCGGTGACCTTCGTACCGTTCCGGGCGCCGGGCGTGGCCCTGGCGGCCGGCCTCGTCGTGTCCGCCGTCACCCCGCCCCCGCACCTGAACGCCCTGCTGCCGGCCTGCGGCGATCACGCAAGCTGATCGCCGCGGTCGTGATCTGCCTTTTTGGTCACGGACGGCTGGCGCGATGGACCGGCCCCACCGAACGGGAAGCGCACTCGGAGGAGTTCAGGGCTGGGGTGCGGCGGGCAGGCTCACCGCCGACGAGTAGCCGTGCACGCCGCAGACATGGATAGGGGGCGCTGCGGGCTGCTCGTGGAAGCCCGCAACGCCCCCTGGTCACTCACCTGAGGGGTACTCAGGAGACCTTGGGTTACGAGTTGACCTGCGCGGTCACCAGGTCCGAGAAGGTGGTCAGCCGGCTGTAGACACCCGGGTAACCGGCCTCCGCGCACCCCTCGCCCCAGGAAGTGATCCCTGCCAGGACGCCCCCGATGAGCAGGGGACCGCCGCTGTCGCCCTGGCAGGTGTCTACGCCGCCGGAGGTGTATCCGGCGCACACCATGTCGGTCTGGACGAAGTCCGAACCGTAGGAGCTCTTGCAGCCGGAGTCGGACACGATCGGGACGGTCGCGGTCCGCAGCTGGTTGGAGGAGCTGCCGTTCTCCGAGGTGGTGCCCCAGCCGAGGATGCGGGCCGTGGTGCCGGCCGCGTACAGGCTGGTCTGGGAGGAGCTGACGTACGACGCCGGGGTGTACGACATCGCCGTCGAGAGGGTGAGGACCGACACGTCGTCGCCGTTGGTGGCGTCCGTGTAGTCCGGGTTGATCCAGATCTTGCTGACCTTGCTGACCGTGCCGTTGGTGCCGTTGAGGTACGTGCGGCCCCCGACCACGCGGACGTTGCCGGCGGACTCGCCCTCCATGCAGTGGGCGGCGGTCACCACCTTGGTGGCCGACACCAGGGTGCCGCCGCAGAACTGGCTGCCCGACGCGTCCGTGATCTGCATCATGAACGGGTACGCGGTGGTCGTGGTCGTCGTGCCGCCGACGATGGGCTGGGGGGCGGCTGACGCGGTGGGGGACGCGATCAGCGCGGTCGCTGCGGCGGCAGCCGTCGCCGCCAGGACGGCGGCGGTCTTTCTAGCGCGGTTGAGCCCGAACATGAGTCTCCTCAGTGGGGGTTGCCGGTGGGGGGTCGCGCTGGTGTGGGGGGTGCAGCACGGGGGTCGCGGGACCGACCCCCGTATGCCCGGGCGAGCGGCACATCCATAAGCTAGGACCCGGAACCCCACCCTCCCAATGAGGGAACCCCCTAGGGGGATGGGGGAGGGAAAACCCTCGGTCCGCCTCAGTTAACCGGGAGCGCTCTCACTTCGCGCGCCGCTCCGCCGCCAAACGGACTATGTCCACGCGCGATCGGATGCCCAGCTTGCGGTAGACCCGGGTCAGCGTCGCCTCCACCGTCTTGACGCTGATGAACAGCCGGGCGGCGATCTCCCGGTTGGTGGCGCCCTCCATGACCAGCGCGGCGACCTGACGCTCCATCGCGGCCAGCCCCTCCAGGGCGGCGGCGGGCTCGGCCGGCGCCCCGACCGCCGGCGCGGGCTCGGGCGCCGAGACGGCCTCGTCCACCTGACGCAGCCACGGCAGTGCCCGGCACCGCCGGAACAGCCGGGTGGCCTCGTCGTACGCCGTGGGGGAGCGCCGCTCGCGCAGCGAGGCGAGCGCGAACGCGGCCCGTGCCTCCTCCAGGCCGTAGCCCAGTTTGGCGAACCGGTCCTGGGCCGAGGTCAGCTGGGCGACGGCCGCGTCGTGTTCGCCGTGGGCCGCCCGGACGAGCGCCTCGGCCCGGTCGAGCACGGCGAGAACACTCTCCCGGCGGAGCCTGAGCGCGTGCTCCCGGGTGACGTCGATGACGTCCTGCGCCTCGGCCGGCTCACCCACCCGGACCAGCGCCTCGGCCAGGTCGCCCTGCCAGCGGCCGCGCGCCGGGTCGGTGATGCCGAGGCTCTGCTCCAGCTCCCGCACCCGGCGCAGCGAGCGCACGGTGCCCGCCGGGTCGCCTGCCACCAACTGGGCGTATCCGAGTGCGCCCAGGGCCCGGGACAGATACACCGTGTCGCCGTCCTGTTCGGCGTGGTCCACCGCCTCCCGGGCCAGCGCGAGGCCCCGGTCCACATCACCGCCGGAGGCCTCGGCCAGCGAGGTGAGCATCGCGGAGGCGGTCTCGCCGATCCCGGAGTCGTGCGCGAGGCGCAAACCCTCCTGGGCCAGATCGAGCGCCCGGCCGCAGTGCCCGGAGCGCAGCTCGGTCTCGGCCAGCCCGCGCAGGAAGTGCACCTCGCTCTCCACCTGGCCGCGCCGGCGCACCTCGCGCAGCAGCGCGGTGACCGTGGCCCGTGCCTCGGCCAGCTGGTCGCCCATCACCAGCCAGCGGAACCGGGCGCTGCCGGCCCCGTTGTGATGGCACGACACGTTCGGGTCCTGCGGCTCCGTCAGGGCGCGCTTGATGGTGGCGGGCGCGGCCGGATGGCCCATCAGGGTCTCGACCTGGGCCTGCAGGGACAGCGCGAGCAGCTCGGTGCGCCGGTCGTCGCCGCGCGCCGCGAGATCGGCGGAGTGCGCGGCCGCCTGCCGGGCCTCGGTGAAGTCGCCCCCCACGATCAGCGCCCGCCAGGCCAGCTGGTAGTGGACGAGACCGAGCAGCCGGGGGTCGTCGCCGGCGTCGGCGAGGGCGTGCGGGAAGGCCGCGTCGACCTCCGTCATGGTGTGGCCGGCGGTGTCGATCACGATGATCCAGGCCCGCACCCGGTCCGCGGGGCGGGTGGCCCGGGTGAGCACCTCGCGGGCGATGTCCTGGGCGAGGTCGACCTCGCCCGCGGTGATCGCGTCCTCGGCGGCCCGGAGCCGGCGCTCGTCCGGCGTGGGTGTGGTGTCGGCTGGGGTGTGCCGGGCGGCGAGCAGCCCGAGCTGTGCGGCGACCGAGGGCGCGCCCCGGTCCCGGGCCTGGGTCGCGGCCTCGGCGAGCCGGGCGGCCACCTCCGGGTCGGTGCCGGTGGTGGCCAGGGCCAGGTGCCGGGCCCGCTCGATCGGGTCGGAGGCTGCCGTCGACAGCGCCGCGTGCGCGGCCCGGCGCTCCTGCGCGGGCGCCTCGGCGTACAGCGCGGCGGAGATCAGGGGGTGTGCGAAGCGCACGGCGGGGCCCTCCGGCTCGGTGGCCAGCAGCCCGAGTTCGGCCGCCTGGGCGCACTCGGCCTCGACGTTCTCCCGGCCGGCCGCGTGCAGCAGGGCGGGTGTGGGCCTGGCACCGGCGCTGGCCACCAGGAGGGTGCGGCGGGCCTCGACGGACAGCATGTCGAGGCGGGTGAGGACCAGGGCGCGCAGCGAGGTCGGCACCGGCAGTGGCTCGCCGGGCCGGGGCGGGGTCGGGTTCTCGGCGAGGGCGCGGCCGAGTTCCAGGGCGAACAGCGGGTTGCCGCCGCTGGTGCGGTGGATCTCCCGGACCGCGGCCCGGGTCAGCCCGGAGTGCCCGCGGTGGTCCAGCAACTCGGAGACCTGCTTGCGGGTGAGCGGGCCGAGGCGGACGGCGACGGTGTCCGGGGGTGACGCGCGTAGGTGACGGTCGTACTCCTGGCCCTCCGTGCGGACCGCGCACAGCAGTTGGACCGGGGTGCCGCCGAGGCGGCGGGCGGCGAAGCCGAGGAGTTCGGCGCTGGCCGGATCCAGCCACTGGAGGTCGTCGGCGACGACCAGCACCGGCCCCTCGGCGGCCAGCGCGCGCAGCGCGGACAGGACCGCGAGGCGCAGGGCGAGGCCGTTGCGCTGGAGGGTGGACTCGCCGCGGCCGGTGAGCGCCGACTCCAGGGCGGTGCGCTGGGCGCCGGGCAGCCGGGGCGCGACCTCGTCGAGGACCAGTCCGAAGAGGTCGGCGAGGGCGAGGAAGGGGAGATGGGATTCGGACTCGGTGGCCGAGCAGCGCAACACGGTGCGGGCGGTGCCGGAGTATTCGGCGTCCAAGGCCCGCAGGACGGTCGATTTTCCTATTCCGGCGGGCCCGTGCAGGAGCACGCTGCCGCCCGAGGTGAGCTGTTCACGAGCGGCCGAGAACAGCTCGGCCCGGCCGATGACCAGGTCGGGGCGGCATCTGGCAGACTCCTGGAAGTCCCGTCGCACGGTCACCGCTCCCCTCGTGTGTCGTGTCCGGGCCAAATTCTAGGCAACGAACCCCGAAATTCGGCCGGACGGCGTGGTGAGGGAAATAACAGCGCTCCGGCAGCCGGAAATTCAAAGCGTATCCGCATGAATGGAATGGGTCCCCTCCGCTACGGCAACAACCCCGTCCGACGAGCCGCCGCCACCGCCTCCCCCCGGGTGTGCGCGCCCAGTTTCCGCATCGCCGAGCGCAGATACGCCTTGACCGTCTCGGGCCGCAGCCCGAGCCGCTCGGCCACCGCCGCGTTGGTCGCACCGGCCGCCACCCAGGCCAGCACATCCAGCTCCCGGGGCGCCAGTGTCCCATCGGCCGCCCGTGCCGGGGCGGCCAGCAGCCCACAGGCGGCGAGCAGTTCGGCGCGCAGCCCGGGGTCGGTGATCCGCGGGGCGAGCGCCCGCAGCGCGGCATGCGCCTCCCGCACCTGCTCCCAGGCGGCCCCCGGATCCGGTACGGCGGCGGGTTCCGGCCGTGCCGCCGCCAGCAGCCCCCTGGCCTGGTCCTGCACGACCAGCGCCTGTTCCACGTCCCGCGCCGCCGCCACCGCCGCGCCGAGCGTGCGGTCGCCCAGCGGCTGGGCGGTGCGCAGCGCGCCGTACAGCACGCCCCGCACCCGGCGCCGCACCACCACGGGCACCGCGAGCACCGAGCGGATGCCCTCGGCCGCGACCGGGATGTCGTACTCGTGGCTGATCTGCCGGGAGACGGAGTAGTCGGTGACCGCGCACGGGCGGCCCAGCGCGACCGCCTTGCCGCCCAGGCCGTTTCCCGAGGTGACCGCGAGGGACCGCAGGGCGGCCGTGTGGGCGCCGGTCAGCTCGCTGATCCGCACCTGCGGCCGGCCCGCGTCGACGAGCCCGCCGAAGGCGATCGGGAGCCCGGTGGCGCGCCGGAGTCTGGCCAGCGCACCGAGTATCTCCACCGCCCCCGCGACCTCTGCTGCCACTTGTGCCGCCCCTTCGACCCCGGACCTGTGATGTCCACACCCCCGTTCGGGGGTAGTGAGACCTGCATCACGGATTACACGATGCCAGAGAGCCGCCCGGCAATGGTCCGGTACTGAAGGAGACGCGTATGACGAGTGCGACGGAGGACTTCCGCAGGGCACGGGACTTCCTGCTGGAACACCGTGACGACTATGCCACCGCTTACGAGGGCTTCGACTGGCCGCGGCCGGAGCACTTCAACTGGGCGCTGGACTGGTTCGACGTCATCGCCGAGGGCAACGACCGCACCGCCCTGCACATCGTGGAGGAGGACGGCACCGGGACGAAGCTGTCCTTCGCCGAGCTGTCCGAGCGCTCCGACCGGGTCGCGGGCCATCTGCGGGCGCGGGGCGTCGAGCCGGAGGACCGCATCCTCGTCATGCTCGGCAACCAGGCCGAGCTGTGGGAGACCGCGCTGGCCGCGATGAAGCTGCGTGCCGTCGTCATCCCGGCCACCCCGCTGCTCGGTCCGGCCGACCTGCGCGACCGCGTCGAGCGGGGCCGGGTGAAGCATGTGATCGCGCGGCCCGAGGACGCCGCCAAGTTCGCCGAGGTGCCCGGGACGTACACCCGGATCGCGGTGGGCGGGCTGCCGCCGTCGGAGGAGGGGGCGTGGGAGCCGTACGAGGACGCGTACGCCGCCTCGGCCGACTTCGTGCCGGACGGGCCGACGCTGGCCGACGACCCGCTGATGCTCTACTTCACCTCGGGCACCACCGCACGGCCCAAGCTGGTCGAGCACACCCACACCTCGTACCCGGTCGGGCATCTGGCCACCATGTACTGGATCGGCCTCAAGCCCGGTGATGTGCACCTGAACATCTCCTCGCCGGGCTGGGCGAAGCACGCCTGGTCGAACCTGTTCGCGCCGTGGAACGCGGAGGCGACGGTCTTCATCCACAACTACAGCCGATTCGACCCGGGCCGGCTGATGGCCGAGATGGACCGGCACGGGGTGACCTCCTTCTGCGCCCCGCCGACGGTGTGGCGGATGCTGATCCAGGCGGATCTGACGCAGCTGCGTACCCCGCCCCGTGAGGTGGTGGCGGCCGGTGAGCCGCTCAATCCCGAGGTGATCGAGCAGGTGCGGCGGGCCTGGAACCTCACCATCCGGGACGGGTTCGGGCAGACGGAGACGGCCGTACAGGTCTCCAACAGCCCCGGGCAGCCGCTGAAGACCGGCTCGATGGGCCGCCCGAGTCCGGGGTACCGCATCGAGCTGCTCGACCCGGTGTCGGGGGCGCCGGGGATGACGGAGGGCGAGATCGCGCTCGACCTGTCGGCGCGGCCGGTGGGCCTGATGAGCGGGTACCACGGGGACGCCGACCGTACGGCGGAGGCGATGGCCGGCGGCTACTACCGCACCGGTGACATCGGCTCCCGGGACGAGGACGGCTACATCACCTACGTCGGCCGTGCGGACGACGTGTTCAAGGCGTCCGACTACAAGATCAGCCCGTTCGAGCTGGAGAGCGCGCTCCTTGAGCACGAGGCGGTGGCCGAGGCGGCCGTCGTCCCGGCGCCGGACGAGCTGCGGCTGGCCGTGCCCAAGGCGTACGTCGTGCTGGCGGCGGGCTGGGAGCCGGGCCCGGACACCGCGAAGGTGCTCTTCGAGCACGCCCGTCAGGTCCTCGCGCCGTACAAGCGCATCCGGCGGCTGGAGTTCGCCCCGCTGCCCAAGACCGTGTCCGGAAAGATCCGGCGGATCGAGCTGCGCGAGGCGACGGCGGCGGGCTCGGCCGGGGAGTACCGCGAGGAGGACTTCCGGTGACCTCGGCATCCGCACTCTCGTACACGCACGGCACGAGCGGCACGGCCCTGCTCGGTGACACGATCGGCGCCAACCTCGACCGGGCCGTCGCGGCCTGGCCGGACCGGGAGGCGCTCGTCGACGTGCCGTCCGGGCGACGCTGGACCTACGCCGAATTCGCCGCCGACGTCGACCGGTTGGCCTCCGCGCTGCTCGCGAGCGGGATCGCCAAGGGCGACCGGGTGGGCATCTGGGCGGTCAACTGCGCCGAGTGGGTGCTGGTGCAGTACGCCACCGCCCGGATCGGCGCGATCATGGTCAACATCAATCCGGCCTACCGGACCCACGAGGTCGAGTACGTCCTCAAACAGGCCGGGGTCTCCCTGCTGTTCGCCTCACTCAGCCACAGGACCAGCGACTACCGGGCGATGGTGGAGGAAGTGCGGGGCCGGTGCCCGCAGTTGCGGGAGGCCGTGTACATCGGGGATCCCGGCTGGGAGGCGCTGGTCGCGCGCGGGACGGCCGAGTGGGGCGCCGAACTGGCTGCCCGCACGGCGGAGTTGTCCTGCGACGACCCCATCAACATCCAGTACACCTCGGGGACCACCGGCTTCCCGAAGGGGGCCACGCTGTCCCACCACAACATCCTCAACAACGGCCATTTCGTCGGGGAGTTGGTCGGATACAGCGAGCAGGACCGGATCTGCATCCCGGTTCCCTTCTACCACTGCTTCGGCATGGTGATGGGCAACCTGGCCGCCACCTCGCACGGCGCCTGCATGGTGATCCCGGCCCCGTCCTTCGAGCCGAGGGCGACCCTGGAGGCGGTCCGGCAGGAGCGCTGCACCTCGCTGTACGGGGTACCGACGATGTTCATCGCGGAGCTGAACCTCGCCGACTTCGCGTCGTACGACCTGTCGTCGCTGCGCACCGGCATCATGGCGGGCTCGCCCTGCCCGGTCGAGGTGATGAAACGGGTGGTCGCCGAGATGCACATGGCGGAGGTCTCCATCTGCTACGGCATGACCGAGACGAGTCCGGTGTCGCTCCAGACCCGTATCGACGACGACCTGGAACACCGCACCGGCACGGCCGGCCGGGTGCTGCCGCACCTGGAGGTCAAGGTCGTCGACCCGGCCACCGGGGTCACCCAGCCCCGCGGCACGTCAGGCGAGTTGTGCACCCGGGGCTACAGCGTGATGCTCGGTTACTGGAAGGAGCCGGAGAAGACGGCGGAGGCCGTCGACCCGGGGCGCTGGATGCACACCGGCGATCTGGCGATGATGCGCGAGGACGGGTACGTCGAGATCGTCGGCCGGATCAAGGACATGATCATCCGGGGCGGCGAGAACATCTACCCGCGCGAGATTGAGGAGTTCCTCTACGCCCACCCCAAGATCCGTGACGTCCAGGTGGTCGGGGTGCCGCACGAGAGGTACGGCGAGGAGGTGCTGGCCTGTGTCATCCCCCACGACCCGGCCGAACCGCTCACCCTGGAGGAACTGCGGGCCTTCTGCGAGGGCCGGCTGGCCCACTACAAGGTGCCGAGCCGGATGCAGATCCTGGAGACCTTCCCGATGACGGTGTCGGGCAAGGTACGCAAGATCGAGCTGCGGGAGACCTACGGAGGCTGAGCCTCTTCGTTCGCCGGGCGCCGTCCGGGACACCTGAGGTGTCTCAGACGGCGCCGGTTGCGTCCAGGCCGTCCGCGGGGTCGTTGACCGGCTGCGGTGTGCCCGTGAGGTCCAGGACGAACAGCGGGATGCCGAGGGCGTCGGCGCGGTCGCGGGCGTCCTCGGTGTATCCGGCGAGGGAGAAGTAGACGCAGCCGGAGTCCTCCGTCATCGCCGTCAGCCACAGGCACTCCACGTCCCGCAGCGAGGCCGGGCGCACGGTCGGGTCCACCTGGGCGACCAGACCGGGCGCGGCCAGGCCGATGCCGGACGGCGGCTGCTGGTCGGCGCGGCGGATGTCCCGGTAGCCGAGCCACCGCAGATAGAGCGCGGCGGCGGTGACCACGTCCCGGGCGGTACGGATGGTGACCGGATGGAAAGGGGGCCGCGGCTCGGGACCCGGCGCGGGCGCGGGCGCGGACACGTTCCCGGCGACCGGGACGCGCAGTACCGCCCCGCAGGGGCAGCCCAGCTCCGGCTGCGGCCACTGGTCCCGGCGGCCGCAGGAGCCGCAGCTCACCGTCAGCCACTCCTCGTCCCAGGCGCGGTGCGCCACCGGCGTCGGCGCGGCCGTGCCGTCGAGGGACGGGGTGATCGGGGCACCGCAGGCGTAGGGGTACGACGGCGCGGTGTAGACGTGCTCGCGCCGACAGGCCGGACAGCACACCGGCACGCTCTCGGACATGGCCCCACCTCAGGCGTCGTGTCGCTTCACGGTCCCATGCTGCTCCCGCCGGGGCCCGGTTGTCCGTCCCTTGACGACGTTCATCCCCGCACCTACATTGATTTCAGATAGCAGAAGTTATTTTCCGCAATGTGGAAACCGTAAGGGATCTACCGCGGAAGCATCCGGAAGATTTCAGATCTGGAGACTGTGCTCACCGCGGGGCGCGACGGGAGCAGGCATCCGACAGCCGAAGCAGGAGTACTCGATGGCTCGAATGACCGCTGCCCGCGCGGCAGTTGAGATCCTCAAGCGCGAGGGCGTCAGCGCCGCGTTCGGGGTGCCGGGCGCGGCGATCAACCCGTTCTACGCGGCGCTGAAGGCCTCCGGCGGCATCAACCACACCCTCGCCCGCCATGTCGAGGGCGCCTCGCACATGGCCGAGGGCTACACCCGGACCCACGCCGGCAACATCGGCGTCTGTATCGGCACGTCCGGCCCGGCCGGCACCGACATGATCACCGGCCTGTACTCGGCCACCGGGGACTCCATCCCGATCCTCTGCATCACCGGCCAGGCGCCGACCGCGGTGATCCACAAGGAGGACTTCCAGGCCGTCGACATCGCCTCGATCGCCAAGCCCGTGACCAAGATGGCGGTCACCGTGCTGGAGGCGGCCCAGGTCCCCGGCGTCTTCCAGCAGGCCTTCCACCTGATGCGCTCCGGCCGCCCGGGCCCGGTCCTGATCGACCTGCCGATCGACGTCCAGCTCACCGAGATCGAGTTCGACCCGGAGACGTACGAGCCGCTCCCGGTCTACAAGCCGGCCGCGACCCGCCCCCAGATCGAGAAGGCGATCGGCCTGCTGAACGCCGCCGAGCGCCCGCTGATCGTCGCGGGCGGCGGTGTCATCAACGCGGATGCCGCCGAACTGCTGGTGGAGTTCGCGGAGCTGACGGGAACGCCGGTCGTCCCCACCCTCATGGGCTGGGGCGTGCTGCCCGACGACCACGAGCTGAACGCCGGCATGGTCGGCCTGCAGACCTCGCACCGCTACGGCAACGCGACCTTCCTGGAGTCCGACTTCGTCCTCGGCATCGGCAACCGCTGGGCCAACCGCCACACCGGCAAGCTGGACGTCTACACGGCGGGCCGGAAGTTCGTCCACGTCGACATCGAGCCGACCCAGATCGGCAAGATCTTCGCCCCCGACTACGGCATCGCCTCCGACGCCAAGGCGGCTCTGGAGCTCTTCGTCGAGGTGGCAAGGGAGTTGAAGGCCGCGGGCAGGCTGCCCGACCGCTCCGCCTGGGCCGCGGCCGCGCAGGAGAGGAAGGCGACCCTCCAGCGCCGTACGCACTTCGACGACATCCCGATCAAGCCGCAGCGCGTCTACGAGGAGATGAACAAGGCCTTCGGCCCGGAGACCCGGTATGTCTCCACGATCGGTCTCTCACAGATCGCCGGCGCCCAGATGCTGCACGTCTTCAGGCCGCGGCACTGGATCAACTGCGGCCAGGCGGGCCCTCTCGGCTGGACCATCCCGGCCGCGCTGGGCGTGGCCAAGGCCGACCCGGAGGCCTCCGTGGTGGCCCTCTCCGGCGACTACGACTTCCAGTTCATGCTGGAGGAGCTGGCGGTCGGCGCGCAGCACAAGATCCCGTACGTCCACGTCCTCGTCAACAACTCCTACCTGGGGCTGATCCGCCAGGCGCAGCGGGCGTTCGAGATCGACTTCCAGGTCAATCTCGAGTTCGAGAACATCAACTCGCCCGAGCTGGGCGTCTACGGAGTCGACCACGTCAAGGTCGCCGAGGGCCTGGGCTGCAAGGCCATCCGGGTGACCGACCCGAACGAGCTGGGCGCGGCCTTCGAGCGGGCCAAGAAGCTGGCGCAGGAGCACCAGGTGCCGGTGGTGGTGGAGGCGATCCTGGAGCGGGTCACGAACATCTCGATGTCCACGACCAACGACATCGGCAACGTCGTCGAGTTCGAGGAGATCGCGACCGAGCCCGGTCATGCGCCGACGTCGATCAGGACGCTGAAGGTCTGAGCCGGCCGAGACGAGAGCGGGCGGCCCATCCCCCGGGGATGGACCGCCCGCTTCGCGCTGTCGGTACACGGAGCCCGCCGCCCCCGTGCCGACGGGCTCCGTGTGACGTGGATATGCCCGCCCACGTGGGCGGTTGAAGCATCCTGGACGAGGTTCTGAGCCTTCTTTGAGGATCTGGGGAGCGGTTCGCCCGGGTGTATGGCTTTTCGGATCGGTTTCGTCAGCCCTCGGGGTACTCGGCCAGCCCCGGCCAGTCGTCCGGCCCGCCGCCCTGCCACTCGATGAGGTCACTCTCCTCGACCTCGATCCGGTCCAGATCGGCCATCCGCAGGATTTCGACCACGTCGTCGAGGTGCGAGGCGATCCCCAGGGTCACATCCCGCTCGGTGACCCGCCGGGAGCCGTCCAGGGCGGGAGCGTGCACGACGATGTGGGGGAACTCCGTCGGTGGGTGTGCTGTCATGCCTTCAGCGTGCTGCGGCAGGGGCGGATACGCACGCCGAAGCGCCGGACGCGGACGGTTCCGCGTCCGGCGCTCCGGCGCTCGGTGAGGCTTCTTCGGCTGTGGCCGTCCGACGGCACGAGGCTGGGCGCGACAGGTCGTTCGCGCCGCCGGACGGGGCCTGGAACGGCTGGGACCGCGGCGGGTGCGACGGAGCCGGGGCGGCCTTCCCTCTGGTCGAGAAGGGCGCTCGGTTCCTTCACCACCGCACTGGCTCGCACGCCGCCGCGGTCCTTGCCACGCCCGCGCACATCCGGCCGGCCACCCCTCATCCGGGCCGTCCGGCGGTGCGCGGGCCGTCTGTGTCAGTCCTCGCGCAGGGCGCGGACCGCCTCCTCCACGCGCTTGCCGTACTCCGGGTCGGCGGCGTGGAAGTGGGCCAGGTTCCGGGCGGCGCCGGCGCCTGGGCGCGACAGGACAGTTGTCAGCGCCGGCGCCGCCCGGAGGTCATGGGTTCGGCTCAGAACTGGGCGCCCGAGAGGCGCTCGACCGCGCGCAGCAGCGCGGAGTGGTCGAGGCCGCCGTCGCCCTGCGCGCGCAGGGAGGCGACCAGCTGAGCCACCACGGCACCGACCGGCAGGGCGGCGCCGACATTGCGGGCCGCGTCGGTCACGATGCCCATGTCCTTGTGGTGCAGGTCGATCCGGAAGCCCGGCTTGAAGTCGCGGTTGAGGAAGTTGTCCTTCTTCCGCGTCAGCACGGTCGAGCCGGCCAGGCCGCCGCCCAGCACGTCCAGCGCGGCCGTCAGGTCCACGCCGGACTTCTCCAGGAAGACCACGGCCTCCGCGCACGCCTGGATGTTCACGGCGACGATCAGCTGGTTGGCCGCCTTCACGGTCTGGCCGGAGCCGTGCGGACCGCACAGCACGATGGTCCTGCCCAGCGCCTCGAAGATCGGCTTGGCCTGGTCGAAGTCGGCCTGCTCGCCGCCGACCATGATCGACAGCACGGCCTCGATGGCGCCGGCCTCACCGCCGGAGACGGGGGCGTCGAGGACGCGGATGCCCTTGTCCTTGGCGGCGGCGGCCAGGTCGACGGAGGTCTGCGGGGTGATCGAGGACATGTCGATCAGCAGACAGCCCTGCCTGGCGTTCTCCAGGATGCCGTCCGGGCCGTAGGCGATGGCCTCGACGTGCGGCGACGCGGGCACCATCGTGATGACCACGTCGGCGTCACGCACGGCCTCGGCGATCGAGGAGGCGGCCGTGCCGCCTGCCGCGGCCAGACGGTCCAGCTTCTCCTGCTCCAGGGTGTAGCCGGTGACCTCGTAACCCGCCTTGATCAGGTTCTCGGACATGGGCGAGCCCATGATGCCGAGGCCGATCCACGCGATCGCCGGGCGGGTCGGGCGGGAGGAGGGGGGAAGGGTGCTCATGATGGGGGTGCCTCTCTCAACTGCTCTGCGAAGTCGGGGGGTTCAGCGGGCGGCGCGCGCTTCGCGCGGGAGCCACTCGAAGGCCTCGGCGCTCGGCTGGTCGCCCGGCTTGTACTCCAGGCCGACCCAGCCGTCGTAACCGGCCTTCCTCAGTTGGTCGAGCAGCTCCTCAAGAGGGAGCGAACCCGTGCCCGGGGCGCCGCGGCCCGGGTTGTCGGCGATCTGTACGTGGCCGGTCTTCGAGGTGTACCGCTCGATCACCGACGGCAGGTCCTCGCCGTTCATGGACAGGTGGTAGAGGTCCATGAGGAAGCGCGCGTTGCCGAGCCCCGTGGCCTCGTTGACCTTGTCGACCACGCCGACGCCGGCCGGTGCGCTCACCAGCGGGTACAGCGGCGACTCGGGCCGGTTGAGGGTCTCGATCAGAAGGACCGCGCCGATCCGGTCGGCCGCGCGGGCCGCGAGGGCCAGGTTCTCCAGGGCCAGCGCGTCCTGCTCGGCCGGGTCCACGCCGTCGACGCGGTTGCCGTACAGCGCGTTGAGCGCCTTGCAGCCGAGCGACTGCGCGAAGCCGGCGGCCACGTCGATGTTGGCGCGGAACTTCTCCGACTCCGCACCGGGGATCGACAGGGCGCCCCGGTCGGGGCCGGGCAGCTGCCCGGCGTAGAAGTTCAGGCCCGTCAGACGGACGCCCGCGTCCTCGATCGCGTTCTTCAGCGCGTCGAGTTCGGACCGCTCGGGGGTGGGGGAGTCGACCCAGGGCCACCACAGCTCGACCGCGCCGAAGCCGGCCGCGGCGGCGGCCGCGGGGCGCTCCAGGAGCGGGAGTTCCGTGAAGAGGATCGACAGGTTGACGTTGAAGCGCTGCTCTGCGGCTGCGCTCAATTCAAAACCTGGCATGGGGGTCGGCGCTCCCTTCCGCTGTCTCTGTTTCCATAATGTGGAAGTTTATTTCTGCTTAATGGAAGACTGCCTGTGGCCGGGGAGAGCTGTCAAGAGCGCCCGCGCAAATCCCGCGCCCTACCCTGAAGGCATGGCACGGTCCAACGACGAGGTCGCCGCTCTGCTCCAGGAGTACGCGGACCTGATCTCGATCACCGGCGGAGACGCCTTCAAGGCGCGGGTCTACGAGAAGGCCGCCCGGTCGGTCGGCGGTCACCACGACGATGTCGCCACGCTCGACCTCAAAGAGCTCCAGGAGATCCCGAACGTCGGGAAGTCGATCGCCCAGAAGGTCCTGGAGTTCTACGACAGAGGCAGCGTGTCCGCCGTGGAGGAGTTGCGGGCGAAGATCCCCGCCGGGGTACGGCGGCTGACCGCCATCCCCACCCTCGGCCCGAAGAAGGCGATGGCCGTCTACGAGGAGCTGGGCATCTCCTCGGTCGAGGAACTGGCCGAAGCCATCCACCAGGAGCGGCTGCGCGATCTCAAGGGCTTCGGGCCGAAGACCGAGGAGAACATCCGCCACGGCATCGAGCTGCTCCAGTCGGCCGGGGGCCGGGTGCAGCTCGACGTGGCCCTGGACCTGGCGGAGGGCATCGTCGACGCGCTGTCCGCGGTGACCGGCTGCGCGAAGTGCACCTACGCCGGGTCACTGCGCCGGTTCCGCGAGACGATCGGCGACATCGACATCCTCGTCGCTGCGAAGAAGTCGGCGCCGGTCATGCGGGCTTTCACCGAGCTGCCGTACGTCACCGAGGTCATCGGCCAGGGCGATACCAAGACCTCCGTCCGCACCAGCAAGGGCCTCAACGTCGACCTGCGGGTCGTACCGCCGGACTCCTGGGGCGCGGCGCTGCAGTACTTCACCGGCTCCAAGGCCCACAACATCCGCACCCGCGAACGGGCCGTGCACCAGAAGCTCAAGCTCTCCGAGTACGGGCTCTTCGACGTCGAGAGCGGCGAGAAGATCGTCTCCGAGACCGAGGAGGAGGTGTACGCCCGTCTCGGCCTGCCCTGGATCCCACCACCCCTGCGCGAGGACCGCGGCGAGATCGAGGCGGGGCTGCGGGACGAGCTGCCGGAGCTGGTCACCGAGGCCGACCTCCGCGGTGACCTGCACACCCACACCGATCTCACCGACGGGCTCGCCCCGCTGGAGGAGATGGTGGAAGCGGCCGCCCGGCGCGGCTACACCTACTACGCGATCACCGACCACGCCCCGGACCTGGCCATGCAGCGCATGACCGACGAGCGGATGCTGGCCCAGCGGGAGCGGGTGCGCGAACTCGACGGCACCTACCCCACCCGGGGCCGGCGCGGCGGGCTACGGCTGCTGCACGGCACCGAGCTGAACATCGGCCCCGACGGCGAGGTGGACTGGCCGGACGACTTCCTCGCCGGCTTCGACCTGTGCGTGGCCTCGGTCCACTCGCACTTCAACCAGAGCCGCGACGCCCTGACCCGGCGGCTCGTCCGGGCCTGCGAGAACCCGTACGTCCACATCATCGGCCACCCCACCACCCGCCTCATCGGCAAGCGGCCCGGCATCGACGCCGACCTCGACGCGGTCTTCGCCGCCTGCGCCCGCACCGGTACGGCCCTGGAGATCAACGCCCACCCGGACCGTCTCGACCTGCGCG
This sequence comes from Streptomyces sp. NPDC005866, assembly GCF_040629895.1. Lineage (NCBI taxonomy): Bacteria > Bacillati > Actinomycetota > Actinomycetes > Kitasatosporales > Streptomycetaceae > Streptomyces > Streptomyces sp. NPDC005866. The sequence goes on from NZ_JBEXWP010000011.1 coordinate 78,615, forward strand.
ACGAGGACATCCTGCGGGCCCGGCGGCACGGCGTGAATTTCGCCGTGAACAGCGACGCCCACGCCGTCCCCCATCTGGACGCCATGCGCTACGGCATCGGCACCGCACAGCGCGGCTGGCTCACCAAGGACGATGTGATCAACACCTGGCCCGAGCGACGGCTGCGGAGCTTCCTGCGCAAGAACGGCTGAGCCGGGAGGCCGCCCGGAGACCGGTGCCGCGCGGCAGGGCCTGTCCGGCGGACCACGCCGGCGCCCAGCAGTTCCGCCTCAACTCCAGCAAGGACCTGATCAATCCGCAGGCAACAAGTGCGCCGAATGATGCCGGTCGGTGCCGGTCGGTGCCGGCCGCAGCCGTCGTGGGCGTTCTTACGGATCGTGAGTGCGGGCGGAGGGACGCGCCGGTCGGTTAGGGTCGCCTCGTGACGGACGCAGCGGCTCCGTCACGGTGAATTGACTGGCCCGGGGTGTATCGCGGCTGCGCGGCAGTCGGCCGATGCGCCCCTGTTGTGCCCCGATGTGCCCCGCGGTGGGTGATCTGGGTAAAAGCGCAGGTCAAAGACGCGTTTTCTGGGGGCGCAATGCGATTGAGAGTGGAGTTCACGACCGAGCCCTTCGACCTCGACGAGGCACCCGCACACGCGCTGGTCGCCCGTGAGGTCATCGAGGGGGCGCAGCTGGACGCGGTGGACGTCGGGCCGTTCGGGAACACGGCGGAGGGCGGCGCCGACGCCGTGCTCACCGCCGTGGACGCGCTGCTGCGCAGGACCCTGGAGGCCGGCGCCACCCGGGTCTCGCTCCAGGTCAACGTGGTGGGGGAGGGCGGCGACAAGTGACCGGAAACGCGGACGAGCCCTTCATCACGGCAGTGAAGCCGCTGGTCGACGCCATGGGCGGGGAGATGCTCCCGCCCGACGAGGCCGGCCCCGACGACGTGGTGCTCGCCTGGGAGGGCACCGACGTGGTCGCCGTACGGCTGCCGCAGCTCGCCGACTCCCTCGACCACATCCTGGTCGCCATGGAGCGCAAGCAGGGCAAGCCGCTGGCCGACCTGGACCGCAAGGCGAAGCAGGAGGTCGTGCGGATACTGGAGGCGCGGGGCGCCTTCTCCGTGCGGCACGGCGTGGAGACCGTGGCGAGCGCGCTCGGCGTGAGCCGCTTCACCGTCTACAACTACCTCAACCGCGACAAGGAGAGCTGACCGGAGGGTTCCGCGCGGGGGTTGTTACGCGGAATTTTCAACAAAGTGTTGACGTCGGGTTTCGGAGGGCGTTAGCTGACGGCAGCCCGTTCAGCACGAAGGCCGCTTACGGCCACGGAGGCTCCCGTGACGTCGACTCCCACGCCCCCGGGTCTGGCCCGGTTCAATGTTCTGGAGGAGCACGCGGCCTTCGCCGCCCTCCACGAGGCCTGTGCCTCCACGGCGTGGGCCCGGCGGCTGCTCGCCGCCCGCCCCTACGCCACCCCCGAGGCCCTCTACTCCGCCAGCGACGCCGCCATGGCCGGGCTGAACGCGGCGGACCTGGCGGAGGCCATGGCCGGACACCCGCCGATCGGCCGTCCCAGGCCCGGCGACCCGGCCTCGGCCCGCGAGCAGTCCGGCATGGCCGGCGCCGCCGAAGGGCTCAAGGCGGAGATGCTCGAACTCAACCTGGCGTACCAGGAGAAGTTCGGCCATGTCTTCCTGATCTGTGCCACCGGCCGCAGCGGCGAGGAGATGCGGGACGCGGTCAAGGAGCGGATCGGCAACGCGGCCGAGTATGAGCGGGAGATCGTCCGCACCGAACTGGGCAAGATCAACCGCATCCGGCTCGCCCGACTCGTCGAAGAGGACGCCTGAGACCATGAGCACCAGCACCACCGCCTCCGTGTCCACCCACATCCTGGACACCTCGCTCGGCCGCCCCGCCGAGGGCGTCGCCGTCCAACTGTCCGCCCGGCAGGGCCGGTCCGCCCATTACGGGCAAGGAGGCGACTGGCAGGCGCTCGGCGGCAGCGCGACCGACACGGACGGCCGGTGCAAGGACCTGCCGGCGCTGCCGGAGGGGACCACACACGTACGGCTCGACTTCGCCGTGGAGCCGTATTTCGAGAAAAAGCAAGCCGATGCGCAGCAGGACGCCCCCGCGAATCGGGACAGCGGTGCGTTTTTCCCGGAGGTGGCGATCACTTTCGCCGTCACGCCCGGAGAGCACTATCACGTACCGCTGCTGCTCAACCCGTTCGGCTACTCCGTTTACCGAGGGAGCTAGCTAATGCCCACCATCCTGGGACAGAACCAGTACGGCAAGGCCGAGAACCGGGTCGTAAAGATCACGCGGGACGGTGCCACCCACCACATCAAGGACCTGAACGTCTCGGTCGCGCTCTCCGGCGACATGGACGAGGTCCACTACTCCGGCTCCAACGCCAACGTCCTGCCGACCGACACCACCAAGAACACGGTGTTCGCGTTCGCCAAGGAGCACGGCATCGAGTCGGCCGAGCAGTTCGGCATCCATCTGGCCCGGCACTTCGTGACCAGCCAGGAGCCGATCAAGACGGCCCGGATCCGGATCGAGGAGTACGCCTGGGAGCGCATCGAGGCCTCCGACGCCAACTCCAAGTTCATCGGCGCGGACGAGGTCAAGCACTCCTTCGTCAGGAAGGGCCAGGAGACCCGGCTGACCCAGATCACCTACGACGGCTCGTCGTGGGAGGTCATCTCCGGCCTCAAGGACCTCGTCGTGATGAACTCGACCAACTCCGAGTTCTGGGGCTACGTCAAGGACAAGTACACGACCCTCCCCGAGGCGTACGACCGCATCCTGGCCACCCAGGTCTCCGCCCGCTGGCGGTTCAACTGGACTGACGACGAGCAGAAGATGCCCAACTGGGAGGAGTCCTACGAGCAGACCAGGAAGCACATGCTCCAGGCCTTCGCCGAGACGTACTCCCTCTCGCTGCAGCAGACGCTGTACCAGATGGGCTCGCGCATCATCAACAACCGCGAAGAGATCGACGAGGTCCGCTTCTCGCTGCCGAACAAGCACCACTTCCTCGTGGACCTGGAGCCGTTCGGCCTCAAGAACGCCACCGAAGACGGTGCCGTGTACTACGCCGCCGACCGGCCCTACGGCCTGATCGAGGCGACTGTCCTCCGGGACGGCTGCGAGGCGAAGATCCCGGTGGACCTGACCAACCTCTGATCGACTCCCCACTCTCGGCACCCGCGGCCGGTGACGCCCTGCGATCCGGCCGCGGCACTCAAACCCCCGGGGTCCTGCCGTGCCCTCACCCCAAGTCCATTGAGCGAAAAGGACGAATCATGGCAGCAGCCCAGCGCATCGTCATCGAGAACTGTTCGATCGCGACCGTCGACGCCCACGACACGGAGTACGCGCACGGGTATGTCGTCATCGCCGGCAACCGCATCGAGTCGCTCGGCGCGGGCAAGGCCCCCGAGGGCCTGGAGAACGTCGTACGCCGTATCGACGCCACCGGCCACCTGGTGACCCCCGGCCTGGTCAACACCCACCACCACTACTACCAGTGGATCACCCGGGGCCTGGCCACCGACCACAACCTCTTCAACTGGCTGGTCGCGCTGTATCCGACCTGGGCGCGCATCGACGAGCCGATGGTGTACGCGGCCGCCCAGGGCTCGCTCGCGATGATGGCCCGTGGCGGTGTCACCACCGCGATGGACCATCACTACGTCTACCCGAAGGACTCCGGCGACCCCTCCGGCGCGATCATCCGCGCCGCCCGCGAGATGGGCGTCCGCTTCACCCTCGCCCGCGGCTCCATGGACCGCAGCGAGAAGGACGGCGGACTGCCCCCGGACTTCGCCGTCGAGACCCTCGAAGGCGCCCTCGCCGCCACCGAGACGACCGTCAAGGAGCACCACGACCCCTCCTTCGACGCCATGACCCAGGTGGCCGTGGCCCCCTGCTCGCCCTTCTCCGTCTCCACCGAACTCCTGCGTCAGGGAGCCGAGTTGGCACGCCGACTCGGCGTACGCCTGCACACCCACGGCTCGGAGACCGTCGAGGAGGAGCAGTTCTGCAAGGAGCTGTTCGGGATGGGCCCGACCGACTACTTCGAGTCCACCGGCTGGCTCGGCGAGGACGTGTGGATGGCGCACTGCGTCCACATGAACGACTCCGACATCGCCGCCTTCGCCCGTACGAAGACCGGTGTCGCCCACTGTCCTTCGTCCAACGCCCGTCTGGCGGCCGGCATCGCCCGCGTCCCCGAGATGCTGGCGGCCGGCGTCCCGGTCGGCCTCGGCGTCGACGGCACGGCGTCCAACGAGTCCGGCGAACTCCACACCGAGCTGCGCAACGCGCTGCTGATCAACCGCCTCGGCGCACACAAGGAGGCCGCCCTCAACGCCCGCCAGGCGCTGCGCCTCGGCACCTACGGCGGCGCCCAGGTCCTGGGCCGCGCGAGCCAGATCGGCTCGCTGGAGCCCGGCAAGCTCGCCGACCTGGTGCTCTGGAAGCTGGACACCCTCGCGCACGCCTCCATCGCCGACCCGGTGACCGCCCTGGTCTTCGGCGCGGCCGCCCCGGTCACGGCCTCCTTAGTGAACGGCCGTCAGATCGTCGAGGGCAACCGCCTGCTGCACGTCGACGAGGACGCGATCGCCCGCTCCACGCGGGCCGAGGCCCAGCGGCTGGCACACATCGCCGCGCAGTAACTTTTCTTCGCCGTACGGCACTTGCGGTACGGCATCTGAGCTCCGGCTGGGAGGGACGGCTTCCGGCCGGCAGCCGTGGACCCGAGCGGGGTCCATGGCGGCCGTCTCCTGGGCGCGTGCTTCCCAGCGCGCGCCCGGGAACGGTCACCGTCCCCCCTCGGTCCCTCCGCCACTCCCGGCTTCGCTCGAGCGGGAGGTGCCCCCATGACCGACAACGCACCACCTCCCTGAAACCCGCGCCAGAGCCGCCGTGTACCCGACCGGAGGAGAGCCGCCGTGTCCCCGCACCCTGTCGACGAGAAACTTCCGCCCCTGAAAATGGCCACCACGGGCCTTCAGCACGTGGCCGCCATGTACGCCGGTGTCGTCGCCCCGCCCCTGATCGTCGGCGCGGCCATCGGTCTGTCCGGCACCGAACTGACCTTCCTCACCGGCGCCTGCCTCTTCACCGCGGGCCTCGCCACCTTCCTCCAGACCCTCGGCGTCTGGAAGATCGGCGCCCGGCTGCCCTTCGTCAACGGCGTCACCTTCGCCGGGGTTGCCCCGATGACCGCGATCGCCGCCTCCACCCACGACAGGTCCGACGCCCTGCCGGTCATCTTCGGCGCGGTGATCGTCGCCGGCCTCCTCGGCTTCCTCGCCGCCCCCTTCTTCAGCAGGGCGGTCCGGTTCTTCCCGCCCGTCGTCACCGGTACGGTCATCACCCTCATCGGCGTCTCGCTGCTCCCGGTGGCCTTCGGCTGGGCGCAGGGCCCCGCTCCGGCGGCCGACGACTACGGTTCGGCCAAGTACCTGGGCCTGGCAGCCCTGACCCTCCTCATGGTCCTGCTCCTGCGCCGCTTCACCCGGGGCTTCGTCAAACAGATCGCCGTGCTGATCGGCCTGGTCGCCGGCACGCTCGTCGCCCTCCCGTTCGGCGTCACGGACTTCGGCCCGGTCGTGGACGCGGACGTCATCGGCTTCCCGACCCCCTTCCACTTCGGTGCCCCGCAGTTCCAGGTCGCCGCGATCCTCTCCATGTGCGTGGTGATGGTGGTCTCGATGACCGAGTCGACCGCGGACATGCTGGCGCTGGGCGAGATCGTCGAACGCCCCGCCGACGAGCGGACGATCGCGGCCGGGCTGCGCGCCGACACCCTCGGCTCCGCGATCAGCCCGCTCTTCAACGGGTTCATGTGCAGCGCCTTCGCGCAGAACATCGGCCTGGTCGCGATGACCCGCATCCGCAGCCGCTTCGTGGTCGCGGCCGGCGGCGGCTTCCTGGTGCTGATGGGCCTGTGCCCGATGGCCGCCTCGCTGATCGCCGTCGTACCCCGCCCGGTGCTCGGAGGCGCGGGCGTGGTCCTCTTCGGCTCGGTGGCGGCCAGCGGCATCCAGACGCTGGTCAAGGCCGGCCTGGAGGAGGACGAGAACGTCCTGATCGTCGCCGTGTCCCTCGCCGTCGGCATCGTCCCGATCACCGCGCCGGACTTCTACCACGCCTTCCCGGAGACCGCCCGGATCGTCCTGGACTCGGGCATCTCGACGGGCTGCGTGGCCGCCGTACTGCTCAACCTCGTCTTCAACCACCTCGGTCGGCGGCCCGCTGAAGCGACGGGCACGGTCCCCGAAGCCGCAGGGGCGGCGCCCCTCGCGTCACCTCAGTCCATCTCGTAACTGCCCCAGTGCACCGTCCACTTGCCGCCGAAGCCGACGTGAGACCGGCGGGCCGATTTGGGAATGCCGTCGGATGCCGGTAGGAAGTCACTGTGAGTCGACGGGGGAGTGCGCATGAACGAGTCGGGCCGCGTGGAGGCCTTCAGCGACGGCGTCTTCGCGATCGCGGTCACCCTTCTCGTTCTGGACATCAAGGTACCCAAGGTCGGTGAACACGACAGTCTCTGGCGGGCGGTGGGCGAGCAGTGGCCCTCGTACGCCGCCTACGCGGTGAGCTTCCTGGTCATCGGGATCATGTGGGTCAACCATCACCAGGTGTTCAGCTATGTGGCCCGGGTCGACCGGACACTGATGTTCCTGAACCTGCTGGTGCTGATGGTGGTGGCCGCGGTGCCCTGGCCGACGGCGATGCTCGCCGAGTACCTGCGCGAGGACGCGTCCTCGCACACGGCGGCGGCCGTCTACAGCCTGGTGATGGTGCTGATGGCGGCCGCCTTCCAGGCCCTGTGGTGGCATCTCACCCGTACGGGGCATCTCTTCGACGCCCGCGTCGACGCCGAGGCCGCGCGAGCGACCCGGGCCCGCTTCGCCCTCGGCTCACTGGGCTACCCGATCACGGTCGGCCTGGCCTTCGTCTCCGCGCCGGTCACCCTGGCCGCACACGGCCTGCTGGCCATCTACTACGGCTTCAACCAGGTACCGGTCCCGACCCGCCGGGACCCGGCCACGCCATGAGGCCGGCGAGCAGACCCGCGCCGACGCAGACGTAGCGGCTGGGCCTGACTCAGCCGGCGGCCCGGAACGCCTGGCAGGGGCTGAGCGCGGGGAGCCGGCCGGTCATGTACGAGCGGGGTGGGACGCCCATCAGCGCACGGAAGTCGGTCGTCATGTGCGACTGGTCGAAGTAGCCGGTGGCGGCGGCCAGTTCGGACCAGCCCGCGCTGCCCGCCCGGGCGGCGAGCGTGCGGACGCGGTCGATACGGGCGTAGTGCTTCGGGGAGACACCGATCCCGTCGGTGAACAGGTTCCGCAACTGACGTTCGCTGACGGCAAGTTCCCGGGCCACGTCCCGCACCTGTGCGGGCGCCCCGTCCAGCCGCACCGACAACGCCTCGACGCCCGCCCGCAGCAGCGCCGTCCGGGCCGGGTCCGTCTGCTCCGACAGCATCCCGGGCAGCACCTCGGTGATGTGCGGCAGCGCCTCCCGCGGGTCCAGCCACCGCACCTCACGCGCGAACCGGCGGGCCACCCCGCCCGGCAGACCGTCCAGCGGCACCACCCGGCCGACCAGCCGCGCCGCCGGAACACCCAGCAGGGGCCGGGCGGTACCCGGAGCGAGGCGCAGCTCCACACACGAGATATGGGACTTCCCCGCGTGGTAGGTCGCCCGCACCCGCGGCCCGACGGCCAGGACGTCACGCCGTCCGTCCCCCGTCACCCGCAGCACCACCTTGGTCACCGCGTCCGGCAACTGGACGAACGTTCCCTCGGGCGGCTCGGTGAAGGACATCGTCCGCACCTCGGCGACCCACGGGCGCAGTCCCTCGGGCGGGTCCGGAAGCGACTGGGCGATGGTCATCGGCACGCTTCCACGGTAAGCGACCCGCGCCAGGGTCCGGGCGGGCCGGCCGTGCCGGAATTTCCAAGAGCCGGCCACCCGGGCGGGCCGACCGTGGACCACATGATTCTGGTGACGGGTGCCACGGGCACCATCGGTAGTGACGTCGTACGACAGTTGGCCGAGCGCGGTGCGAAGGTGCGCGCGCTCACCCGCGACCCGGCGAAGGCGCGGGTGCCCGCCGGGGTGGAGGTGGTGCGCGGGGACTACGGCGACCCCGCGTCCCTGGACGCAGCGCTGGCCGGCGCGAGGGCCGCGTTCCTGCTCCGGCCGCCCGGCCCCGACGAGGGAGAGGACGCGGCGCTGGTCGCCGCGGCGCGGACCGCGGGCGTGGACCGGCTGGTGAAGCTCTCCGCCATCGCCACCGGCGATCCCGCTTCCGGCCCCTCCGCGCAGTGGCATGCCGACGGCGAGCGGGCGGTGCGGGACAGCGGGCTCGCCTGGACGGTGCTCCAGCCGTCGTCGTTCGCCTCCAACACGCTGACCTGGAGGGAAGCGCTCCGGGTGGGCCGGCCGGTGCCCAACATGACCGGGGACGGCGCGTCGGGCGTGATCGACCCGCGCGACATCGCGGAGGTGGCGGTCCGGGCCCTGCTCGACGCCGGGCACGCCGGGCGGACGTACGTCCTGACCGGTCCCGAGGCGATCACTGTGCCCGGCCAGGCCACCGTACTCGCCGAGGTCCTCGGCCGCCCGGTCCCGACCCGGGACCTGTCCCCGCACGAGACCCGCGACTTCCTCCGCACGGCCTGGGGCATGGACGAGACCCGGGCGGAAGGCGCCCTGACCGGCGTGGCGTTCATCCGCGCCGGAGGCAACGCGACGGTCACCGAGGACGTGGCCGAGGTGCTGGGCCGCCCGGCCCGGACCTTCCGCACCTGGGCCGAGGACAACAAGGAGCTTTTCGAGGCGAGTTGAGAGGTAGTCGGCCAAGGCCCGCGGTGGCCGTGGTCCGGCTCACCGGTTCCGCGGCCGCAGTACCGCCGCCGCCAGCACCAGGGTGGCCACAGCGATCCCGGTGGCCGCCCGGAACGCCAGCCGGTAGCCCTCCGCCGTGGCGGCAATCAACTCCGCGCCCCCGTCGAGCAGTCCGCCGGTGCGGCTCGCCGCCAGTGTGCTCAGTACCGCAAGGCCCAGCGAACCGCCCACCACCTGTGTGGTGCTGAACAGCCCGGACGCCAGACCCGCGTCCTCCTCGCGCGCCCCGGACATCGCGAGCCCGGTCAGCGCCGGCATCCCCGCGGCGAACCCCGCGGCGAGCAACAGCAGCGGCGGCAGCACGTCGACGACGTAGGAGGCACCGACCGGCGTCCGGCTCAACAGGGCCATCCCGGCGGCGATCAGCACCAGACCGCAGAGCAGGACCCGGTACGCGCCGCAGCGGGCGATCGTCCGCGCGGACAGGCCCAGCATCAGCAGCCCGATCGCGACCGGAGCGGGCAGAAAGGCCATGCCGGTCGCCAACTCGCCGTATCCCAGCACACGTTGGAGATAGAGCGCACCGAGGAACTGGAAGCCGTACATCGTCGCGATCATCAGCACCTGTACGGCGTTGGCACCGGCGAGCAGCCGGGAGCGCAGCAGCCGCAGGCGGAGCAGTGGGCGCCGGGCACGTGCCTGGCGGAGGGCGAAGCCCGTCGACAGGGCGACGGCCAGGGCCGTCAGGAGGAGGGTGGCGAGCGGGCCTCGGTCGCCGGCGCCGACGATGACGTAGACCGTGAGCATCAGGGCTCCGGTGACCAGCGCGGCGCCCGGGAAGTCGGCGCCCTGGCGGAGGCCGGCGCCCCGCTCCGGGGCGAGGATCCGGGCGGCCGCGAACCAGGCGGCCAGTCCCGTCGGCAGGTTGATCAGAAAGATCCAGTGCCAGCTCAGCGCCTGGGTGAGCGCCCCGCCGAGGAAGGTGCCGAGCGCCCCGCCCGCCGCACCGACCGCGCTGAACACCGCGATGGCGCGGCCCTGTTCACGCGGCTCCGGGAAGAGGGCGACCAGCATGCCGAGCACCACCGCCGAGGTCATCGCCCCGCCCGCGCCCTGCGTCGCCCGCGCCGCGATCAGCACGCCCTGCCCGGTCGCCACCGCGCACAGCACGGAGGCGACCGTGAACAGGGCGAGGCCCGTCGTGAACATCCGCTTGCGGCCCAGCAGGTCGCCGAGACGGCCCGCCAGCAGGAGCAGCCCGCCGAACGGGATCAGATACGCGTTGACGACCCAGGCCAGCCCGGGGCCGCTGAAACCCAGGTCGCGCTGGATGGCCGGCATCGCCACCGTGACGATGGTGCCGTCGAGGACCGTCATCAGCGCCCCCGCGCACAGAACGGCGAGGGACGCCCAACGGGGGTATGTTCGTGAGAGTGCCACCGGGGCCGTCGGCGTCGGTGGCGGTGTTCCGGTCGTGGTCGACATGGCCTTGGCCTCCGCAATCGCCGTAGAAACTCACCAGGCAGATGAACAGGAACCGATCGTGTACAAGGTGCACGACTTGTAACGGAGTTCATGGTGAGTGACCATGGGGGGAGACGTAAGGAGGCAGCTCGATGTCCCAGAGGAACACCGGTGTGACCGTCCAGGTGGTGAACGCGGGCACCTGCCCGGTCCGTGAGGTTCTTGACAGGGTCGCCGGCAAATGGAGCGTCCAGATCCTGGTCGCGGCCTCGCACGGCCCCATCCGCTTCACCGAGCTGGAGCGCAGTATCGAGGGCATCAGCCGCCGGATGCTGACCCTCACCCTGCGCAACCTGGAGCGCGACGGGCTGGTGACCCGCACCGTGTATCCGACGGTGCCCCCGAAGGTGGAGTACGGACTCACCCCGGTGGCCCAGGAGCTGCACGAGACTTTGCAGCGGCTGACCGACTGGGCCGAGCGCAACCGCGGCTACATCGCGCAGGCGCGGGCGGCCTACGACGCCGAGCACCAGCCCGAACTGCTCGACGCGTAGAAGGCGTTGGACGCAGAGCTTCGGCGGGACCACTCAGCCGGTGTGGCTTCGATGCCGGTGCTCGCCGACCGGATGGGCGTCGCCCTGGCCACGCCGCGCGCCGCGATCGTTGGCTTTGTCTGGCGTTCAGTCATCGATCCGCCCGCCGGTGCCCACGGACGGGATCGGTGGGCACCGGCGGGCGCTGAGCCCGTCCGGAGGCGGTGGGAATCGTCAGGCTGCGAGACCAGGAAGCGGCGCCCTGGCCGGCCGCAGCCAACTTGCGCGGTCAGTTCCGGCCGGCCGCCGGCGCGTGTGTCAGCCCGATAGGTGAGGACGGTGGAAACCGGCACCGTTCGCCCGGACCTGCTCTGTCTCGATCATGGCGGCAGCCATGAGCTCGGGATCCAGGGCGGATACGTCCGCAAGGCGTGCGGCAGCGGCATAGGAGTTGAACAGTGACTTCGTGACCCGTAGAGCGGTGGCTGGTCTTCGGAGGAGAGGATTGATCCACCCCTCGACCGCTGCGTCGAGGCTGGATGCGGGGACGACCTTCTGCAGGAGAGACAGCGAAAGGGCCTCCGCGGCGTCGAAGGATCGTCCGGTGAGGATGAGCTCGCGGGCGCAGGCGGGCCCGATTTCGCTGAGGAGGCGCGGCAGGAGGCCGCCCCAGGCTGCGGGAAGGCCGAACGCGAGCTCGGGGAGCCGAAAGGTTGCCGTGTCGGCAGCGACGCGCAGGTCGCAGGCAAGGGCGAGGGCCAGGCCCGCTCCGATCGCCTTGCCGTGAATGCGGGCGATGGTGACCGCGGGGTTGCTCGCAAGGCTCTCGCAGACGCGGCGGGCCTTGTGCCCGGAGGCGCGGACGCCTCCGCCGGCAGGGTCCAGGAGCAGGGACTCTGCGTGCTCGGTGCGGTCCCCGCCGACACAGAAGTCTTCTCCTGCCCCGGCGAGTACGACGGCCCGGATGTCCGGCTCCTGTCGGTCGAGGACGGCTTGGAGGTCGTCCAGCATGGCATCGGTGACAACGTTGCCCTGCCCAGGCATGTTGAGCTCGATGGCCAGGACGGTCCCGAGCTCACGCACACGCAACGTCTTCAGCTCGACAGGAGGCTTGAGGACGGTGGGCTTTGTCATGTGCTCACTTTCAGGGAGGTCACTCTCCGAAAGACCATCCGGGGAGCGTAAACCGGGGCAGAGGTGGGACGCAGGGTCTCGAACCGTCGAAGGAGTTCGGTCAGCAGCGTGCGGGCCTCCAGACGGGCAAGTGCAGCGCCGAGGCAGTAGTGGATGCCCCCTCCGAACGTCATGTGCGCGCCGTTGCGCAGGATGTCGAAGCGTTCCGGGTTCTCGTTGCGTCTCGGGTCGTGGGCGGCAGCGCCGTACATCACGTGGACCATCTGGTCCTGGGCGATCGGGGTGCCGGCCAGGACGCTGGGCTCGGCGGCGATGCGGGTGTTGAAGTGGACGGGCGGGTCGTAGCGCAGGGCCTCCTCGACGGCGTCGTCGACGTGATCGGGATGGTGGCGCAGCCATGCCCACTGGTCGCTGTCCTGGGAGACGAACCAGACGGCGTTGGCCATCAATGTCGCTGAGGTCTCCAGGGAGGCGATGGTGATGAACATGACCAGGTCGTAGACGGTCTGGTCGGCGGCGGCCTGATCGTCTGGATACTGCGCGTCCCAGTACCGGATCCAGCCCGATATGACGTCACTGCCTGGGGCGGCACGGCGTTCTTGGATGAGCCCGGTGAAATAGCTGCGCATGTCCAAGGTGGCCTGGGCGGAGATGGCCAGTTCGCTCTTGGTGGGGAGCAGTTCCTGGGAGTACACCTGGCGGTGGGTGAAGTCGAGGATGTGCGCGTGGTCCCGGGCGGGGATGTCGAGCCATTCGCCGACGGTCAGGACCGGGAGTTGGTCGCCGACGAGGGTGACGAAGTCTGCCTCGCCGTCGCGGCGTATTCGATCGGCCAGTTCGTCGACGATCCGGGTGACGTGGTCGGCGATGCGGGGCTCTAGCGTGGCGAGGGTGCCGTGGTCGAAGAGATTGCCGAGGCCGCGACGCTGACTCGTGTGAGCGGGCGGGTTGAGCCGGAACAGGGCTCGGCTGATCGCCTGGGTGGCGGGGGCCTGCCAGCGTGCCGTGTTCGGCTGCCGTGCTTGCCAGGCGAGGTCCGGTGCGAGCCAGGTCCTGCCGCGCAGGACCTGGTTGCACGCGTCGTAACCGGTGACCAGGTAGCCACCCCAGGGGGCGGCTACGACGTCCCCGAGGGAGCGCAGTTGGTGCCAGACAAGCTGGGGGTTGCTCCGGCCTGCGGGGGAACGCAGGCGCCGGAGAAGGGAGATGACGGATCGGCGGTCTGGGGTGGTGCCGATTATGTCGCCGACGGCGGTCACGCGTAGCTCCTTTTGACCGAGCGCTTCCGTTACCGGCGGAACCTACCCTTCCCCCCTCACTTGTCATGCGCCTGTGCGTGTTGCCCCTGTCACATGTCGTGCTTCACGCCGAGAAGATGTCGAGGAAACTCCGCCAGAGTCCTTTCCTGGTCTGCTGCTGTGGCAGGGGGGCGCTGCCCGCTGCCGCAGGGGCGGGTTGAGCAGAGCGAGCGGGCCGATGGGACGGGGATGACGAAGCCCGCCGACTGGCCGGTACAGGGCTGAACTTCGCGGGGAAGTCGAAGAGGGCGCGGTGGAAGGGACCGGGGCGCCAGCGCAGTTCGTGGGCCGGGACGGCGAGGGAGACATCGGGCAGTGCGTTGAGCAGCTGTTCGATGGCAGTGCTCGCGATGACCCGGGCCGTGCCTTTGACCGGACAGGCGTGCGCTCCTGCGCCCCAGGCCAGGTGGGCGCCCCTGGCCTGCGCGTGGCTGGCCTGCGTGAGGACGGGATCGCCGTTGGCGCCTGCGAAGCTGATGACGACCGGGCTGTTCGCCTCCGCCACGTATCCGCCGAGGTCGATGTCCTGCAACGGATAGTGCGTGGCGTAGTTGGCGATGGGCGTCATGCGTAGGAGCACGTGATCGAGGGCGTCCTCGACCTGCATGCTCGATCCGCCCTCATGTCCAAGGAGCACCAGGAGGGCGTTGGCGATGAGGTTGCGTTCGGGTTCGGCGCCGGCCCCCATCAGCATCACCAGCTGGTCGGAGAGTTCTTGGTCGGTGAGGCCGGCGGGATGCTGGATGAGCCAGGAGGTGACATCGTCGGCGGGCTCACGACGCTTGAGAGCGATCAGCTCCATGAGCGCGGCGGTGAGGTCCTCGCTGGCGCGCAGCGCGTCCTTGCCGTCGAAAATGTCAGAGAGCGCACTCGTGACGGTGTCACCGATGTCGGCCGGGCAGCCGAAGAGCTTGTTGAACAGCAGCAACGGCAACAGCTTCGCGTAGTCGTTGATCAGGTCTGCCTGGCCCTGCTCGCTGAACCTGTCGATGAGGTAGGCCGTGATCGGCTCGACGTCGCGCCGGATCCGCGTGGTGTTGAGACGGTCGAGACTCTCGGTGACAGCCGTACGGAGCCGCTGGTGCACGGCGCCGTCAGTGAACAGGCAGTTGGGCCGGAAGGCCATCATGGCCAGGACAGGGCTGTCGAGGGGAACGCGGCCGTCGTTGAGCGCGGCCCAGCGGCGAGCGTCCCGCACGAACAGCCCGGAACTCTGCAGCACGCGCAGCGCCATCTCGTGGCCTACGACCAGGGTCGCGTCTACGCCGGGAGCGAGTTCGACCGGCCCTGCAGGCGCGTGCGCCCGGATCTGGTCGTAGACCTTCTGCGGGTTGTCGGCGAAGGCGCCGTCGTACATGGGGCATCTGGCTGCGCCGGTGGCAGCCGTGTGGCGAACATCCATGTGAGTGTCCTTTGCATGCCCGAACGGTGCAGTCCGGGCCGGAAGGCGGGTCAGGCGGAGTGGTCGAGCAGATGACGGACCAGTTCGATCAAGGCGCTTGCGGACGATCGCTGGTCACGGGCATCGCAGTAGACGACGGGGGTATCCGGGAGAAGGTCCAGTGCCTCACGGATCTCCGCCTCCTCGAACCGCTGGTCGGCATGGAAGGCGTTGACGGCGATCGCGTACCGGAGTCCGTAATCGTCGATCAGGTCGATGACGGGGAACGACTCTTCCAGCCGGGCAGGATCGACCAGGAGCAGGGCTCCGAGTGCTCCGCGGGCCATGTCGTCCCACAGTTGCATGAAGCGCTGTTGTCCGGGCGTGCCGAACAGGTACAGCACCAGATCCTCGCTCAAGGTGAGCCTGCCGAAGTCCAGGGCCACGGTGGTGGTGACCTTGTCCGGCGCTCCGCGCAGGTCGTCGACGTGCACGGACGCCTGCGTCATCTTCTCCTCGGTACGTAGTGGAGTGATCTCTGACAGAGATCCGATGAAGGTGGTCTTGCCGACGGCGAAATGCCCCACGACCAAGATCTTCGCTGCGGTGGTCACCGCGCCGGAGACGTAGACGGAGCCATTCGCGCGGCGATCATCCGGTGTTGAGGTTTTCGAGTCCATGCAGAACCTTTACGAGGATCTCTCGGTCGGTGGGCAGGGCGGGGGCAGGTTCAGCGCGGCGCAGGAGGTGCCCCTGCTCGAATAAATCCGTCAGTAGTAGTCGGGCCACGCCAACTGGTAGACCCACGTGGCCGGCGACTTCGGCGACGGCCAGAAACCCGCCCGCGAGGAGGTCCCAGATGGCCGTCACCTCCGGGCTGGCCCCTAACGGCATGCTTCTGCCGGGCGCCAGGGTGACCAGCATGTGGAGGGACAAGGTGTCGTCGGACGGGATACGCCGCCCGCCGGTGATGACGTAGGCGCGGACGAACTCGCTGGTGACCGGAAGGTCCTCCCCGCCAGCCGTGGTCATGCCTCGACGCCGGTGTTCTGGCGCGGTGCCGCACTCAGCGCCGCGGCCAGTGCACCCACGGTCTTCTGCATGCGGATCGACAGCGCCTCCATGTCGACGTCCAGCGATGCCGAGACGGCCAGGTAGGAGTCGCTGCCCGCGGAACAGAGGACGATCCAGCCACCGTCGAACTCGATGAGCGTCTGCCTCCAGGTTCCCCTTCCACCGCCGCTGAAGGGGGCGATGGCTTTGCAGAGAGACTGCAAGGAACTCATTGCGGCGGCGTTCGTCTCGGCATCGTCGCGACCAATGTCGTCGGACTTTTCCATCAGGAGGCCGTCGGACGAGACGAGGATGGCGTGACGCCCTCCCCGGATACCGAGCACGTCGTTCAGCGCCCACGACAGATCGGGATTCACTGGTTCTGAGTTCCTTCCGTGTTGTCCGAGTCGTACCCGTGCGTCGCGGTGCGGGGGAATCCCAGACGCGGCGAAGATGCCGGGGCGGCGGTCCCGTCCGTCCCTGCGGAGTCCCGGCCGAGTCGGGTTCCGCGGGCGAAGGCTCCCAGACTCCGAGCTCTGTTCTCGTCCGAGGCCTCCGATGGCTCAGGCGTCGTTGCATCCGCCGGGGCGACGATGGCCACCGTGCTCCGGTCGCGCCTGCGGCGTCTGGGAAGGCCACCGGCCGTCGTCCCCACGACACGTGAGGGCATCACAACGGGGCCACCGGGTGCGGAGCGCTCGTCGGCAGCACCGTCCTGCGCGGCATCTGCTGGGTCGGGGATGTCCGCGGAAAGAAGATCACTCGGAACACGCACTACGGCACGCACACCCCCGTAGGGGGACACCGCATCAACCGAGACAAAGAACTTGTTACGCTCGGCCAGAGTCCCGCAGAGAGCGAACCCGAACTGGGGCGGATCGCCAAGACTCGTGATGTCCACAGGTCCAGTCGCGGACAGCAGCGCCGCCGCCCGACTCTTGGTCTCCTGGTCCATTCCCAGGCCTGCATCATCGACGATCAGGCAAATGCCCGTGGGTACCTGCTGGATGTTGACTTCCACAGGCGTGCCCGGGGCGCTGTATTTCGTTGCATTGTCCAGCAACTCAGCCAAGGCCATGGCGATCGGTTCGACCGCTGTGCTCGTGATGAACGCATTGACCTGCGAGTTCACCCTGACCCGGCCGAAGTCCCGGATCCGCCCCTGAGCATTGCGGGCTACGTCGTACACGGAGGCAGGGTCGTCACGCCGGCCCAACCACCCACCGCAGAGCAGCGAGATGCCCTTGGCGCGGCGGCTGAACTGGTTGCCAAGGTGATCCGCCTGCATCAGGTCCGCGAGGACTTCGCTGTCCGCGCCGTACTTGTTCTGCAGCGCATCCAGGAGCGCCAGAAGCTCCTCGGCGAGTCCCGACTGTATGCCCATCGCCGACTTCAGAGTCGCCTTGGTCGCGGACGCGGCATCCTTGCGTACCTCCTCGAGCTCGTCGGCGTGTCGGGCGTTCAGAGAGGCATGGGACGTGTCAAGCTTGGCGAGATAACTCTCCTTCGACGCAAGGTTGCCCTCCAGGCCTTTGATGTTCGCGCGGAGCTGGATGTTGGTTCTCCGCGCCCGCCACACTGCGAGAACCGCAGCGGCGAGCACACCTAGCGAGATCCACAGGAGTGGATCATCGATGAATGACGTCATGAGACTCTCTTCACGTCGCCTCGCGTGAGGAGCTGTAGGCGAGTCCCTCGGCGTTCCCCGGCCTGATGGGGCCGAAGAGCGAGCCGACGGACCACCAGCTACTCCTTCGCGATGGGGCCCTAGAGACTGTCCCCCGTACGCGTACGCGACGCGCCGTCAGCCTACTGAAACGTGGGATGATCTTATCATTCGTCACACAGCCAACAGCCCTACTCGCTAGGCCACTTGGAGACCTTCACAAAGGTCACGCAGTGGGGCTCACGGCCATGGATCTTTTGAGCGTCGGCGACGTCAGACCGTCGCACGGAAGCCCGTGTATGCGGCCGGGGCGTCGAGGATCGCCGTGGCCATGGTGCCGTGACCGTGACCGTGACCGTGACCGCGGCCTCGCGCACGCGGATGCGAGCGTACGCGACGACCAGCGCCGGCTCGGCCCTTCTCGCCCATCTCCGCAACGGTCATTGTCGGCGTACGGACTTGTCTCCCCAGCCCGTGGGTTCGGCGTAGTCGAGGTGCACCGCCTGGTTCAGATGGCCCCGCACATCGGACGGCATCCTGACACGCCCGTCACACCCGGCGTGGCGATGCCAGCAGATAGCGGGTTCTGGTCCGCGGCTCCGTGTACTCGCCGGTCTGCCACCCCGCCCGCTCCAGGGTGGCCGCGCACGCCCTCAGGGGCTCGCCCTCCGGTGCGTACACGGCGACCGCCTGCGGCTGCGGGGTCGCACGCACCCGGTAGCCGGCGGCAGCCGGCCCCTCGGGCCGGTGCCCGGCCGCCTCCAGGGCGAGCGCGGCGGCCCGCACCAGATGCGTACGCTCCCAGCCGCACGGCCGGTCCGTGGCGCCGTCGGGATTGGTCATCCGGCGCAACTCAAGGAGCCCCTGCCAGGCGCTGTGCACCTCACGCACGCGCGCGGGCCCGTCATCGGCGGCCTCCTCACCGCCGACCCGCGCGGCGAACACCCGGTCGGGCTCGGCCGGGGCCACTGCCTGGGGCTGCGGAGCCGCCTCCCGTATCCGATGCCCCGCCGGCGTCAGAAAGTGGTCGTGCGGCGGGCGCGGGTGCCGGAAGGCGAGCCCCCGCTTCACCAGCGCCGCCAACTGCGCCTCCGTGCCCCGCAGCCGCCCGGTGACCGGATCGGCGGCGTCGATGAGCCGCCGCTGCGCGGCGGTGGGCGGTCGGGTCACGGTGTGCTCCTCTCGGGCGTCGATCCGTACGGGCGCGTATCGATCCGTGCTTCGAAGGCTACGACCGTGCACTGACACTCGACCGGACGAAGATCACGGGCCGCCGATCGCGGCTACTGGCTCGGCTCGCCCGGCCGGATGTTCCATCCCGCGATCACCGGCCGTGCGTGCTCCGTGCTCAGCCGGCACAGTGTCCCGGTCGCCAGTTGGAAGAGGGCCCCGTCGGACGGTGGCAGGCCGAGGCGGCGGGCGGTCAGGACGCGCAGGAAGTGGCCGTGGGCCACCAGCAGCACGACCCCTTCCGTATCGGCGAGGGCCGCGTCGACCTTGGACAGCATCCGGTCGGCCCGCTCCCCGACCTGTTCGGGGGTCTCCCCGGGGTGCTCCGGCGGACCGGGTGCGACCCCGTCGGTGAAGAGGAACCAGCCGGGCCGGGTGCGCTGGATCTCCGCGGTGGTCACGCCCTCGTAGCCGCCGTAGTCCCATTCCCGCAGGTCCGCGTCGACCCGGGCATCGGGCACGCCGATCAGCTCGGCTGTTTCGCGCGCCCGTTGCAGCGGGCTGACGAAGGCGGCGCCGATGCGATGCGAGCGGATCAACGGCACCAGCCGCCGCGTCTCCTCCCGCCCGTGCTCGGTGAGGGGCACGTCGGTCCGACCGGTATGCCGTCCGGACCGCGACCACTCGGTCTCACCGTGCCGGACGAGAAAGACATCAGCCATACGTCAGAGGCTAAGAGCCCAGCGTTCCAGTTCGGCGAACTCACGCGCCCGCAGGCCGTGGCGTGGATCGACCGGAAGGAGTAGCGCCGGCCCGTCCTGCTGCTCGGCGACATGGCGGACGTCGAGCTCGGTGACCATGTCGTCCACCCACACGAACGGCCGCCCCGCCGCCCACGCCACGACGGTCCGCGTCTTCCAGTACAGCCCCTCCGGATCCTTGGCGAACAGCTCGGGCCACTCGATGACGGGCAGCTCGGGCAGCCCGATGACCGGACCGATCATCTCGTTGGCCTGATGCGTCCACGTGGTGGCCCGCGCCAGTTCGTACGGAAGCGCGAGCAGCCGTGCCCCGTGACCCGGGTGCAGCCGCACCCGCAGCCCGCGGCGCAACTCGCGGGAGCCGGGTTTCTGACGGGCGGACCAGTTCGCCGGACGCAGCCTGCGGGTCACGTACCCGCGATGCCACAACAGCCTGGCCCGGAACGGGTTGAGGGGTCCGTCGACGTCGAGGAGAAGCAGTGGACGCTGGGTCATGGGGATGGCTTACCCGGCCCGGGCACGGACCTACTGCCGGTACCCGCTCAGGAACCGCCCGATCCGGCCGATCGCCGTCTCCAGGTCGTCCGCGTACGGGAGGGTGAGGATGCGGAAGTGGTCGGGGGTGGGCCAGTTGAACCCGGTGCCCTGGACGACCTGGATCTTCTCCCGGAGGAGCAGGTCCAGGACGAACTTCTCGTCGTCGTGGATCCGGTGGACCTTGGGGTCGATGCGCGGGAACGCGTACAGGGCGCCCCTGGGCTTGACGCAGCTCACGCCGGGGATCTCGTTGAGCTTCTCCCAGGCCACCGTGCGCTGCTCGTGCAACCGGCCGCCCGGGGCGACGAGTCCGCGGATGGACTGGCGGCCGCCGAGCGCGGCCTGGATGGCGTACTGGGCGGGCGCGTTGGCGCACAGTCGCATGGAGGCCAGCATGGTCAGGCCCTCCAGGTAGTCCTTCGCGTGCTGCCTGGGGCCGCTGACCACCAGCCAGCCCGAGCGGAAGCCGGCTACCCGGTAGGTCTTCGACAGGCCACAGAAGGTGAGGACGACCAGGTCGGGGGCGAGGGCCGCGGCCGAGTGGTGGACGGCGTCGTCGTACAGGATCTGGTCGTAGATCTCGTCCGCGAAGACCATCAGGCCGTGCCGGCGGGCCAGGTCGAGGATGCCCTCGACGATCTCCTTCGGGTAGACGGCGCCAGTGGGGTTGTTGGGGTTGATGAGGACGACGGCCTTGGTACGGTCCGTGATCTTCGACTCCATGTCGGCCAGGTCCGGGTACCAGTCCGCCTGTTCGTCGCAGAGGTAGTGCACCGCCTTGCCGCCGGCGAGGGT
The DNA here is from genome assembly GCF_040629895.1 of Streptomyces sp. NPDC005866. NCBI lineage: Bacteria > Bacillati > Actinomycetota > Actinomycetes > Kitasatosporales > Streptomycetaceae > Streptomyces > Streptomyces sp. NPDC005866. The sequence goes on from NZ_JBEXWP010000011.1 coordinate 99,282, forward strand.
GGTCACCGCCGTCCAGAGGGGGAAGTCCGGGGCTGGGATCAGGATCTCGTCGCCGTCCTCCACCAGCGCCTGTACGGCCATGGAGACCAGCTCCGAGACGCCGTTGCCGAGGAAGACATCGTCGACGCCGACCTCCAGGCCCAGCGCCTGGTAGCGCTGGGCCACGGCCCGGCGGGCGGAGAGGATGCCGCGCGAGTCCGTGTAGCCGTGTGCCTGGGGGAGCATTCGGATCATGTCCTGGAGGATCTCCTCCGGCGCCTCGAAGCCGAACAGCGCGGGGTTGCCGGTGTTCAGGCGCAGCACACTGTGGCCCGCCTCCTCCAGCGCGTTGGCGTGCTCGATCACCGGTCCGCGGATCTCGTAACAGACCTCGCTGAGCTTGTTGGACTGCCGGAACTCCATGCGCCCCTCCGGAAACTCGTGTTGCTTGGTTTTACCAAGTAGAAGCTTGGAAAGTCCAACATCTTGTCTAGACTGCGTCGCATGTCACCTCGCCGAAGCTACGACCAGTACTGTTCCGCAGCCCGTGCCCTCGACGTCGTGGGCGACCGCTGGACCCTGCTGATCGTCCGGGAGCTGCTCGCCGGTCCCCGCCGCTACACGGACCTGCACGCGGATCTGCCGGGGGTCAGCACGGACGTCCTCGCCTCGCGGCTGAAGGACATGGAGCGCGACGGGGTCACGACCAGGCGGCGGCTGCCCCCGCCGGCTGCGGCGTACGTCTACGAACTCACCGGGCGCGGGCGGGAGTTGCTACCGGTGCTCCAGGCTTTGGGGAGCTGGGGTGAGCCCGAGCTGGGCGAGCGCCGGCCCACCGACGCGGTACGCGCCCACTGGTTCGCGCTGCCGCTGCTGCGGGCCCTGGACGGCGAGGGGCTCGTGGAAGTCCACCTCGAGGAAGGGGACTTCCATCTGTACGCCGGCGCGGAGGACGGCCCGGTGTACGGCGCCGGCCACGCACCGCGCGAACCCGACGCGCGGTTCGTCCTAGACGCCGGGACGTGCGCGGCCCTGGCGCGGGGGGAGTTGAGCCTGGCGGACGCCGTACGGGCCGGGCGGGCGACGGTGACCGGGGACGGCGCGCTGGCCAAGGGGCTGCGAAACGCCTGAAAACGGCCACCGGGCCCGCCGCGAACGGGGGCCCGGTCGCCGGGGTCGGCCGGATCAGGCGCCCGGCGGCACCCGGTACGGCCGCCCGGATCCCCGCGTCAGCGCGTACCCGCCGATACCGGCCAGCGCGGCCAGCACTCCGCCGACCCCGGTCCACACCCAACGGTCGGTCCACCAGCCGGAGGACCAGCCGTCGTTGGGCTCGATGCTGGACAGCACGGCCGACTTCGTGTCCGAACCACCCGCGTTCGTAGCGGACTTGACGGCTATGCCCGGCACAAGCGGCTTGGCCAGCGAACCGTCCACTGCCGCCGAACCGCCGATGTCCTTCGAGTCCGCCTCGACCTCGGCGCTCACCGGCTGACCGAGGTCCGCGGAGCCGAGATCCACCACCGTCAACCGGATGTAGTACGTGCCGGGCAGCGGGTCGTTGGCCCACGGCTCCGACCAGGCCCGGACGGTACGCGTGACACAGGCCAGCTCCACGGACGCGGCGCCCTGCGCGGCCGTGCGGGTCTGCGCGCCGTACTGGCAGGACTGGCGGCGCCGCAGACCGTCGTACACGTCGATCTGCCAGGTCTGCGCCGCGTGCGAGCCGGGCAGTTTCACGGTCGCCTTGACGTCGGGGCGCTGGCCGGCGTCGGCGGGGAACGACCAGTACAGGTAATCACCCGTCGAGCCGCTGGCGGTCGCCCGCTGTCCCTGGTCGATCTCCGTCGCCGTACGGAAGGACGTGCCCGCCTGGGTGGGCGCCCCGCTGTCCTCCGAGGCACTGGGGGACGGTGAGGCGTCGTCGGCGGCCGCCGTTCCCGCGGCCAGTCCCACCGCCAGCAGGGCGGCGCTCAACACTCGTGTGATCGACATCAGTTGCTCCTCCAGACCGCTACCCGCCAGCGCGACACCCAGCCCCACACCAGACCGGCGAGGAAGCCGGTCAGCACCAGCGCCCCGAGCAGCCACCAGCCCCGGCCGAGGCCGAAGGAGGCGACGTCGGACGCCTTCGACGGCCCGTCCGCCACGTCGACCGTCAGTTCCACGGGCAGGCCCGGGCTTGTCTTCACACCGGAAGCGGCCGAGAAGGAGTTGGTCACCTGGAGACAGACGGTCTTCGGGGTCGTGTCCTGGTCGTCGCTCTCGGCCCTCGGGTAACGCAGGCCGGTCGAGACGACATCCGTACGGCCCGTGCCCGACGCCTCGCCGCGCACGATCTCGCGTCCGTGCACGGTCACCGCCCGCAGCAGCAGCCCGTAGTCCGGGTTGACGGCCCGGTCCGCGGCGACGCTGACCGAAGCCCGCAGCTCCTGGCCGGGGTTGACGTCGACCTTGTACCAGCGCTGCTGCCCGAACACCTCGCGGTCGGTGTACAGCCCGGACTTCAGCGCGGGCGCCGAGGAGCACTGGTCCGTGCCCTCCGTGGCCACCGGCGTCACCACCGGATCGGCGGCCCGGTCCACCAACTGCCCGACCCGGTCGGTCAGTTGGTCCTTGTGCTGCACGGAGGTGTACGTGCCACCGGTGGCGTCCGCGATGCAGCTCAGCTGGTCCCGGGTCTTGGCGTCCGGCACCAGGCCGAGCGTGTCGATGGTCAGCCCGATGCCCTTGGCGGCGATCTCCCGGGCCACCTCGCACGGGTCCAGCGGCTGGCAGGTGTCCTCGCCGTCGCTGATCAGGACGATACGGCGGGTACCGTCACCGCCTTCGAGGTCGCCGGCCGCCTTGAGCAGCGCGGGGCCGATCGGGGTCCACCCGGTCGGCGTGAGTGTGGCGACGGCGGTCTTCGCCTCGGTGCGGTCCAGCGTGCTGACCGGGTAGAGCTGCGCGGTGTCCTTGCAGCCCTCCTTGCGGTCGTTTCCGCGGTAGTTGGCGCCGAGCGTGCGGATACCGAGCTGGACCCCCTCGGGCGTCGCGTCCAGCACCTCGTTGAAGGCCTGCTTGGCCGCGGCCATCCGCGTCCCGCCGTCGATGTCCGCCGCCCGCATGGAGCCGCTGACGTCGAGCACGAGCTCCACCTTGGGAGCGGCCTGGTCGGTCTCGTCGGCGACCGCTCCGCCGGGGAACGCGATCCCGGCCGCCAGGGCGGCGAGCAGAGCGCAGACGCCTGCCGCCAACCGTTGTGTTCTGATCATCGGCGGATCCTATTGATCAGAGGCGCCGGGCTCCAAAACGAGGTCCGGACATCGAAACGAGAGCGGCCGGCAGGCCAACGGCGGGTGGCGAACGGGCAGGTGAGCGCTCACCGCGTGCCGGCCAGCGGATTCGGCAGGGCGGCCCACTGGTCCCCGGGCACCTCCGGCGTAAGCCGCATCAGCGTCAACGCCTTCGCCGGCAGCGGGCCTTCGAGGAGGGCCGTCAGGTCGGGGGCGGCGGGAAGGTCACGTACGGCCGTCTCCAGAGCCGTCGCCAGGGCCGGACCCGACCCCGCCGTGCCCGCCAGGGCGCCCGCGATCAGCGAGCCGAACAGCTTGCGGCGCAGAGTCGTTTCGTCGTCCGTGACCAGGCGGCCCCTCAGCTCGGGCGGGGTGATGCCGTGCCGGATCAGACGGGCGGGGCTGAGGCGGATGTCGGCCAGGTCGCGGTAGACCAGCCGCAGCGGGGCGCCGGTCTCGGACAGCACCACCAGGAGGTTCTGGCCGTGCGCCTCCAGGGCCACGCCCAGGTCCAGCAGCCGCAGCCCCACCGTCAGGACAAGACGGGTGAACTCGGCCAGCCAGGAGTGCGATTCGGGGAGGACGGTGGTGGCCAGGGCGGCCACCGGGAGGACCTGCTCGCCCGGCGCCGCGTACATCTCGGGCGACTCGCGCAACACGGCTGCCAGGTCGGGGGATTCGGCGGTCGCCGCGCCCAGGGTGCGGGTGATGTGCAGGAGCCCGTCCGTGCGGGACGCCAGGTCCGCGGCGAAGGACGACAGCGTCACCGCCGCGCCGATCGAGTACGTCGAGATGTCCCGCACCGACGAGGTCAGCCGGGCGCTGAGCGCGGTCTTCACATGCGGCCCGTCGGGGAGGGCCAGGGTGCGCAGGGACATCAGCGGGTGCGCCGCACGCCAGGGCTCGCCGGGACCCTCCTTGAGGACATGGGCGGTCTGCCAGGGGTGCACCGGGATCAACAGCCGCCCCGCGTGCCGGAGTTCGTCCGGCCAGTCGCCGGCCAGCAGACAGTCCCCGGCCGCCACCGGGACCGTCTCCAGCCGAACCACCGGCCGGTGCTCCGGCCCGTACGCGAGCTGCTCGGCCGCCGAGAAACCGGGCCGGGAACGGCAGTTGGGGTGGAAGGGATGCCCGTCGACCACCCGCTGTTCCCACTCCCAGTCCCGCCCGGGCCACTCCTTCGGGGAAAGATCCCGGTCCGCCCGCGAGAGCGCCAACGAGGCCGCGCTGTGCCCGAGTTCGGCCGCGAACCCGGCCGAGTGCGGCCACCCGAGATCGGTCATCAGCCGCGCCGGATCGTCGTACGACACCCCGTCCAGCCGTACGGCGGTCACATACGCGTCGGTGGCGTACGGATCCGCGTGCGGGCCGTGCAGCGCGCGCCCGTCGGCCAGCCACAGGGCCAGGCTGTGCGCTCCCCGCACCCTGCGCGCCACCCACGGCAGCGGCTCGTGCGCCAGCGCCCGCCACAGCCGGGTCAGCACCGCCGCCCGCGCACCGGGCAGCTCGGCCGTGTACCCGGACACCAGGTCCGGCCGCGCCTCGGCCAGCTCCGTGGCGAGCTGGGTCTCGATGGGGGAGGGACGGTGCACGTGGGGGCTCCTCGGGAACGGGTGCGACAGCCATCATCGCTGTTGACGAGAGACATACTGATCGAGATCGGACTGTGTGGACGTAGAGAGCGAATGGAACGCGTGGACCTCATGCACCCCAGTGACGCCGTGGGAGAGCGCGCCGACGCGTACGCTGCCGCGCCCCTGCTCAACTGCCTGCTGCGGGAGGTGGCCGAGCCGCTCACGGACGCCGGGCAAGGGGAGCCGCGGGTCTACCGGCTGCCCGGCGGCGGACGCCTGCTGCGGGTGCGCGGTGAGCGCCGGCCCACCGCGCCGGAGGTGTACGCGGCCGGCCGCTGGCACCGCATCGGCCAGGCCGAGTTGGTGAAACTGGTCGCCGAGGAGCTGCGCGGGCACACCGGGCTGTCCAACGCCGACCTGCCGGCCGAGATGATCGACAGCCGGGACGCGGTCGCCGCGCTGCTCACGGCCCGCGCCCGGGCGACGGCACCCGACGACCCGTATCTGCGCTCGGAGCAGTCCCTCATCACCGGGCATCCCTACCACCCCGCCCCCAAGGCACGCGGCGGTGGCCCGGTCACCGCCTGGTTGCCGTACGCGCCCGAGGCGCACGCCCGGTTTCCGCTGGTGCTGCTCGGGGTGCGCGAGGACGAGGTGGCGGAGGAGGGCGACACGTCGACGCTGGACGCGCTGGCCGCCGTACCGCAGGGGTACCGGCTGCTGCCGGTCCACCCCTGGCAGCTGGACCTGGTCGCCCATGACCTGGCCCCGGCCTTCGCGGACGGACGGCTGCTGCGCCTCGGCGAGACGGCGTTCACGACCTGGCCGACGGCCGCGATCCGCACGGTGTACGAGCCGGTGCGCGATCTCTTCCTGAAGTTCAGCCTGGACGTCCGGATCACCAACGACATCCGCCGGCTGTGGGCGCACGACCTGCGGAAGCTGCGCCGCACGGACACGGCCGTGACCGCCGCGTTCGCGGCGATGGACGGACCCGCGGCCTGGCTCGGCGACCGCGGCTACCGCACCGCCCGCTTCGCCTTCGAGGAACTCGCGGTCCTGGTGCGGGACGGGTTGCGCGGCTCGCTGCTGCCGGGGGCGACCCCGCTGCTCGCCGCCGGCCTGGTGGAGGGCTTCGACGGCAGCCCCCTGGCCTCGGCGGCGGACCCGGAGGCCTGGTGGGAGGCGTACCTGTGTGCGGTCGTACCGCCGGCCCTCACGGCCTTCGCCGACCACGGCGTCGTACTCGAAGCGCATCTGCAGAACACCCTGGTCGCCGTCGACGCGGACGGTACGCCGGTGCAGGCGCTGTACCGGGACGCCGAGGGCGTCAAGCTGCTGGCCGACGTGGAGCGTGCCGCCGGGTGGGAGCGGCTGGTGTACTGCCTGGTCGTCAACCATCTGAGCGAGGTCGCCGCCGCGCTCGCCGAGCGCCACGCCGGGTTCGATCCCTGGCCCGCGGCGCGGCGGGAGCTGGCACGGCATCCGCTCCCGGAGGTGGCCGGGCTGCTGTCGTCGCCGACCCTGCCGGGCAAGACGAACCTGCTGCTGCGCTGGACCGGGGCGGACGGCGCCGACGCGCGCTACCTCCCGTTGCCCAACCCCTTGGCCTGAATCCGTGGCGGTCGACGGGCGGTCCGGCGGACTCGCTCAGGATCGCAGCGCCCGTTCCCCCGCTGGTGAGGGAGCCCAGGCCAACGGCCATGGCCGAAGCACACGTTGTCGTCATCACGGGGGGCTGTACCGGCATCGGTGCCGCCACCGCCCGGTCGCTGCGGGCCGCCGGGTACCAGGTCGTCATCGGCGGGGCGGCGGCCCGAGCCGCTGCGGCGACTGGCCGACGAGACCGGCGCCCTGACGCACCCCGGCGACCTCTCGGACCCGTCGGCGATCCGGGGCCTGATCGACACCGCGGTCGCCCGCTACGGCAGGCTCGACGGACTGGTCCTCAACGCGGGCATCGGCCGCAGCGGCGCGGTCGGGGACCTCTTCGACGAGACCTGGAACGAGGTGCTGCGCACCAACCTGACCGGCCCGTTCCTGACCCCCCGCGCGGCCCTCCCGGACCTGCTCAAGGCTCGCGGCGCGGTCGTCGCGGTCGCCTCCGTCGCGGCGCTGCGCAGCGGGTGGGGCAATGCCGCGTACGCCACCTCCAAGGCCGCGCTCCTCCAGCTGTGCCGCTCGGTGGCCGTCGACTACGGAAGACAGGGGGTGCGGGCGATCCGGGTGATCGCCTTGGGGCCGAGGCTGACCCACGCAGAGCCTTGAAGGTGACCTTGAGCAGGGCGTTGGCGCGCTCGGCCACGCCGCGGATGGCGGCGTTGAACGTGCGCTGCTCTTCGGTGACTTCGCCGCCCTGGGGCTTCTTGACGGGGTGTCGGAGGACCCGCGCCGGCGCGGGTCCGCATCCGCGCCAAGATGGCCCGCGCGGCTCGAGCTGGCCACCGTCCTGGGCAACGACCGAGTCGACCAGGCCCACGGACTGGCAGCCACGGCCGGGCGCTTCGCCGGCGACGACCTGCTCTCGATCCTGGGGCACATCGCGGACAGCAAGCCCGCCGACGAGGTCGTCCGCGCTGACGAGGCCCACTCCGTCCAGAACGGAACCATCGGCTGGCAGGCCCTGGACCAGTAGGCAACGGCTTCACGGAAGTCGACGCACGAGTCCCCGGTCAGTCGCCGACAAACCACAGATACCGGTGGGACCCCCGCTCGACGACCTGGCACAACTCGCGAGCCTGCCCGACCCAGTCACCGCCGCAAGCGGCCAAGTACGGGGCCTAGGAAGAACTAGGTGGACGACCAGCCGGGCCGACAGGGACAGGGCGTGAGGCGGGCTTGCCGCCCGATCGATCGGAAGCGATCGGGCCCGGGGGGTTAGCACATCCCACCCGCCTCACTGTGGAGTTAGAGATCAACTCCAGCGTGGTCGAACAGCTTCATGATCCCCGCCCACAGGACTTTCGCCCCGAGCGCGATGACCAACCGAGAAGCCGCCTTACGTAACCACCCAGATCTCACCTGGCCGGTGTCCGTAGTGACCATCCCTGCCACCTCATCTCATCGGACCGGGACCTACGCGGACGACGTAGGCCCCCCCGGGGCGCACGGTATCCGCTCGTCCAAAGGTCCCGGTCCCGCCTTGAGATGAGGCCCCTTCAGGGTAGCGGCGTCGCTCTGCATCCGTCATCCCCTGATTGCCGAACTCACCTGTACACCGGTTCACTTGAGTGCCCTCGGTGTCCGGACGGTAGCTCTGTGCAGCGTGACGTCTAGGCAGGACCATCACCAACGCAACGCGTTTTCCAACTGTGTTGGTGTCCCTCGGGGTTCCGTACAGGTGCGTTCACCTGGGTTCACGGGCGGCTGACTCCTGGAGCTGTGCGGCCGTCTGGTCTTGCCTGAACGTCGGCGAACGGTGGTGAATGAGACGGAAACTGACGGCCAGCCGGTGACCCGGCGGCTCATCTTCACGGGCCCCCACGGTGGGCACATCTGGCGTACGTCCCTGAACGAGGACCATTGGAAGCCCGCGCTCGCGAAGGCGGGCGTCATCCCCAAGGCGAAGAGCCGTGAGCACGCCGCCGCGCGGGAGTACGGCATGCACGCCCTGCGGCACTTCTACGCGTCCGTGCTCCTGGATGCGGGAGAGAGCATCAAGGCACTCGCGGAGTACCTCGGGCACTACGATCCGGGGCTGACGCTGAAGGTGTACGCGCACCTCATGCCGAGCAGCCGGGACCGGGCTCGGAAAGCTCTCGGCAGGGCACTCAAGCCACAAGATCCCATGGGCTGAGGTTCCAGAGAGGTTCCAGGGCACGAAAATGCCTCCCATCCGCGCCGTTCGCGCAGGTGGGAGGCATGATCACAGACCCTACTTCTTCTTGCCCTGGGTGTTGTCGGGGATCTTGGTGAGCTGGGTTTTTGCTGTTCAGAGGCAGTGGGCTCGGGCGCCTGGTGGTCGTCGTTGGTCGTCATTGGCCACTGTCGAGCGACCTCGGACGGCCCAGGGACGGCCCAGCGTGGACGGCTCACCAGGCCGTGGATCCCCGTTGATCGGCCAGACATTCGGCCGACTGGGGTGCCTCCGGGCCGCCTTTGGTTCGGGGCTCCGGCCTGACTCCCTTTCAACGGACGACGAGGCTAGATGACCCCCATCCCGCGCTTGGCGAGGCGTTGAAACTCTCGTGTGTAAGTTTCGATAAGTTCCTTGGCGTCCTGATAGAGCTCGCGTATCGCAGCGTGCACGTCGGGCAGAAGCAGGTCAGCGGTGCGGGACTGGTGTAGTCGTACTTCATCGTCAACGTAGTCGGCCTTGCGGCGCACGATCCCGGGCATCTCCCACAGCCGGAGCGGATCGGTAACCATGGATGTCCAGCGTGGTGCGGTCCGGGACATCTGGGGAGCCAAATCGCGCCACGGCTCGACCGGCGTCCGGCCGGTGAGGGCCGGGAGCAACTGGACTCTCGCCTCGACGAATGGTGCACAGAACGTCGTCAGCTCATCCTGAAGGCCATCCACCTTTGCGATCAACGCTGCCTGGACGCTGTGACGCCCTGTGAGGCGACCTACCGTGACTGTGGCTGCTGCTCCAGCAACTGCGCCGCCCAGGCCGATCAACGCCACCGGTATCTCTGACTGAGCCACCCGCCCCCCTTAACGCGTGCTGCTGCAATCAGAATGATTGTTGTAGTGGTGTAGGTGTGACTAGACCTCTGTGCAGAGCAGTGGCATGGGCTGTAGCCGTCGTGGTGGGCCCTCACGCAGATCGGGGCAAGTACCAGAAGGCCGGAGGAACGCCTCCTGACCTGCCGTGAAGGCCTCCAAGATCAACACGCTATTACAACGTGATCACTGGCAAACGGCTGCTTCCGGCGGCATCCGCCTGCACATGCAAGAAGACCCCGCACTCAGCTAACGTGCTGATGGCGGGGTCTTTGGGCACTTCCTGCGAAGTGCCCCCGGCAGGATTCGAACCTGCGCACACGGCTCCGGAGGCCCTTTGGGCCTGTGGCGTCGCCGCTGGTCACAGTGTCGTTTCTGCGTACTCGACGACTGCCTGTCCACGGATAGTCCACGGGCGCTGATGCCTATCCGCATGTGCCGGACCGGTGCTGCGGGAGGAGTCCGGGCGGGGGCTGCTGCTGGTGGCGGTACTCGCGCAGAGGTGGGTCGTAGGGGAGTGCGAGCTCGGCGGGATCGTGAGGTGCAAGTTCACCTGGTGGACGGGGAAGCCACCCCTACGCGCGCGTGACGCCGACACGCCAGGCGTCGGTTCCCGGTTCAACGTTTTTTCGTTATATGAGGTGCCTTTGACGGCGAGTCGGTCATAACGGTGCATTGCGGACGTCAACATGAATACGTCCGACCCAGGCAGGCGCATTGGGCACCTGCCGTGAAAGGAGTACGGAATGCGGGTTTCCCGTTTTGCCGCCGCGCTGGGCGTCGCGGCCGCCATCCTGGTGGGCGGCGCCACTGGTGCCAGCGCCGCCGCCGCGCCTTCGGTGGTACCTCATGCCACGCACGACCGTGGTCACGACCACGGTGACGACCACAGGCGCGGCGACCGCGACCGCCGCTGGGGTCACGACCGCCGCGACCACGACGGCCGCTGGGGTCACGACCGCCGCGACCGCGACGGCCGCTGGGGTCACGACCGCGACGACCGCGACGGCCGCTGGGGTCACGACCGCGACGACCGGGACGGTCGCTGGGGTCACGACCGCGACGACCGGGACGGTCGCTGGGGTCACGACCGATACGACCACCGCTGACCGTCCTTGGGGGTGCCCTTCCGCCGTTGGGGAGGGCACCCCTTCCGCGTGCTCCGCATACCCCGCCTAGACACCCGCGGCCGGCCGAGATCCACGAACCGCTCGACTCCGACCGCAGGGATCTGGGGGCGTCGCGGTTGGAACGTGGTTGGAGGGCGGGCCGGTAGTTGGTATCGGTGGGTTTTGGGTGCTGAGGCGTTCGAGTTGACGGCGTTGGCCGTCAGGACGTGCTGGACGTGGGCTTTGACCGTGCCTCGGTAGCGATAGCGGCGCATCTCGTGGCCGTTGACGATCTCGTTCACGGTGCCCTCGACGCCCGAGTGGTAGGCGTGGAGACGATGCGCCGGCGAGATCGCCAGGAGTGCAAAGGAAGTTCTCCCTGCTACTGACCACACGATTCGGCAACGCAATTGCGGTCAACACGTGGAACACCTCCACATGGAAGCCCCCGTTGGCCAAGGCCGAGTCATCCCGCCACGCGCCGATGGGGCGAAGAACTGGAAGTGGGAGGCGGCGCCGAAGGACGGTTTCCACATGCTGCGGCATGCCCACGCCTCCATCACGCTGGAGGCGGGAGAGTCCGTAGTGACCGTGGCGCGGTGGCTCGGGCACTCTTCGCCAGCGATCACGCCCGGTTACTATGCTCACTTCATGCCGGAGGCCGGAAGTAAGGGGCGGACGGCCACTGACGGGCTGCTGGGGAGGCAGGGTGATCTGGATGCCGGTCGAAACTCCCCAGATTCTCCCCAGGGCTGCTGACGGGCAATTTCCGCTGCTTGGCACCCCCGGGGGTCGGCTGTGGATTGCAAGGCTGAAGAGGGAGGTGGCCTGAGGAAATGCTGAGAGAGGTCGCTGCGACCCGCTACATCGAGCCCCTGCGATCCGGCGGATCCGTCCCCGGCATCGTAGAGGCCGACGACCTGGGCACCTACGTCGTCAAGTTCACCGGATCCGCGCAGGGCCGCAAGGCGCTGGTCGCCGAGGTGATCGTGGGGGAGCTGGCGCGGGCGCTCGGGTTGCGGTTCCCCGAGTTGGTGCTTGTGCACTTCGACCCGGCGATCGCCGGGCACGAGCCGCACCAGGAGGTACGCGAGCTGCACGCGGCCAGCGGCGGGGTCAACCTCGGGATGGACTTCCTGCCAGGGGCGAAGGACTTCACCCCGGAGATCGCCGAGGTCTTCCCGGTGCACCCGCTGGAGGCCGGCCGCATCGTCTGGCTGGACGCGCTCACCGTCAACGTCGACCGGACGGTCCACAGCTCCAACCTCATGGTCTGGCCGACGTTCGGCACCGCGCCCCCGCACCTGTGGCTCATCGACCACGGCGCCGCCCTCGTCTTCCACCACCGCTGGGACACCTCGGCACCCGGGAAGGCGTACGACTTCCGCCACCACGCCCTCGGCCGGTACGGGCCCGACACCCGGGCCGCCGACGCCGAACTCGCGCCGAAGGTGACGGAGAAGCTGCTCAGGGACATCCTCGCCGAGGTCCCGGACGACTGGCTCACCGACTTCGGCACGCCCGACGAGATGCGCGAGGCCTACGTGGGCTATCTGCTGGCCCGGGTCCGAGCGTCCGCACAGTGGCTCCCCACCGATTTCCCGGGCCGCGACCAGATCGCGGAAGAGGAGGCCGCCCGTGCGGCCAGGACGCAGCAGGGACGCCCGGCCTGGCTGAAGCAGGTCCCCGACCTGCACGGCAAGCCCGCGGCTCAACAGGATTGGTCGGTACACCTCGGATGAGTGACAGCCAGCGCGTCGAGATCGAATACTGCACCCAGTGCCGCTGGCTGCCCCGCGCGGCCTGGCTGGCGCAGGAGCTGCTGACCACCTTCGAGGCCGAGCTGACCGAACTGGCCCTGAAGCCCGGCAAGGGTGGGATCTTCGTCGTCCGTGTGAACGGCGAGGTGGTCTGGGACCGCAGGGAACAGGGCTTCCCCGAGCCGACGGCCGTGAAGCAGGCCGTACGCGACCGAGTGGCCCCGGGGAAGTCCCTGGGCCACTCGGACAAGTGACGGTGTATCAGCCGCGCAGCTGCTGGTACGCGGGGAGCGTCAGGAAGTCCGCGTAGTCGTCGTCGAGGGAGACGGTGAGCAGCAGGTCGTGGGCCTGCTGCCAGTGGCCGGCCGCGAAGGCCTGCTCGCCGATCTCCGCGCGGATGCCGTCGAGTTCCTCGGCGGCGATCTTTCGGGCCAGCTCCGGCGTGGCCTTCTCGCCGTTCTCGAACTCGACGCCCGCGTTGATCCACTGCCAGATCTGCGAGCGGGAGATCTCGGCGGTGGCCGCGTCCTCCATGAGGTTGAAGATGGCCACCGCGCCGAGACCGCGCAGCCAGGCCTCGATGTAACGGATGCCCACCTGGACGGCGTTGACCAGACCGGCGTAGGTCGGCTTGGCGTCCAGCGAGTCGATCGCGAGCAGGTCGGCGGCCTCTACATGGACGTCCTCGCGCAGCCGGTCCTTCTGGTTCGGCTTGTCGCCGAGCACCCGGTCGAAGGACTCCATGGCGATCGGGACCAGGTCGGGGTGGGCGACCCAGGAGCCGTCGAAACCGTCGTTCGCCTCGCGGTCCTTGTCGGCGCGGACCTTCTCGAAGGCCACCTTGTTGACCTCGGGGTCCCGGCGGGACGGGATGAAGGCCGCCATGCCGCCGATCGCGTGCGCACCGCGCTTGTGGCAGGTGCGGACGAGGAGTTCGGTGTACGCCCGCATGAACGGGGCCGTCATCGTGACCGCGTTGCGGTCCGGGAGGACGAACTTGGCGCCGCCGTCACGGAAGTTCTTGACGATGGAGAACAGGTAGTCCCAGCGGCCGGCGTTCAACCCCGAGGCGTGGTCACGGAGTTCGTAGAGGATCTCCTCCATCTCGTACGCGGCCGTGATCGTCTCGATCAGCACGGTGGCACGGACGGTGCCCTGCGGGACGCCGACGTAGTCCTGCGCGAAGACGAACACGTCGTTCCAGAGCCGGGCTTCGAGGTGCGACTCCGTCTTCGGCAGATAGAAGTACGGACCCTTGCCGAGGTCGAGCAGCCGCTGCGCGTTGTGGAAGAAGTAGAGCCCGAAGTCGACGAGGGCGCCCGGCACCTGCTCGCCGTCGACCTCGATGTGCCGCTCGTTCAGGTGCCAGCCCCGCGGCCGCATCACGACCGTCGCCAGCTCCTCGTTCGGGCGCAGGGCGTACGACTTCCCTGAGCCGGAGTCCGTGAAGTCGATGTTCCGCGTGTAGGCGTCGATCAGGTTCAGCTGGCCCAGGACGACGTTCTCCCAGGTCGGCGCTGAGGCGTCCTCGAAGTCGGCGAGCCAGACCCTGGCACCCGAGTTGAGGGCGTTGATGGTCATCTTGCGGTCGGTGGGCCCGGTGATCTCGACGCGGCGGTCGTTGAGCGCCTCGGGAGAGGGGGCCACCTGCCAGGAGTCGTCCGCGCGGATCGCGGCGGTCTCCGGGAGGAAGTCGAGCGTGGAGGTGCGGGCGATCTCGGCGCGGCGCTCGGCCCGGCGGGCAAGGAGTTCGGCACGGCGCGGCGAGAACCGCCGGTGCAGCTCGGCGACGAAGGCGAGCGCCGCGTCGGTGAGCACCTCCTCCTGCCGGGGCAGGGGCTCGGCGTCGACGATGGCCAGCGGAGACGGCGCTGGTGCGGACATGAGCTGTCACTTCCTTCAGCGGTGGCACCGGGTGCCAGTCGTTCCGGGTAGAGCGAAGCACACCCGATCAGGGGCCGGGCGCTTCTGAACAGTGGATACTAGTTTCCTCATCGTGGAAGTTCAATGGTTTGTTGATATCGAGATTCTCTGAGTCGAGCAAAGGCGGCGCTCAGTGCCATCCCCTTCACTCAAGGTGGACCAGATCGGCTTCGGTGTCGATGTCGAACGGCTCGGCCACATCCCCGCACTCGACGAGCGCGATGGCCCCCTCATGGGCCTTCAGATAGGCACGGGCGCCCCGGTCCCCGGTCGCGCTCGCGGCGATCCCCGCCCAGTGCCGGGCGCCGAACAGCACGGGATGCCCGCGCACCCCGTCGTAGGTGGCCGCGACCAGCGAGTCCTCGTCCCGGTACCCGCCACGCACCCGGCCCACGGCCTCGCTCCCGATCCCCGGCTGGTCCACCAGCGACACCAGCGCGGCCCGCACGCCCGCCCCGGCGAGCGCGGCCAGCCCCACCCGCAGCGAGGACCCCATGCCGTCGGCCCAGTCCGGGTTCTCCACGACCACACAGCCGCTCAGCTCGGCCCGCTCCCGCACGTCGTCCGCACGGGCCCCCAGAACCACGTGCACCGGCCCACAGCCGCCCGCGCGCAACACCCCGACCGCGTACTCCACCAGCGGCCGCCCGCGATGCGTGAGCAGCGCCTTGGGCCGCCCGCCGAGCCGTCTGCCACCGCCGGCGGCGAGCAGCAGCCCGGCGATCTGGTCATGTGTGTCCGTCATGCGTCCTGCATACCCGACGCCGGGGCGGGCGGCCGGTTCCGCGGGGCTGAATTTCGGTCCACGCTGTAGCGCCCCCCGCACGGGAGGGCGTTTACTGACCCGCGTCCCCGGGCGCCCGACCGTCGTCGCGGGGGTATCGGGTGAGGGGGCGGAGAGCTGTGTTGCGGAGCTTGGGACAGAGACCAGTGACCGGCAGAGACGAGGATCCGAGGGTTACGGAACTGCGAACGGCGGTCTCCCGGCTGCGCCGCGAACTGGCCGCACATCCGGCCGAGTTCACGGACCGCGCGATAGCCGAGGACGAGCTGGCGGCCCTGGCGGCGATGGCGACGGGCGGCATGCCGGAGATCCCGCGCCTGCGCCGCTCCCTGTTACTGATCGCGGGAGCGATCGGTTCCGTGAGCGCGCTGTCGCGCGGCCTGTCGGACGTACGCGAGGCAGTGGACCTGTTCGGGGAATCGCCGAGAGGGTAGAGGCCTACGGCGCCTCCGAGAGGGCAGAAGCCCACGGCGCGCCTAGACCCCCGAACTCACCAACGCCTGGGACAGCTCGACGGCCACCTGCTGCAACACGGGCACGATCTTCTCCGTCGCCGCCTCGGTGACCCGCCCCGCAGGACCGGAGATCGAAATGGCCGCGGCGGTCGGCGAGTCCGGGACGGACACCGCGAGGCACCGCACCCCGACCTCCTGCTCGTTGTCGTCGAGGGCGTACCCCAGCTGCCGTACCTCCTCCAGGGCGTTCAGGAAGCCGTCCGCAGTGGTGATCGTCTTCTCCGTGGCCGCCGGCATCCCGGTCCGCGCCAGCAACGCCCGGACCTCGGCGTCCGGCACATTCGCCAGCAGGGCTTTCCCCACCCCCGTGGAGTGCGGCAACACCCGCCGGCCCACCTCGGTGAACATCCTCATCGAGTGCTTCGACGGCACCTGCGCCACGTACACGATCTCGTCCCCGTCGAGCAGCGCCATGTTCGCCGTCTCGCCGGTCTCCTCGACCAGCCGTGCGAGGTACGGTCGCGCCCAGGTGCCCAGCAGCCGGGCCGCCGACTCGCCGAGCCGGATCAGCCGGGGCCCGAGCGCGTAGCGCCGGTTGGCCTGCTGGCGTACATAGCCGCAGGCGACCAGCGTGCGCATCAGCCGGTGGATCGTCGGCAACGGCAGCCCGCTGCTCGCGGACAGCTCGCTGAGGCCGACCTCGCCGCCCGCGTCCGCCATCCGCTCCAGCAGATCGAAGGCGCGCTCGAGCGACTGGACCCCGCCGCCGTTGGACTTGGCGGAGCCGGTGGAGCTGGCGCTGGACGTCGGCACGGCGCGTTCCTTTCGGGGCTGCCTTTCGGACCGGGCAGAAGGGCAGAAGCGTACCCGGCAGTCGGTTGACTCCCTGGCTTGTACGTAGCTACGTTCTGCTTGCCGGAATTGTAATTCCACGTTGTGGAAACGTCCAGAGTGTGCGCCCCTGAGGTCCTGAAAAGCAGTGTGCCCTTGACGGCGCGAGGGTGGGAGTGAAGACTCCTTCAACAGAACGTTGAATTCCGTTACGTGGGTGTAAATCCCGTTTCCTGGAAGTAAAACGGCGGCAGAGAGAGGGGTCCGGGTGTCCGACGCTGAACTGGTGCTGCGCTCGACACGCGTCATCACCCCGGAGGGGACACGGGCCGCCTCGGTCGCCGTGTCCGCCGGGACGATCACGGCCGTACTGCCGTACGACGCCCCCGTCCCGGAGGGCGCCCGCCTGGAGGACTTCGGCGACGACGTGCTGCTGCCCGGCCTGGTCGACACCCATGTGCATGTGAACGACCCGGGCCGCACCGAGTGGGAGGGCTTCTGGACCGCCACGCGCGCGGCCGCGGCCGGCGGCATCACCACGCTCGTCGACATGCCGCTCAACTCCCTGCCGCCGACCACCACGGCCGACAACCTCCGCGTCAAGCAGGAGGTCGCGGCCGACAAGGCGCACATGGACGTCGGCTTCTGGGGCGGCGCGCTGCCCGACAACGTCAAGGACCTGCGCCCGCTGCACGACGCCGGGGTCTTCGGTTTCAAGGCGTTCCTCTCGCCGTCCGGGGTGGACGAGTTCCCGCATCTCGACCGGGAGCAGCTCGCCCTCTCCCTGGCGGAGATCACCTCCTTCGGCGGCCTGCTGATCGTGCACGCCGAGGACCCGCACCACCTGGCCGCCGCCCCGCAGCACGGCGGCCCCAGATACGCCGACTTCCTGGCCTCGCGCCCGCGCGACGCGGAGGACACGGCGATCGCCCAGCTGATCGCCCAGGCGAAACGCCTCGACGCGCGCGTGCATGTGCTGCACCTGTCGTCGTCGGACGCGCTGCCGCTGATCGCCGAGGCCAAACGGGACGGCGTACGGGTCACCGTGGAGACCTGCCCGCACTACCTCACCCTCACCGCCGAGGAAGTCCCCGACGGCGCCAGTGAGTTCAAGTGCTGCCCGCCCATCCGCGAGTCGGCCAACCAGGACCTGCTCTGGCAGGCACTGGCCGACGGCACCATCGACTGTGTGGTCACCGACCACTCGCCCTCGACCGCCGATCTGAAGACCGCCGACTTCGCGACCGCGTGGGGCGGCATCTCCGGTCTCCAGCTCAGCCTCCCCGCCGTGTGGACCGAGGCCCGCAGGCGCGGCCACGGCCTGGAGGACGTGGTCCGCTGGATGTCGGCCCGCACGGCCGCGCTCGTCGGCCTCGACGACCGCAAGGGCGCCATCGCGGCCGGCCGGGACGCCGACTTCGCCGTCCTCGCACCCGACGAGACCTTCACCGTGGACCCGGCGGGCCTCCAGCACCGCAACCGCGTCACCGCCTACGCCGGCAAGACCCTGTACGGCGTCGTGAAGTCCACCTGGCTGCGTGGCGAACGCATCGTCGCGGACGGCGTGTTCACCGCCCCGAAGGGACGTCTGCTCACCCGCACCCCCTGACCACCGCACCCCCTGACCACCCACCGCTCCCGCACCCGCAGCGGCCGACAACCGAGAGGAAGACCTTCTTTGACGGCGATCCCGACCTTCACCGGCGACGCGCACCCCTACTCCGGCGGCGACCCGTACGCCGACTACCGCACCGCCGATCTCCCCTTCACCCAGTACGCCAACCTCGCCGACCGGCAGCTCGGCGCCGGGGTCATCGCCGCCAACGACGAGTTCTTCGCCCAGCGCGAGAACCTGCTGGTGTCCGGGCGGGCCGAGTTCGACCCCGAGCACTTCGGCCACAAGGGCAAGATCATGGACGGCTGGGAGACGCGCCGCCGCCGCGGTGTCTCGGCCGAGCACCCCTGGCCGACGGCCGAGGACCACGACTGGGCGCTGGTCCGCCTCGGGGCCCCCGGCGTCGTCCGCGGGATCGTCGTCGACACGGCCCACTTCCGGGGCAACTACCCGCAGGCGGTGTCGGTCGAGGGCACCTCGGTCGCCGGCTCCCCGTCGCCGGCGCAACTCCTCGGCGACGACGTGAAGTGGACGACCCTGGTCCCGCGCACGCCGGTGGGCGGCCACGCGGCGAACGGCTTCGCGGTCTCCCTGGAACAGCGCTTCACCCACCTCCGCGTCAACCAGCACCCCGACGGGGGCATCGCCCGCCTGCGTGTGTACGGCGAGGTCGTGCCGGACCCCGGGTGGCTCGCCGTGCTCGGCACCTTCGACGTGGTCGCCCTGGAGAACGGCGGCCGGGTCGAGGACGCCTCGAACCTCTTCTACTCGCCGGCCACCAACACCATCCAGCCGGGCCGCTCCCGCAAGATGGACGACGGCTGGGAGACGCGCCGCCGCCGCGACCAGGGCAACGACTGGATCCGCTACCGGCTGGTGGCCCAGTCCCAGCTTCGGGCGATCGAGATCGACACGGCGTACCTGAAGGGCAACAGCGCGGGCTGGGCGTCGGTGTCGGTGAAGGATGCCGATGACAACGGCGCCGGCGACTGGCGGGAGATCCTCCCGCGCACCCGTCTCCAGCCGGACACGAACCACCGCTTCGTCCTGGCTGCCCCCGCCGTGGGCACGCACGCGCGCGTGGACATCTTCCCGGACGGGGGAATCTCCCGGCTACGGCTGTACGGCTCGCCGACGGAGACGGGATCAGCGACCCTGACGGCCAGGCACCGCGAACTGTCCTGACCCTGTTCAGGCGACCGAGTCGAGTGGATGGGTGGGCGGGGGGAACCGCTGGGGCGTCGGCTACGTTTTCTTCCTGTGACCCTTCAGCAAGAAATCGTCGGCAACGCCATGCAGATGGCGGTCGTCAACCTGTACCCCGGCCAGACGGTCTACTGCGAGGCCGGCAAGTTCCTGTTCAAGACGACGAACGTGACCATGGAGACCCGGCTGAGCGGCCCGAACAGCGGCGGCCGGCAGCAGGGCGGCGGTGGCGGCATGGGCGGCATGCTGCGCCAGGCCATGGGCACCGCCATGCAGGCGGGCCAGCGCATGCTCGCCGGTGAGTCGCTGGCGTTCCAGTACTTCACCTCCCAGGGCGGCGAGGGCACCGTCGGCTTCGCGGGCGTGCTCCCCGGCGAGATGCGCGCCCTGGAACTCGACGGGACGCGCGCGTGGTTCGCCGAGAAGGACGCCTTCGTCGCGGCCGAGTCCAGCGTCGAATTCGGCATCGCCTTCCAGGGCGGCCGCACCGGCATGAGCGGCGGCGAGGGCTTCATCCTGGAGAAGTTCACCGGCCACGGCACGGTGATCATCGCCGGCGCGGGCAACTTCATCGACCTCAACCCGGCCGACTTCGGCGGCCGTATCGAGGTCGACACGGGCTGTGTGGTCGCCTTCGAAGAGGGCATCCAGTACGGCGTCCAGCGCGTCGGCGGCCTCAACCGCCAGGGCATAATGAACGCCGTCTTCGGCGGCGAGGGCCTCTCCCTGGCCACCCTTGAGGGCAACGGCCGGGTGATCCTGCAGTCCCTCACCATCGAGAGCCTCGCCAACGCCCTGAAGAAGGCCCAGGGCGGCGACAAGCAGGGCCCGACAGGCGGACTGTTCTCGACGCACGAGGGGTGAGGTGGCGTACGGGCGATCGCGACCGATGAGTTGCGGGGCCGCAGGGGTCTGAGCTGGTGACAACGGACCCCACCCCAGGAAGCAGGCACCCCTCATGGGCAAGCTCGTCTCCACCATGTTCGTCACCCTCGACGGCGTCTACCAGGCGCCCGGCGGCCCCGAGGAGGACCCCAGCGGCGGCTTCACCCACGGCGGCTGGAGCCACCCCTACGGCGACGCGGACTTCGGCGGCTTCATCAACGAGGTCTTCGACCGGGTCGGCGCCTTTCTGCTCGGCCGCCGTACGTACGACATCTTCGCCTCGTTCTGGCCGAAGGTCACCGACCCTGCCGACCCGGTCGCGGCCAAGCTCAACGCGCTCCCGAAGTACGTCCCGTCCACGACCCTCACCGCCCCCGGGTGGTCCGGCACCACGGTCCTCGGCGGCGACCTCGCCAAGGAGGTCACGGCCCTCAAGGAGCGCACCGACGGCGAACTCCAGGTGCACGGCAGCGGCGCCCTGGTCCGCTCCCTGCTGGACCTGGCCCTGGTCGACACCCTCCACCTGCTGACGTTCCCGGTCGTGCTGGGCTCCGGCCGACGCTTCTTCCAGGAGGGCGCGGTGCCGACGAAGTTCCGGCATGCCGGCGGCCGGGTCACCGCGGCGGGCGTCTCCATCCAGTCGTACGACCTCGCGGGCCGCCCCGACTACGGCTCGTACATCGCCGACGCGAACGCCTAGCTGCCGACATGGGAACGCCGACCATGGGGGAGCCGCGACCGGCGCGGCAGCGGTTCAGTCTTCGCCCCGGACGATCGTCCCGTCGTCGTCCCCGCGCCGTATCTGCCCCGTCTCGCCGTCGATCGTCGCGCGCACGCAGGTGCGTATCCCCTCTCCGCGCAGACGGCGTGCCCTCGCCCAGCCCGTTTCGGGGCGGCGAACGGTGCTCGGATTTCTGGCTTCCACAGTCACGGCGGTTCATCTTCCTTCTGGTGTCCGGCCCATCGGGGTCCGGTTCGGCATCCTTCATCAAGTCGTAGTGGCCGTTTCCGGGTCCCCCGGTCGACACTGTCGGAAACCCCTGGTCCAGACCACCAGCGGACGCTGTGCGCCGAGGCTCACCGCCTCCCGACGGCCTCTTCCTCCAGCAGCCGTGCCGCCCTCTCCACCCGTGGCGGCAGCGGCCGGCGCCGGGCGAGAGCGGCCGGCAGCCGCACCAGGGCCTCACGCAGGGCGCGCCGAGCGCCGGGCTCGCCCAGGGCGGCGGCGGACGCGAGGCGCATGCTCGCGCGCAGGGCAACCGGCCAGGGACGCCGCAGCCACAGGGTGAGCACCTCGTTGCGCCAGAGCAGGGGGCTGCGCCCGCCGCGGCCCCCCGGGGCGGGGTGGTGACGGGCCGTAAGTGAAGGCTCGTACACGACTCCCCAGCCGGCGGCCGCGAGATCGTAGGCGAGCAGGGACTCCTCGCCCGCGAAGAAGATCAGCGGGTGGAAGCCGCCGGCACCGAGGAAGGCGTCCCGGCGCACCACGGACGCACAGGCCAGGAAACCGAGGACCGGCCGGCCCGGGAGGTCGGGTTCACGGGGCAGCGGCGAGGCGGCGAGCACGGCGTTCAGCGGGTCCTCGGCGCCGTCGGGGCCGACCAGGGTACGGGCGGTCAGCAGGCCCAGCCGGGGATGCCGGTCCAACAGGTCGGCCGCGTGCCGCAGCGCGCCCGGGTCCCACCAGGAGTCGTCGTCGCTGAAGGCCACGTACGGTGTCTCGGCCCGCCGTACGGCGAGGTTGCGGCCCAGTGCCCCGGTGTTCCGCGGCGGCTTGAGGACATGGGTGGCCGCCGGGTGGCGGCGCAGGGCCCGGAGGGCCGAGCTGTCGGAGCCGTTGTCCACGACGACGATCGGGGGCCGCTCCGGCAGGGCGCCGAGGGCGTCCAGGGTGCGCAGCGCGCTGGCCGGGCGGTCGCGGGTGATCACCGCCACCGTGACCCGGCCGTCCGGCTCAGAGACGGGTCGCGACATGGGAGGCTTCTCGCTTTCGAGCCAGCAGGGTCAGGGACGCGGCGGCCGTCTCCGCCACACCGATTCGCAGCAGCTGGGGATCGGGGCGGTCGCCGTGCGGGTCGCCGGGCGGGCCCGGTTTCCACAGCGCGATGTGCCGGTCGGAGCGGGGCGGGCCCCACAGTCGCGGGGACACCGGCCCGAAGAGGGTCACGGACGGGGTCGCGTGCGCCACGGCGAGATGGGCGAGGCCGGTGTCCCCGCTGACCACGAGCGAGGCGTGGGCCACCAGGGCGGACAGCTCCGCGAACGGCAGCCCGCCGCCGAGCACGTCCCCGGCCGGCAGGCCGGAGCGGCGGGCGACCTCCTGGACCAGCTCGTCCTCCTTCGGGCCGCCCGTGACGACGACACGGTGGCCGGCCGCCCGCAGCCCGCGGGCCAGTTCGGCGAACCGCTCGGCCGGCCAGCGCCGGGACACGGACTCCGCGCCGGGATGGACGACCACCACTCGCGGCGCCGGTGAGGACGTCGCCGGTACGGGCAGCCGCAGGTCGTCCGGATCCGCGGCGATGCCGTACGCCGCGAGGAAGTCGCACCACCGCTCGCGTTCGTGTGCGTCCGGCCGCCATACGGGGGGACGTGCCAGGGCGGGATCGGGCTGGGCGTACGCCAGCAGACACCGGGGGGACAGGGCCGCCAGCGCGTCACGGCTCTCCGGTCCGTTGCCGTGCAGGTCGATCGCCACGTCCGGGGGCGGTTCCCGCCGGCCGTCCAGTGCCGGGACGCCCCGGGCCGGTGCCTCGGCCGGGAGGACGCCGTCCACGGCTCCGGTGGCGAGCGCGGCCTCGCCGAGCGCGGCCGGCAGGGCCAGCACCACATGGTGCTCGGGGAAGGCCCGCCGGATGCCCCGCAGCGCGGGCAGCCCCGTCAGCAGGTCGCCGAGGCCCAGCGCGCGCAGCACCAGCAGACGGGGGCGGGCTGCCGGATCGGTCACCGGCGCTCCCTCCCCACGAGACGCGGGCCCGAGGCCGCGCGCCGTGCGAGGTTGGTGGTGGAGCGGCCGTCCAGGTAGGGGAACAGGACCACCTGCCCGCCCCAGCTCTCCACCAGCGACGCCTCCGGCAGCCGGGCCAGCGCGTAGTCGCCGCCCTTGGCCCAGATGTGCGGGCGCAGTTCGGCGAGCAGCCGCTCCGGGGTGTCCTCGTCGAACACGGCGACGGCGTCCACGCACTCCAGCGCCCGCAGCACCCGGATGCGGTCCGCCAGCCGGACGAGCGGCCGGCCGGGGCCCTTGCGCCGGCTCACGGACGCGTCCGAGTTGACGCACACCACCAGGCAGTCGCCGGCCCGGCGGGCGGCCTCCAGCAAGGACACATGGCCGGCGTGCAGCAGATCGAAGCAGCCGCCGGCTGCGACCACCGTCCCGCCCGCCGCCCGGACCCGGGCCGCCATGCCCAGGGCGTCGTCCTCGGCCGTGGGTACCGGCCGTGCTCCCTCCGCCGGGCTCGACAGCGAGCGGACCCCGCCCTCCGCGACATACCGGGTGGCGGCGTGTACGGCGCCCCGCACCGCCCTCTCGGTTAGCTCGCCGTCCGCCAGCAGCCCGGCGGCGGTCGCCGCGAACCGGTCACCGGCACCGCAGGCGTCGCCCTCGGCCGTGACCGGCGACGGCAGCAGCAGCGGGGTCTCCCCGTGCGACAGCAGCGCGCCCCGGCCGCCCAGTGTGACCACCACCGAGGCCGCCCGCCAGGCCCGCACAAGAGCGGCCGCGTCCCGCGCCGCCCACTGGAACGCGGCGGAGCCCCGGGACCCGGCGCCGCCGAGGGCACGGGCCTCGGCGTCGGACGGGCCGGTCGGTCGGCCTGCCGTGCCCTCCTGTGCCGCGCCCTGCGAGGCGGTGGAGCTGCCGGGTTCGGCGTCGGCGAATGCGCCGGCATCGGCGACGGGCCGGCCTCCCGCGCCGTCCTGCGCCGCGTCCTGTGACGCGGTGGAGCCGCCGTGTTCCGCACCGGCGAAGGCGCGGGCGTCGGCGACGGACGGCCTGGTCGGTCGGCCTCCGGCGCCTTCCCGGACCGCGTGCTGCGGCGCGGTGGCGCCGCCGAAGGCACGGGCCTGGGCGACGCGCCGGCTTTCGGCGCCCTCCTGTGCCGCGCCCTGCGGCGCGGTGCCGCCGGAAGCCGTGGCCGCGAAGGAGCGGGCTTCGGACGCGGACGGTGTGGCCAGGCGGACGCCGGGTACCGGTGGCCCGCCGCGCGGATGCGGATCCCAGACGACGGGCACCCGCGCCGCCGCGCCGGCCAGCGCATCCCGCAGCACGTCGGCCGTGCCGCGCCCGTAGTCGGAGACGAGTACGGCACCGGCGTCGGCGATCGCCCGGCACGCCTCGTCCGTCCGGTCCCGGGCCCGGCCGTCGCCGTCGTCCAGGCGCAGCAGCGGCCTGTCCTCGGCGAGGATCCGCGTCTTGCTGGACAGGGCGCCGTCCAGGGGCAGCCGGATCAGCCGCACCCGGTCCCCGAGCAGCCGGACCAGCTCCGCGCTGGCCTCATCGTCCCCCAGCGCGGTGACGAAGGTGACGGACCGGCCGTCGGCGGCGGCCAGCCAGGCCGCGAGTGCGGCACCGCCCGGCCGGCTGGTACGCCGGATGCCGTCGACCACCGGTACGGGCGCGTCGGGCGCCAGACGGTCGGCCCGCCCGCACACGTCGTGGTCGAGCAGCGCGTCCCCGACGACCAGCAAGGGGCTGGCGGCGGTCATACGCGACCCCTCTCCTGCAGGGCGACCGGCCGCCTCTGTGCGACGGCCCGGTCGAAGGACTCGCAGACCATGTGAACCGCCACCAGGTGCAGTTCCTGGACGGTGGCGGATGTCGCGGCGTCCACGCACAGCGCCTCGTCCGCGGCCCCCGCCAGCGGGTTCGGCGCCGGACCGGTCAGCGCCCAGACGGTCATCCCGGCCCGCCGGGCCTGCTCAGCGGCGACCAGCAGATTGGCGCTGGCGCCGCTCGTGGACAGCAGCATCAGCAGATCCCCGGGCCGGCCGTGCGCGGCGACCTGGCGGGCGAAGATCTCCTGCACGCCGTAGTCGTTGGCGATGGCGGTGGTGGAGGACGTGTCGGTGTGCAGGGCGAGCGCGGAGAACGGCGCGCGGTCCTCGCGGTAGCGGCCGACCAGTTCGGCGCTCAGGTGCTGGGCCTGCGCGGCGCTGCCGCCGTTGCCGGCGACGAGCAGCCTGCTGCCGGACCCCAGCCTGCCGGCCAGGAAGGTTCCCCAGCGCCCGGTCAGCGGCGAGGCGTAGGCGCGAAACCCCTCCAGGGCCTTCATGAGGTGGTCGCAGTGCGTGGTGTCGGTGGCGAGCTTCATCGGACGACCCCCGATCGGACGGCCCCCGACAGAGCGGGGACGGCGGAGACCGCGCCGTACACCCGGGTCACCCCGTCGGCCACCCGGTCCCAGGTGTAGTGCGCGAGGACCCGGCGCCGCCCGGCGGCACCGTAACGGCCGAGCCGGACCGGGTCGTCGAGCAGTTCGCGGACGGCGGGGCCCAGGTCGTGGTCCTCGTCGGCCGGCACGTGGACGCCGGTGACGCCGTCCACGACGGTGTCGAGCTGGCCGCCGACGGCGGTGGCCAGCACAGGAGCGCAGCAGGCCATCGCCTCGACCGGGACGATGCCGAACGGCTCGTAGCGGGGCACGGACAGCACGAGGTCCGCGCCGGACATCAGCCGGGGCATCCGCTCCGGGCCGACCCCGCCCAGCAGCGTCACCCGGTCGGCCACGCCGGCCTCCTCGGCGACGGCCCACAGCCGCTCCGCCTCCGGTTCGGCGCCGAGCAGGGCCGGTTCGGGGCCGCCTGCGACCAGCAGTTCGGCGTCGGGGACGTCGGCGAGGGCGCGGATCGCCCGGTCGAAGCCCTTGCGGGGGACGAGCCGGCCGACCGTCAGCAGCCGCCGGGGCGCGCCGGTGGCCCGGCGGGCTCCCGCCACCGGCTTGAACAGCTCGGGGTCCACCCCGCAGGGGACGACATGGATACGGTCCCGCGGCAGCCCCATGGCCACCAGTTCGGACACCTCGTCCGCGCAGGTGGCGATGATGCCGGCGCATGCCCGCCCGACGGCCGTCTCGATCGCGACGCGCTCGGCCGGACTGGTGTCGGCGGCGCCCTGGTAGCGCTTCTTGACGGTGCCGAGCGCGTGGTACGTCTGCACCACGGGCACCCCCGAAGGGCGTGCGCCGGCCACCGCCGCCATCCCCGACATCCAGAAGTGCGCGTGCACCACGTCCGGTGGCTCCACCGCCCAGCGCCGGGCCAGCCAGGCGCCGAACTCCTTCATGCACGGCAGCAGTTCGTCCTTCGGTATGGGAGCCGGTGGTCCGGCGGGCACGTGCACCACGCGCACACCGTCGTGCGTCACGACTTTCTCGGGCAGGTCCGGGTCGTCCCGGCGGGTGTACACGACGACCTCATGACCTCGCAGGGCCAACTGCCGGGCGAGCTGGGCCACATACACGTTCTGGCCGCCCGCGTCGGGGCCGCCCAGCTCGGCCAGCGGGCTGGCGTGCTCGGAGACCATGGCCACGTGGCCGGCCGGGGAATGGCTGAGGGTCATCGGGTTACCTCCTTGATCAGGCGTTCCCAGTCGTCCAGGAAACGCCGTTCTCCGTAGCGGGCCAGTGCCGCGGCCCTGGCGGCCTCCCCGGTGAGCCGGGCGTGGTCGGGGTCGGTGAGGAACCGGCGGACGGCGTCCTCCAGCACCTCGAAGCGGTTGGAGACCACCCCGGCCCCGTCGGGTACGGCCTCCCGCACCTCGGTGGTGTCCAGCGCCACGACGGGCATCCCCAGGAACATCGCCTCCAGCAGGGACAGCCCGAGCGAGGTCCAGCGGATCGGGTGCAGATACAGGCGGCAGCGGGCCATCGCCGGGTGCAGTTCGCCCTGGGGCAGGTCACGGCTGTGGCAGCGGGCCGGGGAGAGACCCAGATGGTCGGCGAGTCCTTGGGTGCGCATGCCGAAGACATCCAGCGGGACCGTGCGCGCGAACGCCGGCAGCAGATCCGTACCGGTCGTACGGCCGCGCCGTACCGGGTCGTTGACGACGACGGCGGCGCGCGGCTCCTCACCCGTCCACAGGTGGCCGGGGTCGATGATGCCGTGCTCGATCACCTCGGTCGGCGCTCGGCCGTTGTCCCACATCAGACGGTTGAAGTGGGTGACGTGCACGAGCGGGATGTCGGTCCGGTCGGCGAGCGGATGCCGGGTGTCGACGGGCGACTCGTGCGGGCTGTTGTGCTCGACGTACACGGCGGGCACGTCCACACCGGGCCGGCGGCCGGTCCACCGCCGGGCCAGCGCGAGTTCGTGCGGCCGTTGCAGCACCATCAGGTCCATGGGCGCATCGCGCAGCTGCTCCGAACTCAACTCCCTTACCGTGGGCGGCCATTGCCAGGTCCGAGCCCGCCCGAGGCCGTCCGGTCCGCGATCCGGGGTCACCGGCACGAGGAAGTCGTACGGTCCCTGGACGAACGAGGTCAGCCATGAGCCGTGCACATGCCAGACCAGGATGTTCATGAGCCCTCCTTGAGCAGCTTCTGTACGGCCGCCACCACGTCGTGCCCGGTGACCTCCTCCAGGCAGGGATGACCCGGTACGGGACACCGCAGGGCCCTGCTGTCCGCGCACGGCGCGTGCTGGTCGCCGAGGAGCACGCACGGCACGCCGTACGGCGCCCATCGCTCCGCCGGGACGACGGGTGCGAAGAGGGACACCACCGGTGTGCCGACGGCGGCGGCCAGATGGGCCGGACCGGTGTTGCCGCACACCACCACCTCGGCCGCGCGCAGCACGCCCGCCAGGGTCCGCGGATCGGTCTTGCCGCCCAGGTCCACTGCCGTGTCACCGGAGACCCGCCGGGTCAGCTCCGTCTCGCCCGGGCCGCCGGTGACGACGATCCGGCGACCCGCGTCGGCGAGCAGTTCGACGGCCTCGGCGCAGCGTTCGGGGCTCCAGGCGCGGGCGGGCGCGCTCGCGCCGGGATGGACGACGACGTACGGGCCCTTGCCGGTCAGCGCGTTGGTGTCGGGAGAAGGCGCGACCCGCAGTCGGCCGTCGTCACCGGGCGGTGGCAGGAACCCCAGGGCGGCCGCCGTGTCGAGCGCGGCCTCGGCCTCGTGCCGGCCGGGCAGCCGCCGGTGCCGTACGTCGAGCACCCGGCCCGGGTGGTCGACGCTGTCGGCGCCGATCCTCGGCACCCCGGCCAGCCGCAGCAGCAGGGCCGTGGGCAGCGGACTCTGATGGAACGAGGTGAGCACCAGCGCGACGTCGAACGCGCCCTCCCGCAGACGCCGTAGCAGACCGTCGACGTCCGCCTCAGGCACCGAGGGCGGATCGAAGCCCTCCCAGGGCGCCGCCCACACGATCACGTCGTCGGCGCCGGGCAGCAGCCGGGCGGCCGGTTCGCCGAGCGGCCCGCACAGCAGCGTCACATGGCGACTGTGCGCGGCGACCGCCCGGACGGCGGGGCCGGCGAGCAGCACGTCACCGAAGCTGTCGAGGCGCACGACCAGTGCCCTCACGGCCGCTCACCCCCGCGGTCCGCGCCGTACCCGGTCCCGGCGAGGACCAGGCGCACCGCCGTCAGCAGGTCGGGAGCGGTGCGGGGCGCTGCCGCCACCTCCTCGGGCAGCGTCACCGCCGTCGGCACCAGCATCCCCCGCGCGCCCGCCGCACGGGCGGCCAGCACGTCGGCGCCGATGTCACCGATCACCACACAGTCGGCCGGTGCCACGCACAGGCGGCGGGCCGCCTCGATCACCAGGCCCGGGCGGGGCTTGCGGCAGTCGCAGCCGGCGGCGGGCTCGTGCGGGCAGTAGACCCAGGTGCCCAGGCCGCCGAGCAGGACGTCCGCCCGTTCGTTGACCCGGCGGACCTGGGCGTCCGTGAGCAGTCCGCGGCCGATGCCCGACTGGTTGCTGACCACCCCGGTGGCGACGCCCTCGGCGCGCAGCAGGTCCAGCGCCCGGCGGGCGCCCGGCAGGGGGCGGACCCGGTCGGGGTCGCCGTTGTAGGGGACGTCCTCGACGAGGGTGCCGTCGCGGTCGAAGAGGACGGCGGCGACGCGGTTCACGGTGTACCCCCGTGCGGCCGGACCCGGCGGTGCCGTACCAGCCCGTCGAGCCAGTGGCGGACCGCCAGGGGCGGGATGAGCACGCTGGTCGCGAGCATGGTGGTGATCTCATGGCCGGTGCGGGGACCGGGCCCGATACGGACCAGGGCGAACTCGGCGGTGCCCAGCGCCCACAGCGCCCCGGCGGCACCGGCGGCGCGGCGCCGCCCGGTCAGCGCGCAGCCGACGGCGGTGAGCGCGGCGGCGGTGACCAGGGTGTGCCCGGGGAGCCGGCCGCGGGGCGCCTCGGCGCGCCGCCACCAGTCGCGGCCGTGCAGCCGGGTCATCAGCACGTCGTCCGCGTTGCCGCGCTGGGCCCGTACCGATACCCAGCGGCCGGCCGGACGGACCGGATGCCGGGTGGTACGCAGGCCCCGGCGCAGCCGCCAGCCCGCGTCGCACACCCGCAGGGCCAGGTCGGCGTCCTCCCGGAAGGCGCGGCGGAACCGCTCGTCGAAGCCCTGTACCTGCGCCAGCGCGGTCGTGCGGTAGGCCATGTCCGCGGTGGCCCAGGCGGCGTGCCGCAGCCCGGCGGTCACCCGTTCCCAGTCGGTCGGTCTGCGGTCCTCGGGCAGCGGGACGGTCAGCATTCCCTGGACGCCGGCCGTGGCCGGGTCGGCCGCCGCGAGGTCGCGGGCGAGGAGCCGGGACCAGTCCGGCAGCACCTGCACGTCGTCGTCCAGGAAGACGGTCCAGGGCGTGGCGACGGTACGCCAGCCGGCGTTGCGGGCGGCGGCCGGGCCGAGGCCGCCGGTGCGCAGGGTGCGGACCCGGTCGCGCAGGACCCCGGCCGCGTCCAGCGGCAGCTCCCCGGCACCGTCCGGGCGGTCGTCGACCACGACGACCTCCTCGGGCGGACGGCCGTCCGACACGGCGAGCGCCCGCAGGCAGTCGGCGAGACAGGGCCGCCCGATCGTGGGGATCACGACGGAGTAGGACCCTTCGGTCGCGGTGTTCGTCATGCGAACACCTGCTTCCGGCGGACCGCGAACGGGCCGAGCGCCAGCAGGTCCACCGGCGCCGACCCGAAGCACTCCAGGGCGTCCCTGGGGTCGTCGACCATCGGCCGACCGGCCGTGTTGAGGCTGGTGTTGACCACCACGGGCAGCCCGGTCCGGCGTTCGAAGCGCTCGATCATCCGGGCGACCAGCGGCTCGTCCGCCCGGTCCACGGTCTGGATCCTGGCCGTGCCGTCCACGTGCACCACGGCGGGGATCCGCTCCCGCCACCCGGCGGCGACCTCGTGCACGAACAGCATGTAGGGGCTGGGCAGCGGCCCGTCGAAGAGTTCCGCGGCCCGCTCCGCCAGCACCATCGGGGCGACCGGACGGAACTCCTCCCGCCCCTTGACGGCGTTGAGGCGCTCCAGGTTCTCCGCGCGCCCGGGATGTGCCAGCAGCGAGCGGTGCCCCAGCGCCCGCGGACCGTACTCGCTGCGCCCCTGGAACCAGGCCACTACGCCGTCCCCGGCCAGCTCCTCGGCCACGGTCTCGGCGATGTCGTCGGGCTCCTCGTACGGTACGGCCGCCCGCTCCAGCCAGGCCCGCAGTTCGTCGTCGCTCCAGCCACGGCCCAGCGCGGCCGTCGGCATGGCCTGCACCGCCTCCTTGGCTTGGGCGAGATGCAGGGCCGCGCCGAGCGCGGTGCCCGCGTCGCCTGCGGCCGGCTGCACCCAGATGCGGTCGAACGGCCCCTCCCGGTGCAGCCGGGTGTTGGCGACGCAGTTGAGCGCCACCCCGCCCGCGAGGGTCAGCACCTCCTCACCGGTACGGTCGTGCAGCCACCGCACCAGGCCCAGCAGGACCTCCTCCAGACACGCCTGGGCGCTCGCGGCGGCGTCGGCGTGGTCCTGCGTCCAGGCGGCGCCGGGCGCCCGGGCCGGCACCAGGGACGACCAGGGGACGGGCCGGGCGGCGAAGCCGCCGTGACCGTCCAGGCGCACATGCTCGCGCAACTGGTCGAGGAAGCGCGGTGTGCCGTAGGAGGCCAGCGCCATCACCTTGAACTCGTCGCTGCTGCGCAGGAATCCGAGATGCTGGGTGAGGTCCTCGTAGAACAGGCCCAGCGAGTCGGGCAGTGACTGGGTGCCCAGGACGATGAGTTCGCGGTTCGCGTACCGGCCGGCGAGATGGGAGCCGCACTCGCCCCGGCCGTCAAGGACCAGGACCGCGCAGTCGGGGTACGGCGACGCCTGGCCCGCCGAGGCGGCATGGGCGACATGGTGCGGCACGAAGCGGACCTTGGCCGGGTCGAGGCCGGGCAGGGCCTCGGCGAGGAACTCCGGGGCCCGGCGCGCGTACTCCTGGCGAAGGTGGTCCCAGGGGTCGTTCAGGCCCAACTGGTCTGCGGGACGGGCGAGTTCCGGGTCGTACGAATAGGCGACCGCGTCCAGGTCGGACGGGGCGAGGCCGGCCTGGTCCAGACACCAGCGGGCGGAGAGCTCGGGCAGTTCCCAGGCCGAGAAGGGGATGGGCCGCTTGCCGTGTTTGCGCCGGCTGAAGCGCTCCTCCTCGGCCGCGGCGACGATTCTGCCGTCCATCACGAGGGCGGCGGCGGGGTCGTGGAAGAGGGCGTTGATTCCCAGGACGCGCATATGCGGTGCCTCCGTGACGGCGAAGTGGCTCAACTGGCCTGCGGGGCCGGCTCCCTGGCCGGCCGGGCCGCGGCGAAGTAGGCGATGGTCTGCTTGATGCCCTCTTCCCAGGGCACCTTGGGCTCCCAGCCCAGGAGTTCGCGGGCCAGACCCGTGTCCGGGCGACGCCGCTGGGGGTCGTCGACGGGACGGTCGACGAACTCGATCCGCGACGACGACCCCGTGAGCTCCACCACCCGGCGGGCGATGTCACCGACCGTGACCTCGTCGGTGCCGCCGATGTTCACGGGCCGCACCGAATGGCTCCCGGCCACCGACAGCACCCCGTCGACCGTGTCGTCCACGTAGCACAGCGAGCGGGTCTGACGGCCGTCCCCGGCGACCGTCAGCGGCTCGCCGGCCAGCGCCTGGCAGACGAACGTGGGGACGGCACGGCCGTCGTGCGCCCGCATCCGCGGCCCGTACGTGTTGAACAGGCGCACGATCCCCGCGTCCGCCTCCCGGGTCCGCACATGGGCGGTGACCAGCGCCTCAGCGAAGCGTTTGGACTCGTCGTACACACTGCGCGGGCCCACCGGGTTGACGTTGCCCCAGTAGTCCTCGCGTTGCGGATGCACCAGGGGATCGCCGTACACCTCGGACGTCGAGGCCAGCAGGAACCGTGCCCCGTCCCGTTCGGCCACGGCCAGCAGGGCGCGGGTCCCCAGACTGCCGGCGTCCAGCGTCTCCAGCGGAAGCCTCAGATAGTCCGCCGGGGACGCACAGCACGCGAAGTGCAGCACCAGGTCGTAAGGGCCGGTCAGCATGTCGTGACACTCGGGCGACGAGACATCGCACTCGACGAAGCGGAAGCCGGGGCGGCCTTCGAGATGGGCTACGTTCTCGCGCGAACCGGACAGCAGGTTGTCCACGCAGTCGACTTCGACACCTGAATCCAGCAGCCGCTCACAAAGGTGGCTGCCGATGAAGCCGGCACCGCCGGTCACCGCGGCGCGGCGCCAGGGTTCGCGGGGGTTGACACCAGTCATGGGACTCCTTCAGTCGCACGCGTGCGCGCCGGAGACGCGAAGTGATACGGGCCGCGGGAGACCTGGTGGAGAAGGTGCGCAACACATCACAAGGTCGGGGGCGATCGGCAGGAACCGTCCTGGCTCGTTCTCCCGTCGGCAGTGGCACGGGTTCCCGTACGAGTAGGTTTCACCCACTGAAGGCTAGTTTGTGTCGGTATCCGCAGGTGTGCGACTCGGGGCCGGATCGGGACCGTGTGAGCAACCACACTCGTCACGCCAAGCGGTAGGGCGGTCACGGAAGTTGGCCCCACGAGACCGGGGCCGCGACGGCCGTCGGACGCCGCCTTGCCCGCGTGGTCTGCCACGATGGTCCGTACCGTGACCGACAAAGTGGAGCGGCCGCGCAGCGCAGCCGGCGTTCCTCGGTTCCGCCGTGCTCCCCGACCGCCCCTCGCCCCGGGTGCCGCTCTGTGTCTTCCGCAATCCCTTCCGCCACGGGAGCCTCGCGCTCTCCGTGGCGTTCCCTGAAGTACCGCAGCATGCGCTGGTGGTCCCTCGCGAACCTTGTGTCGAACGTCGGCACCTGGATGCAGCTGACCGTGCAGAACCTGCTGGTGCTCCAGATCACCGGATCCGCCGCCGCCACCGGCCTGTCCATGTCAGTCCAGGCTGCCCCCGGCCTCCTCATGAGTCTGGCGGGCGGGGCCGCCGTGGATCGCTGGCCGCGCAGGCTCACGGCCGCCGTCAGCCAACTCCTGCTGGGCGCGGTCGCCCTCGCGACGGCCGTGCTGGTGGCCCTGGGCCGGCTCGACATGACGTCGCTGCTCGTGCTGTCCGCCGTGACCGGCACCATCGCCACCGTCGACGCGCCGGCCTGCGCCCTGCTGGGCAACGACCTCGTTCCGCCGCGGGACGTGCCCTCCGCGATCGGGGTGGGCGCGCTGGTGCACAGCGCCGGGCGGCTCGCGGGCACCGCGTTGGCGGGGGTGACGGTGGCCCTCCTCGGCACGGCCGCCGCGTACGCGGCCAACGCGCTGTCTTTCCTGTTCGTGGCGTCGGTGGTGCCGTTCCTGCGTCCGGCGCCGGGAGCGGCCGTAGCCCACACCGGGACAGGCGGCCGGCAGGCGGCACCGCAGGGCGGGATGACCGTGCGCGAGGGACTGGCCTTCTTCGTAGGCCGGCCTCGCCTGCTCGCGCTCGCGGCGATCACCGGGATCAGCGCCATGTTCGGCCGCAACTACGGCCTGACCCTCGCCGTGCTGGTGACCGGGCCGCTTGCGGGCGGCGCCGGGTCCTTCGGCACGGTCTCCACGGTTCTGGCCGTCGGCGGCATCCTGGGAGCCGTCGTCGGCGCCCGGCTGGGCCGGCCTTCGGTGCGGCTCGTGGGCGTGCTGGCCGGCGTGGGCGGGCTGCTCCAGGTGGTGGCGGGGCTGTCCCCGTCGCTCGCGGTGCTGCTGGTGCTGGTGCTGCCCATGGCGGTGGTCGAGTCCGTGTCGGACACCGCGGGGACAGCGGTTCTGCAAACCGACCCGCCCGCTCATCTGCGGGGACGAGTCCTCGGTGTGTGGACCGGCCTTGGCACGGTATGGGGCCTGGCCGGTCCGCCGGCGCTGGGTCTGCTCATGGAGCTGGCCGGTGCCCGCGGCGCCTTGGTGACCGGCGGACTGCTGGTCGCCGGCGTGGTCGGCGCGGGCCTCGTCCTCCGCGGACGCCGTGCCCCCACCCCGGTGCCCCTGCCGGCCAAGCCGGGCGACCTCACGGCGCGCGAGGCGTTGAGCACGGCGGCCTGACTGCTGGACGAGGCCGCGCCAAGCCGCAGGCCTCCTGGGGCGCTCACCGACTGCCTCGCCCCGCGGCCGAGATGTGGGGGGACGCGGGGCGAGGAGCTCGGTGTCGAACAGAGTGGCGACCCCGAGCTGGAGGCCGGTCTGAGCGCGGACCAGGCCTCCAGCCGGTCACGCCGGCGGACTGCCGGACCTCAGCAACCGAAGTTGATGAGATCGAACGTGGCGTAGTGGTCGGAGGTGTAGTAGTCCTCCTGAGACTGCTTGCCGGTGACGATGCGGCGGGCACCGCGGGTGGAGGAGCCGGGCGTCTTGACCGTGTATTCGTGGTAGTAACCGGACGACTGGCTGGGCAGGACTCCTTCCTGGTTCCGGAAGACGGCGCCGTCCTGCGAGTACGGGAAGGGGCCGCCCGACGCGATCAGGTCGAGAGTGTCGTACGCCTGCGACGGCAGGTTGCTGTAGCAGATACTGCCGACCGCGGCGGAAGCCGGGGTGGCGGCGACGGTGCCGCCCACGAGGAGCGCGGACAGGAGAGCGGCGGCGGCGCCGATGCGTGTTGCGCGTGGGGGGAATCTCATGGCACTCATGATGACGCGCGTAGAGCGTGTCATGTCAATGACAACTCCGCAGATTTTCCCCTCAAGTCTCGTGAGTTTTCGGGGAGTTAACTTGGCATGCCGTTTCATGGCGCCTGCACGTACGCGTCGCCGGAGCTCTCGCGCAGGGGCGCGACCAGCCGGAAGTCCGGTCCGCGTTCAGCGGGATCTCCGGCTCCCTGCCACAGCGAACAGCGCGAACGCCAGCACGATCAGTGCGACGCTCGCGTAGACGCCGTAGCCGTCGAGGAAGCCGAGCCGTTGCAGCAGGCCCACGTGCCAGTGGGTGAACTCGTGCAGCAGGCCCAGCGCACCCTGCACCAGAGCGACGAATCCGAGCAGTTCCAGCAGCTGTTTCACAGCACGACTCTCGCCCCGCGGCTTCCCCGCGTGCCATCGGCCACGGGGCGAGTCGTGCCCACCGGAAGTCTGTCCGCACGCGCGCGTGGCGCATCGAAAGTCCACCCGAGCCCAACTTTGGTCGACGATCCCGTGCGCGAGGAGGTGGCACGGGCCGGTCCTGCGTAGATTCGTCGACCGTGAGCGGTGACATCTCGATACGGACGTTCGAGCGGCGACGGTGGCTCTTCCCGTCCGCCGTCATCCATGAACTCGATCCCGACGCCGGCCCGGCCGGCCGGCGGCCCCGGCGCACCGCGCGCGACTGGTTCGTCGACTTCAGCTGTTTCCTGCTCGCCGTCCTGCTGGGCGCGGCCGCCGCGAACACGATGCGGCAGGACCCGAACGTCTCGCACGGTCTGGCGGTCGCCGACCAGCTGATCGGCGGTCTGGCCTGCGGCGCGGTCTGGCTGCGTCGCCGCTGGCCGATGAGCCTGGCCATAGCGATGGTGCCGGTCGGCTTCGTCTCCGACACCGCGGGCGGCGCCGCCATGGTCGCCCTCTTCACCGCGGCCGTGCACCGCCCGTTCCGGTACGTCGCCTGGATCGCCGGCGCCAACCTCGCGGTCATCCCGTTCTTCTACTGGCTGCGGCCCGACCCCGACCTGCCCTACCTGGCCGTCGTCGCCCTCGTCATCCTGTTCATCCTCCTGGTCACCAGCCTCGGCATGTTCGTCCGCTCCAAGCGGCACCTGATGCTCAGCCTGCGCGACCGGGCCCGGCGGGCCGAGACCGAGGCCGGGCTGCGCGCCGAGCGGGCCCAGCGGCTCGCCCGGGAGGCCATCGCCCGTGAGATGCACGACGTCCTCGCCCACCGGCTGACCCTGCTCAGCGTGCACGCCGGGGCCCTGGAGTTCCGGCCCGACGCACCCCGGGAGGAGATCGCCCGGGCGGCCGGGGTCATCCGGGAGAGCGCCCACGAGGCCCTCCAGGACCTGCGCGAGATCATCGGCGTCCTGCGCGCCTCCGACGGCGACGAGGCGGGCCGGCCGCAGCCCACGCTGGCGGGACTCGACGCGCTGGTCGCCGAGTCCCGCCAGGCCGGCATGAAGGTCACCCTCGACAACCACGTCGGCGACGCGGCAGCTGTCCCCGCCTCCGTGGGCCGTACCGCCTACCGCATCGCGCAGGAGGGCCTCACCAACGCCCGCAAGCACGCCCCCGGCGCCGAGGTCACCGTCCACGTCACCGGAGCCCCCGGCGAGGGCCTGGACATCACCGTGCACAACCCCGCCCCCGAGGCCGAGGCCCCGCACGTCCCCGGCTCCGGCCAGGGACTGATCGGCCTGACCGAACGCGCGACGCTGGCCGGGGGACGGCTGGAGCACCGGGCCACCGGCGACGGCGGCTTCGAGGTGCGGGCCTGGCTGCCCTGGGCCGCCGCCTGAACGACCACGTGATGCCGTACCCGCGTGATTACGTAGGAGCCATGACCGCGATCAGACTGCTGCTCGTCGACGACGATCCCCTGGTGCGGGCGGGGCTGTCCCTGATGATGGGCGGCGCCGGGGACATCGAGATCGTCGGGGAGGGCGCCGACGGCGGCGAGGTCGAGGCGCTCGTCGACCGCACGCACCCGGACGTCGTCCTGATGGACATCCGAATGCCGTCCGTGGACGGACTCACCGCCACCGAACGGCTGCGCGCGCGTGCGGACGCCCCGCAGGTCGTCGTCCTGACCACCTTCCACGCCGACGAACAGGTGTTGCACGCCCTGCGCGCGGGAGCCGCCGGGTTCGTCCTCAAGGACACCCCGCCCAGCGAGATCGTCGACGCGGTGCGCCGGGTCGCGGCCGGTGACCCCGTCCTGTCGCCCGCCGTCGCCCGCCAGCTGATGCGGCACGCGGCGGGAACCCAGGCCGACACCCGGCAGGCGCGCGCGCGTGAGCGGCTCGCCGCCCTCAACGACCGCGAACGCGAGGTCGCCGTCGCGGTCGGCCGGGGCCTCGCCAACGCCGAGATCGCCACCGGCCTCTTCATGAGCGTCGCCACCGTCAAGACCCATGTCTCCCGCATCCTGGCCAAGCTCGGCCTGAACAACCGCGTCCAGATCGCGCTGCTGGCGTACGACGCGGGACTGCTGGAGGAGTAGGGCACCACTCGAGCGCCCCGAGCGTTCTCCGGATACGGGACGGCCTCGGGGACCTCCTGAAGGGGGAGTACAGCATGCAGGTGACCGACCTCGGCGAGTACGGCGAGGGTCTGCGCACGGACCCGCACACGGTGTACGCGCGGCTGCGCGAGCGCGGCCCGGTGCACCGGGTGCGATGGCCGCTGCCCGACACGTACCACGAGACATGGCTGGTCGTGGGGTACGGGGAGGCCCGCGCGGCGCTCGCCGACCCCAGACTGGCCAAGGACACCGAGAAGGCCGGCTTCAAGTTCCTCGACGAGGAGAAGATCGGCAAGTACCTTCTGGTCACCGACCCGCCCCAGCACACCCGGCTGCGCGGGCTCATCACGCGCGCGTTCACCGCCCGCCGGGTGGCCGGACTGGAGCCGCGAATCCAGGAGATCACCGACCGGCTGCTCGACGAGATGCTCCCGCGCGGCCACGCCGACCTCATCGACGCCCTCGCCTACCCCCTGCCGATCACGGTGATCAGCGAACTGCTCGGTGTCCCCGAGCTGGACCGCGCGCGCTTCCGGAAACTCTCCAACGAGGTGGTCGGGTCCGCCCGTCCGAGCAGCGAGTACGACGCGTTCGTCGAGCTCGCCGACTATCTGAAGGAGCTCATCGAGGACAAGCGGTGCGGGGGCCCGAGCGGTGACCTGCTCAGCGACCTGATCCGCACCACCGCCGAGGACGGCGACCGGCTCTCCGTCGAGGAACTGCGCGGCATGGCCTATGTGCTGCTGATCGCCGGCCACGAGACCACCGTCAACCTGATCGGCAACGGCGTCCTCACCCTGCTCACCCACCCCGCCCAACTCGCCGCCCTGCGCGCCGACATGACCCTCCTGGACGGCGCGGTCGAGGAGATCCTGCGCTGGGAGGGCCCGGTGGAGAACGCGACGTACCGGTACGCCGCCGAGCCCCTGGAGATCGCCGGCACCGCCATCGACCGGGGCGACCCCGTGATGATCGGCCTCACCGCCGCCGACCGCGACGGTGCCCGCTACCCCGAGCCCGACCGCTTCGACATCCGCCGTGACAACCGCGGCCACCTCGCCTTCGGCCACGGCATCCACTACTGCCTGGGCGCACCCCTGGCCCGCCTGGAGAGCCGTATCGCCCTGCGCTCCCTCCTGGAGCGCGCCCCGGACCTGGTCCTGGACGGCCCGCACGGGGAGTGGCTGCCGGGCACGCTGATGAGAGGGGTGCGGAGCCTTCCGGTGCGCTGGTAGCCGCGGGCGGCGGTCAGGTCAGGCCGGCCGGCCGGGGATCTCCGCGAGTGCCACGGGTCTTCGCTCCTGCCGGGAGACCTCGCAGGCCTCCGCGATCCGCAGGGCCTGGAGCGCCTCGCGCCCGTCGCAGGGGTTGGCCAGTTCGCCGCGCACCACGTCGACGAAGGCGCACAGCTCGGCTTCGTAGGCGGGTCCGAACCGCTCCAGGAAGCCGGGCCACGGCTTGTCCGCGGGCGGCGGCCCGGTCGGCTCGGTCGAGGCCACCGGCGTACGGTCGTCCAGGCCGACCACCACGGTGTCCCGCTCCCCGGCCAGCTCCATCCGCACGTCGTACCCGGCGCCGTTCAGCCGGGTCGCGGTGGCCGTGGCCAGCGTGCCGTCGTCCAGGGTGAGCAGGGCCGCGCCGGTGTCCACGTCACCGGCCTCGCGGAAGATGGCGGGCCCGGCGTCCGAGCCGGTCGCGTACACGTCGATGACCTCGCGGCCGGTCACCCAGCGCAGCACGTCGAAGTCGTGGATCAGCGTGTCCCGGAACAGCCCGCCGGACAGCGGCAGCCACTCCGGCGGGGGCGGGGACTGGTCGGAGGTCAGCGCCCGCACGGTGTGCAGCCGTCCCAGCCGGCCCGAGCGCACGGCCTCCCGGGCGCCCGCGTACCCCTTGTCGAAGCGCCGCTGGAATCCCATCTGCAGCACCGTCCCGGCGTTCTCCACCTCGGCCAGGGCGTGCAGCGTGCCCGGCAGATCGAGGGCGATCGGCTTCTCACAGAAGACCGGGAGCCCGGAGCGTGCCGCCCGGCCGATCAGGTCGGCGTGCGCCGACGTCGCCGTGGTGATCACCACGGCGTCCACGCCCCACTTGAAGATCTCGTCCGCCCCGGGCGCCGCCGTCTCCCCGAGGCGGTGCGCCAGATCCTGGGCCCGCGCCGGATCCACGTCCGTGAGGATCAGCGACCCGACCTCGCGATGACGGCTGAGCGTGTTCGCGTGAATGGTGCCGAGGCGGCCCGTACCGATGACCCCGATGCGCATGGGAACAAGGTGCGGGTGCACCCCGCGCGCTGTCAATCCATATGTCCGGACAATCGGACTACACAACTTCCCGTCAACCCGTCACGGGGATACGCTCGGGCCCGTGCCGAAACCAGATGTGGACCCGACCCAGACGCTCGACCTGAGCGTGGACCGGAACTCGCCGGTGCCGTTGTACTTCCAGCTCGCGCAGCAGCTGGAGGCGGCCATCGAGCACGGCTCGCTCACCCCCGGCAGCCTGCTGGGCAACGAGATCGAGCTCGCCGCGCGGCTCGGCCTGTCCCGCCCGACCGTCCGTCAGGCCATCCAGTCCCTCGTCGACAAGGGCCTGCTCGTCCGTCGCCGGGGTGTCGGCACCCAGGTCGTGCACAGCCAGGTCAAACGCCCCTTGGAGCTCAGCAGCCTCTACGACGACCTGGAGTCGGCCGGCCAGCGCCCCGCGACGAAGGTGCTGGTCAACACCGTCGTCCCGGCATCCGCCGAGGTCGCCGCCGCACTCGCGGTCGCCGAGAACACCGAGGTGCACCGCATCGAGCGGCTGCGGCTGGCGCACGGCGAGCCGATGGCGTACCTCACCAACTACCTGCCGCCGGGCCTGATCGACCTGGACACCGGGCAGCTGGAGGCGACCGGCCTCTACCGCCTGATGCGGGCGGCCGGGATCACCCTGCACAGCGCCCGCCAGTCCATCGGGGCGCGCGGCGCCACGGCCGCCGAGGCCGAGCGGCTCGCCGAGCCGGAGGGCGCCCCACTGCTCACCATGCGGCGCACCACGTACGACGACACCGGCCGCGCCGTCGAGTTCGGCGACCACATCTACCGGCCGACCCGCTACTCCTTCGAGTTCCAGCTGCTCGTGCGGTCCTGAGCGCCACCCGGTTTCCGACGCTCTGTTAGTAGCAATGTCCGGACAATGCGACCGCAGAGTGCCCCCGCTGCCGTCAGGCGTGTACCCCATGTTCGATACTGAGGCTTTTGGGGCGGGCGAGGTCGCCGTCGGTAGTCACCCACGGTGAGCTCGCCCGCCCCTCTCGCACGTATGAGCACGGCAAGAAGGGCACGGCCTCGTGGCACGGTTTCGGACCTGGGTGGGCATCGCGGTGGCGGGGGCGCTCAGCGTCTCCCTCGCCGGATGCAGCAGTACCGGCGGCAAGCGGGCGGAGGACGCCCGGAACGCCGCGGCGGCCCAGGGCAGGGCGGCGGTGAACACCCCCCGCTGGTCCTTCGCGATGATCACTCACTCGGGAGACGGCGACACCTTCTGGGACATCGTGCAGAGCGGTGCCGAGCAGGCCGCCCGCAAGGACAACATCGACTTCCTCTACTCGCACGACGACGAGGCCCAGCAGCAGGCGCAACTCGTGGACGCGGCGGTCGACAAGAAGGTCGACGGCATCATCGTCACCCTGGCCAAGCCCGACGCCCTCAAGGCGGCCGTGGCCCGCGCCGAGAAGGCCGGTATCCCGGTGATCACCGTGAACTCCGGCTCCGCCGAGTCCAGGGCGTTCGGCGCCCTCACGCACATCGGCCAGGACGAGACCGTCGCAGGCCAGGCGGTCGGTGACGAGCTGAACAAGCGCGGCAGGAAGAAGGCCCTGTGCGTCCTGCACGAGCAGGGCAACGTCGGTCACGAGCAGCGCTGCGCGGGCGTCGCGAAGAACTTCGACGGCCAGGTCGAGAACCTCTATGTCAACGGCACCAACATGCCCGACGTGCAGTCCTCCATCGAGGCGAAGCTCCAGGCCGACCGGTCGGTCGACGCGGTCGTCACCCTCGGGGCGCCCTACGCCGACACCGCCGTGAAGGCGAAGACGGACGCGGGCAGCACGGCCGAGGTCGACACCTTCGACCTGAACGCCAAGGTCGCCGCCGAGCTGAAGGACGGCACCCTCGGCTTCGCCGTGGACCAGCAGCCGTACCTCCAGGGCTACCAGGCGGTCGACCTGCTGTGGCTCTACAAGTACAACGGCGACGTCCTCGGCGGCGGGCAGCCGGTGCTCACCGGCCCGCAGATCGTCACCAAGGAGCAGGCGGCCGCGCTGGCGAAGTACACCGAGCGGGGCACCCGATGAGCGCCACCATGGAACGCACTCTTGATGAAAGGTTTCTGCGGACCTCTCCGCTGCGGAAGCTCCTCTCCCGTCCGGAGCTGGGCTCGGTCGTCGGCGCCGTCGCCGTCTTCCTCTTCTTCGCCGTGGCCGCCGACGGCTTCCTGCGCGCGACCAGCATCAGCACGGTCCTCTACGCCTCCTCGACGATCGGCATCATGGCCGTCCCGGTGGCACTGCTGATGATCGGCGGCGAGTTCGACCTCTCCGCGGGCGTCCTGGTGACGTCGTCCGCCCTCATCTCCTCGATGTTCAGCTACCAGATGACGGCGAACACCTGGGTGGGCCTGGGAGTGTCGCTCCTGGTGACCCTCGCCATCGGCGCCTTCAACGGCCTCGTGCTCACCCGCACCAAGCTGCCCAGCTTCATCGTCACCCTCGGCACCTTCCTGATGCTGACCGGCATGAACCTGGGCTTCACCAAGCTCATCGACGGCACGGTCTCCACGAAGGCGATCGCCGACATGGAGGGCTTCCCGTCCGCCCACGCGGTCTTCGCCTCGACGCTCACCATCGGCGGAGTCGACTTCAAGATCACGATCCTCTGGTGGCTCGCCCTGGTCGCGATCGCCTCCTGGATCCTGCTGCGCACCCGCGCCGGCAACTGGATCTTCGCGGTGGGCGGCAACCAGGACGCCGCCCGCGCGGTCGGCGTCCCCGTCGCCAAGACCAAGATCGGCCTCTACATGGGCGTGGCCCTCGGCGCCTGGATCTCCGGCCAGCACCTGCTCTTCTCCTACGACGCCGTCCAGTCCGGCGAGGGTGTCGGCAACGAGCTGATCTACATCATCGCGGCCGTCATAGGCGGCTGCCTGATCACCGGCGGCTACGGCAGCGCGGTCGGCTCGGCGGTCGGGGCGCTCATCTTCGGCATGACCAGCAAGGGCATCGTCTTCGCCGAGTGGAACCCCGACTGGTTCAAGTTCTTCCTCGGAGCGATGCTGCTCCTCGCGACCCTGCTCAACACCTGGGTCCGCAAGCGCGCGGAGGCCGCCGCATGACCCTCGTCCAGCTGACCGACGTCAGCAAGCACTACGGCACCGTCCGCGCCTTGGAGGGGGTCTCCCTGGAGGTCCACGCGGGCGAGATCACCTGCGTCCTCGGCGACAACGGGGCCGGCAAGTCCACCCTGATCAAGATCGTCGCGGGCCTGCACCGGCACGACGGCGGCAGCCTGCGCATCGAGGGAGAGGAGACGACCCTCGCCTCCCCGCGAGAGGCCCTGGACCGCGGCATCGCCACCGTCTACCAGGATCTGGCGGTGGTCCCGCTGATGCCGGTGTGGCGCAACTTCTTCCTCGGCTCGGAACCCCGCAAGGGCCTCCTCAAGCGCCTGGACGTCGACTTCATGCGCCGCACCACCCACGCCGAGCTCCTCCGCATGGGCATCGACCTCCGCGACGTCGACCAGCCCATCGGCACCCTGTCGGGCGGCGAACGCCAGTGCGTGGCGATCGCGAGGGCGGTCCACTTCGGCGCGAAGGTCCTGATCCTGGACGAGCCGACCGCGGCACTGGGAGTGAAGCAGTCGGGTGTGGTCCTGAAATACGTGGCGGCGGCACGGGACCAGGGCCTGGGTGTTGTGTTGATCACCCATAACCCGCATCACGCGTATCTGGTGGGCGATCGCTTCGTGCTGCTGAAGAGAGGCACGATGGTTGGCACCCACACACGTGACGGGATCTCGCTCGACGAGCTGACCGCCCAAATGGCAGGCGGAACCGACCTAGAGGCGCTACGCCATGAACTGCAGCGTGCGTAGTCGGCGGCCAGCACCCCAAAAAAGGGCGCGGGGCGTATCGATGTGCGGCTCCGCCGTCGGGTCGCGACCGGCCACGACGCACCCGCACCCGGCAACGGCGCGTACCCCTCCTTATCTCCCCCGAACGGCACTCCACACCAGCGTGCGGCAGAATCTAGCCCGATGAGCACCTATCGCGACCTCACCGCCCCCATAGGCTCCCGCCGAGCCCCCGTCCTGCGAACGGTCGGCACAAGGGAGCGCCGGTCCCACCTGACGGCCCCCCGTGTCCCCACGGTCGGTATCGACATCGGCGGCACCAAGGTCATGGCGGGCGTAGTGGACGCCGACGGCAACATCCTGGAGAAGCTCCGCACGGAGACCCCGGACAAGTCCAAGAGCCCGAGGGTCGTCGAGGACACGATCGTCGAGCTGGTCCTGGACCTGTCCGACCGGCACGACGTGCACGCGGTCGGTATCGGCGCCGCCGGCTGGGTCGACGCCGACCGCAACCGTGTGCTGTTCGCCCCGCACCTTTCCTGGCGCAACGAACCGCTGCGCGACCGCCTCTCCGGCCGGCTCTCGGTCCCCGTGCTCGTCGACAACGACGCCAACGCCGCCGCCTGGGCGGAGTGGAGGTTCGGCGCCGGCCGCGGCGAGGACCACCTGGTCATGATCACTCTCGGCACCGGCATCGGCGGCGCCATCCTGGAGGACGGCCAGGTCAAGCGCGGCAAGT
Source organism: Streptomyces sp. NPDC005866 (assembly GCF_040629895.1). Classification (NCBI taxonomy): domain Bacteria; kingdom Bacillati; phylum Actinomycetota; class Actinomycetes; order Kitasatosporales; family Streptomycetaceae; genus Streptomyces; species Streptomyces sp. NPDC005866. The sequence goes on from NZ_JBEXWP010000011.1 coordinate 143,808, forward strand.
ACGGCGTCGCCGGTGAGTTCGGCCATATGCAGGTCGTGCCCGGCGGCCACCGCTGCCCGTGCGGCAACCGGGGCTGCTGGGAGCAGTACAGCTCCGGCAACGCGCTGGTCCGCGAGGCCAGGGAGCTGGCCGTGGCCGACTCCCCGGTGGCGTACGGGATCATCGAGCACGTCAAGGGCAACATCAACGAGATCACCGGCCCGATGATCACCGAGCTCGCCCGTGAGGGCGACGCGATGTGTATCGAACTGCTCCAGGACATCGGCCAGTGGCTCGGTGTCGGCATCGCCAACCTCGCCGCCGCCCTCGACCCCTCCTGCTTCGTGATCGGCGGTGGCGTGAGCGCCGCCGACAACCTGCTGATCGGCCCCGCGCGGGACGCCTTCAAGCGCCAGCTGACCGGCCGCGGCTACCGCCCCGAGGCCCGGATCGCGCGCGCCCAGCTGGGCCCCGAGGCCGGCATGGTCGGCGCCGCCGACCTCGCCAGGCTGGTCGCCCGCCGCTTCCGGCGCGCCAAGCGGCGCCGGGTCGAGCGGCACGAGCGCTACGAGCGGTTCGCGGAGGCCCGCCGCACCCGGGACACCGCATGACCGCTTCGCTGCCCCGCCAGGCCGTGCCCCCGGACGAGCCGCACCGCCCGCCGGAGACCCCGGGCCACAAGGCCCGCCGCCGGGCACTCACACTGCTGATCATCGTGCTGCTCATCGGCGTACCCGCCGGCTATCTGGTGATCTCCGCCAACCAGAGCCGCAACAGCGGCAAGGACAAGGAGTCCAAGTACTCGGCGACCGGCCTCAGCCAGGGCTGGCCGTCGAAGGTGCAACGGCGCCTCTACCAGGTGCCGGTCCCGCACCCGGCGGACAAGATCGCGTACTACGAGACGAACAACTGGAGGACCAGCCGTCTCTACGTCCAGTTCCGCACCAACAGCGCCGGACTGGACAGCTTCCTGGAGGGCATGGGCGTCAACCGGGGCGATCTCAGGAAGGACGACATCAGCATCAGCACCCGCGACCAGAAGGCCACCGGCTGGAAGTTCACCGGCCCCGGCCCCTGGTCCGACCTGACGCACACCCAGAAGAACCCGGCGCCCACCCAGGACGTGGTCGTGAACACGGCCGACCCGAACTACCCGATGATCTACGTCGTCTCACGCACCGTGCCGTAAAGACAGCGCCCGGACGGTCGCCGGGACCGATTGTCAGACCCCGCCCGTACAGTCGAAGACGTCTGATCCGACATGTGGGCGGGAGGTGGCAGAACGTATGAGCGGCACGGTGACCGAGACTGCTGACGGCGTCCCCCCGCGCCTGGCGGCGATCTACCTGCCCGCCGACCTCCCGCGCCAGGGCCGTATCGCCTTCTGGGATCCGGAGGGGGCCCCGCTCCCCGGCACCGCGACCGAGGACCTGACGGTCGTACGACGGCACGGCGCCGGTGTCCGCCGCCGGCAGGTGCCCGCACTGACCCTGCCGCTCGGCGAGGCCCTCCCGCTGCTGGTCCGGGCCCGCCGCGACCCGGCCGCCCACCCCGCCACCGCCTGCTGGGGCGCCGCCGCCCAGCACGCGCTACGGCTCGCCGCCCGGGGCCGCCTGCTGCCCGGCCTCACCCCGGCCGGGCACGACGCCTGGCGGGCCGGCCCCCTGGAACCCGACGACATCGCCCACCTGCGCGCGGTGGCCGCCGCCCTGCCCGCCGAGGGCCACGCCGTCCCGCTGCCCGGCCCCGGCCCGCTCCGGCTGCCCCAGCCGGAGGCGCTGGTCCGCTCCTTCCTGGACGCGGTCGCCGACACCCTGCCCCGCACCCCGGCCGCGCCCCACACTGCGGGCAGGCCGTTCGCCGCCCGCGAGGCCCAACGGCTGCCCGACGCCCACGAGTGGGCCGCGGAGGTCGCCGCCGGCATGGACGCGGGCGTGCGGATCTCACTGCGCCTCGACCTGTCGGCGTACGACCTGTTCGACGACGGCGAGGGAGCGCACCGCGCCGGAGCGGCGATCGTCCAGGTACACAGCCTGGCCGACCCCACCCTGGTGACCGACGCGGCGGCGCTGTGGTCGGGGCAGTCCGACGCCGCCTTCGGTCCCCGCGCGCGGGTGGACGCGGCACTGGCCGTGCGCCGGGCCGCGCGGGTGTGGCCCCCACTGGACCGGCTGGCCGAGCAGGACGTGCCCGACGTACTCGCCCTGTCCGAGGCGGAGCTGGGTGAACTGCTCGGGGTGGCCGCGACCCGGCTCGCGGCGGCCGGGGTCGCCGTGCACTGGCCCCGTGACCTGGCCCAGGACCTCACTGCGGCCGCCGTGGTCCGCTCCGCTCCCGGCTCGGCGACCGACGGCACGGGCTTCTTCGAGGGCGAGGAACTGCTCCAGTTCCGCTGGCAGCTGGCGCTCGGCGGCGACCCGCTCAGCGACGCCGAGATGGACGCGCTGGCCGAAGCCCACCGCCCGGTCGTCCGGCTGCGGGACCGCTGGGTGCTCGTCGACCCGGCCCTGGTCCGCAAGGCCCGCAAGCGCGAACTGGGCCTGCTCGACCCGGTCGACGCGCTCTCCCTGGCGCTCACCGGCGAGGCCGAGGTGGACGGCGAGACCGTCGAGGCTGTCCCCGTCGGCCTCCTCGCGGCCCTGCGCGACCGCCTCACGGCCGGAATCGCGCCCGCCGAGCCGCCCGCCGCCCTGCACGCCACCCTGCGCGACTACCAGCTGCGGGGCCTGGCCTGGCTCGACCTCATGACCTCGCTCGGCCTCGGCGGCTGCCTCGCCGACGACATGGGCCTCGGCAAGACGATCACCGTCATCGCCCTGCACCTCAAGCGCGCCCGCACCGAACCCACCCTGGTGGTCTGCCCCGCCTCGCTGCTCGGCAACTGGCAGCGGGAGATCGCCCGGTTCGCGCCCGGCGTCCCGGTCCGCCGCTTCCACGGCCAGGGCCGCACCCTGGACGGCCTCGACGGCGGCTTCGTCCTCACCACGTACGGCACCATGCGCGCCACCGCGGCCAGGCTCGCCGACCAGCCCTGGGGCATGGTCGTCGCCGACGAGGCACAGCACGTCAAGAACCCCTACTCGGCCACCGCCAAGGCGCTGCGCACCATCCCGACCCCCGCGCGCGTGGCCCTCACCGGCACCCCCGTGGAGAACAACCTCTCCGAACTCTGGGCCCTGCTCGACTGGACCACCCCCGGACTCCTCGGCCCGCTGAAGTCCTTCCGCGCCCGACACGCGCGCGCGGTGGAGAACGGCGAGGACCAGGAGGCGGTGGCCCGGCTCGCCCGCCTGGTCCGTCCCTTCCTGCTGCGCCGCAAGAAGTCCGACCCGGGTATCGTCCCCGAGCTGCCGCCCAAGACGGAGACGGATCACCCGGTCCCGCTCACCCGCGAACAGGCCGCGCTGTACGAGGCGGTGGTCCGTGAATCGATGCTCGCCATCGAGACGGCGGAGGGCATCGGGCGCCGGGGCCTGGTACTCAAACTGCTCGGCGCGCTGAAGCAGATCTGCGACCACCCCGCGCTGTACCTCAAGGAGGAGACACGCGCCGACGGCCTGGCCGCCCGCTCCGGCAAACTCACCCTGCTCGACGAACTGCTCGACACCGTCCTCGCCGAGGACGGCTCGGCGCTCGTCTTCACCCAGTACGTCGGCATGGCCCGCATGATCACCGCGCACCTCCAGGCCCGCGCCGTCCCGGTCGACCTCCTGCACGGCGGCACACCGGTGCCGGAGCGGGAGCGCATGGTGGACCGCTTCCAGAGCGGCGCGACCCCGGTCCTCGTGCTGTCGCTGAAGGCCGCGGGCACCGGCCTCAACCTCACCCGGGCGGGCCATGTCGTCCACTTCGACCGCTGGTGGAACCCGGCGGTGGAGGAGCAGGCCACCGACCGCGCCTACCGCATCGGCCAGACCCAGCCCGTCCAGGTCCACCGCCTGGTCACCGAGGGCACCGTGGAGGACCGCATCGCCGAGATGCTGGAGGCCAAGCGCGCCCTCGCCGACGCGATCCTGGGCTCCGGCGAGTCCGCCCTGACGGAACTGACGGACCGCGAGCTGTCCGACCTGGTGTCGCTGCGGAGGACGTCATGAGCGGGGGCGAGCAGCGGCCGGGCGACGCGGCACGGCGGGCGTTGCGGGCGGCGCGGGAGCGCGGGGCGGAGAGCGGGGCCGACGAGGGATCTCCGGCCGCGGTGCGGCCAGAAGGCCCGGCTTCGTCCGAGGCGCCGGGTGCGGGCACCCCCGCGGAGCGCGAGACCCGGCCGGGTGACGCCGCGCGGCTGGCGCTGCGGGCGGCTGCCGCCGCGAAGGAGGCGCAGCAGGCGGACGCCGAACCCGATTCCGACGCGGGCGGGGCGGACGTGGGTGCCGCCACCGACGCGGGTGCTGCCGCTGTGCCCGGCGCCGGCCTCACGGACGCCGGTGCGCCGGCCCCCGCTGCCGGCGGACCGGGCGCCAGGCCCGGTGACGTCGCGCGCGAGGCACTGCGTGCGGCGCGGGCGGAAGCGCGGCGGGCAGAGGCGGCAGCGGCGGAGGCCTCGGAGACGCCCCCGGGTCGCGCGGCGCGCCGGTTGCCGTCGGCGCCCCCGGCGGAGGCGGCTCGCGGACATACCGCCCGTGAACTGAGGCAGTTCCTGGCGACCGCGTTCCAGATGCCGAGGGAGGAGCCCGAGACGGACCAGCCGACGCAGGCCGACGCCCCGGCGGACCAAGGAACTTCAGCGGAACGCCTCGACGAAGACCGGCCGCACCTCACCGCATCGCGGCGCTCAGAAACGGATCCCACGCCCGCCGTGGCCCTCAGCCGTCCGCAGCCGACCGCCCCGGGGCCCGCCGTGGTCCCCGACCGTCCGGAGCGGACTGCCTTCGCGTTCCCGGCGAGTCCCGGTCGCCGGGAGTCGACTGCCCCTGCGTCCGCCGCGTTCCCCGACCGTCCGGAGCGGACTGCCTTCGCGTTCCCGGCGAGTCCCGGTCGCCGGGAGTCGACTGCCCCTGCGTCCGCCGTGGTCCCTGGTCACCCGGAGCCGACTGCCTCCGCGTTCCCGGCCCCCGGTCACCCGGAGTCGACCGCCCCGATCCCCGACCGTCCGGAGCCGAGCGCCCCCGGGCCCGCTCTGGCCCCCGGTGGCTGGGAGCCGACCGCCCCCGCACCGGCCACGACCCCCGACCAGCCGGAGCCGATCGCCCCCGCGGCGCCCAACACGGATTCCGGCCACCCGGGGCCGGCGGCCACCGCCGCCACGCCCCGCCTGCCCCGCACGATGGCCACCCCCCACCGTGACACCGAGCTCCGCCGGACCTTCCCCTCCTTTCCCTCCCGTGCCGGGGCCTCCGGTCCGGATTTCGCCGAGACCTGGTGGGGCAATGCCTGGGTCCGGGCGCTGGAAGAAGGGGCGTTGGACGTCAAGCGGCTCGCGCGGGGCCGGAATTACGCCGAGCGGGGGCATGTGGATGCCATCACCGTGACCCCGGGACTGGTCCTGGCGTATGTGCAGGGGAGCCGCCCGCGGCCGTATCGCGTGCAGGTCCGACTGCGTACCTTCGGCGGAGACGAGTGGGAGCGGTTTTTGGAGGCCGCCGCCGACCGGCCCGGGGACATCGCCGCGTTGCTCGACAAGGAGCTGCCGCAGGCCCTCGCCGACAGCGGGATCCCGTTGCTGCCGGGGCCCGGGGAGCTCGAACCCCGTTGCAGCTGCCCGGACTTCGGTCACCCCTGCAAGCACGCGGCCGCCCTGTGCTACCAGACCGCGCGACTGCTGGACGCCGACCCGTTCGTACTGCTTCTGCTGCGCGGTCGCGGGGAGCGCGAGGTGATCGACGCCCTGTCCCGGCGCAACGCCGCCCGCGCGGCCCGGGAGCGGCAGCCGGCCTCCCTGCCCGGCGTCCGGGCTACCGAGGCCCTGGTGCCGCGTCGACTTCCGCCGCTGCCGCCCCCGTTGCCGGTTCCGCCACACCCCGAGCAGCCCCCGGTGTACCCGGGCGTGCCCGGTGGACCCGACCCCTTCACGCTGGACCAGCTCGCCACGGACGCCGCCGCCCGCGCCCACGCCCTGCTCGCCACCGGACGTGACCCGGTCGGTGAACTGACCCTCTGGCAGGACGCGGTACGGCTCGCCGCGGCCCGCCCCGGTTCCGGCCTGACGGCGTCCACACGCGCCGTCTACGCATCGCTCGCGGACGCCGTCGGCCGAACCCCGGGCGACCTGGCGCGCGCCGTCGCCGCCTGGCGACAGGGCGGCCCGGAGGGACTGGCCGTGCTGGAGGAGCCCTGGGATCCGCCGGCCGGCCGCTTCGACCGGGCCAGACCCCTGCTCCTGGCCGCCGATCTGCCGGCCTTCCGGCCCTGGCGCAACCACCTCACCCACCCCCGCGAACATGTCCAGCTCCGGCTGGGCCGCGACGGCCTGTGGTACGCCTACGAGTCCGAACCCGGCCACGACGACTGGTGGCCCAGAGGCACCCCCGACCTGGACCCGGTGGGCGCGCTCACGGGACTCGGGACGGCGGACGACCTCCAGGGGTGATTCACGTCCGACTGCCTACCGCAGCGTGCCCTCGGTAGGAATGCGAACACGGTGTCCGCCGGTGTCGCGGCAGAAGCCGGTGACAAGGAGAACTTGATCAACATTCGCTGTTCGCGGGTGGAGGCGGCCTGTCACTCAAAGCAGGACTGCCCTCAGTCGCGCAAGGTGGCACGCAGGCGCAAGCCGACAGTTGCGAGACCTTCGAAGGTGGTCACCTGGTAGCCGGGTCCCGGTCCGGGCGGCTCGCTCAGGTGGTGGCGGCGGGCGGTCTGCGCAGTCAGGAGCGTCAGCATCGCCATGGCCAGAGCGGCTCCCTCGCAGCCATGCGGCCCGGTACCGAAGGAGAGGAAGACCCCGGGTTTCGCCGGCGAGCCCGAATCGTCGAGCCAGCGCTCGGGCTGGAACTGGTCCGGCTCGGAGTGCTCCCGTGCGTCGCGCTGGGCGGTGTAGGGGCAGACGAGAACGGTGGACCCGGCGTCGATGGTGTAGTCGGCGAGCTGAGTCTGTCGGGCCACGCGCCGGGTCAGTAGCCAGCTCGGAGGGTGCAGTCGGAGCACCTCGCGTACCAGTGCCTGGGTGTATTGCAGGCTGTCGAGGTGGGTGCTGGTCGTCGCGGCCGGGTTCGCGGGCAGCAAGGCGGCTTCGGCCGCGACGCGGCCCGCTGCCTGGGGGTGCCGGGCGAGGTGGAGCAGGATCCATCCGGCTGCCCGGGAAGGGGTCTCGAAGGTGGCGACGGTGATTCCGGGGAGAGTGTCGAGGATGGCATCTTCCGGCAGTTGGCCGTAGTGGGGGGAGGGCCGGAGCATCTGTCCCAGCACGTCGTCACCGAGCCGGCCCGATGAACGGCGCCGGCGGACGATGGGCCGCAAAGCGTTGGTGAAGGCGACTTGCTGCCGCGTGCGGAACCGCCGTGCCGGTGTGGGGATCCAGCGCGGCCAGACCCAGCGCGAGGGGCGTACGAGCACCTCCCGGGCCAGGAAGAGCTGTGAGGCGTAGGGCAGCAGGGTGGGAGCGTCTTCGGAGAAGAGGTAGCTCACGCCGATCTCTGCCAGGGCGTGCCGGACCGGGGGCAGAATCTCGATGTCCTGGCCCGTGGGCCACTGGTCAGCAAATTGAGCGGTCTGGGGCGCGATCTCACCGATCCGGGCTGCAACGGCCTGCGGGCGTAGTCCTCGCATGCGGGCGGCATGAGCGTGGGCACGTGCCTCAGGCGTCGGTGCTCCGCTCGACCGCTTCAACGGCGGGAAGAGAGGCGAGGGCGCCTTGGGGAAGTCCTGCGCGCGGCGCAGGACTTCTTCACACGGCCCGGCCGTAGCGGCTACGTAGACACCCGGCTCCAACTGCCAGACGTCCCCGCACTCGTCAGCGCCACGGCGCGCTAGTGCCAGCCGGTCGCGGCTCCAGGCCGCGAAGCTGCCTTCGGGCAACCGCGGCGGCTCATTCATTCGGCCCATGAGATCGTCCTGACTGTCGTACCTGTCAAGGCCGATGTCGTCGGCAGCGTGGCTGTGAGCCGGCGGGCGCCCGGGGGCGCCCGCCGGCAGTGCGGTCAGACCTTGTCGTCGCCGGCGTACGCCTGCCAGTCGTGTTCCCCGTACGCACCGTAGTGGCGGGTGAACGACAGCCTGCCGAGCAGCTTGGCGATCATGATGCACTCCTCTCACATCGAATGCCACATCTGTTTATATTGTCACATAGGTCATGTGTGTCACATTTTGTGCATTAGCCGCACACATGGATATAAGGCACATGCTTGTGGGCTGGGCCCGCAGCCAGCCAACCTCGCCGCGGTGCCGGGAGCAGCGACTGCCCAGGCGGACCAGTTGGAGTGGACAGGACCCGGGAGGCCGGGGCCAACTGGGAGAAGAGGTCCGCTGGAGTCGTCGCCGGCGGCTGCCTGGATGCGCCGTCCGACACCATGGAGCGCTCATGAAAGGAATGGCCGCGGCCACAGTGCCGGCGGTTCCCGCCATGCCGCTTGCTGCTGCTAGCGGCTGTCCCAGCCGGACGCTCTCGTCCGCCTGCGCCAGGCCCACGTCTGGAGCGCTGTCAGCGGGCATCCCCGTATACATGGGCCCGGCCGCAGCCGGCAGCGCGGCCGCCGCCACTGGCACGGCCTGGCCGCCGCCGCTCACCTCCGGCACGCCCAAGGCCGCCCCGTTTGCGAGGAGCAACCTGATCACCACTTCGAAACGCTCCAACGCCATCACTCAAGCGACCTGCACCGGGCACCCGCTGCACTGCTTCGCGGGTGACACGACGGCCGGTGACACCAACGGCGAGGAATCCAGCGCGTCCGGCGCCACAGTGGTACGCCGTAAACGCATCCGGCAGCAAGGTCGACCCCGATCGATTGGGGACCGATGACCGGGCACACGGGCGCGCGGAGGCGGCGTCCCGCACGAACGGTGGCGGGCTTTCTGGCTGTTTTGCTGCCGGTCGCGGTCGCGGTGGGGGTGTATGCGTTCGGCCGCACACACACACCCGACTACACCACCGGCCTGTTCGGGCAGCACGGCGTCGGTGTCAACGATCTCAAGGCGCGCCTGGGTAGCGCTCTGATGGCACTCGCGCTCGTCCAACTGCTGCTCGGGCTGTGGATGTACGGGCGCCTACCGGGAGCGGGGGCCGCACCACACCGGGTGCACCCCACACACCGGCTCATCGGCCTCCTTGCCTTTCTGCTCTCGCTGCCCATCTCCTACCACTGCATCACCGCCTACGGAGTTGACTTCACGAACAGCCGAGTGGCGGTGCACTCCATCACGGGCTGCGTCCTGTACGGCGCTTTCGTCGCCAAGGTGCTGGTGGTACGCAGCCGCCGACTGCCCGGTTGGGCACTTCCGACCGCCGGCGGCGTCCTGGTCACCGCCATCGCATTGATGTGGTACACAGCCGCCTTGTGGCACATCGTCGGCTCCGCCCCCGGCTTCTGACCGTGCCATCACCGAGGCCCGCCATGGCCTGCACGGCAGCCCTGTTGCAGATCAGACAGCGCTTTGCTCTGTGCCATTGCTTCTCACGGCCGCATTGGCCGCCTGCACGGCAGCGGGCGTCACCTTGCCAACTGGGACGAGCCGACCGCGACACTCGCAGCCGGCCCGCACGACCGGGGTGGCGACCACACGCAGAGGTAGGACCGACATGACGGCAAAACCCACTTTCGTGATCGTCGGGGCGAGCCTGGCCGGCGCCAAGGCCGCCGAAGCGCTGCGCGAGCGCGGCTTCGACGGTCGTATCGTGCTCTTCGGGGACGAGCCGGAGCTGCCGTACGAGCGGCCGCCGCTGTCCAAGGGTTACCTGATGGGCCAGCAGGACCGCGAGGCGATCTTCGTGCACCCTTCGCAGTGGTACACCGACCATGAGATCGATCTGCGACTGGACGCCACAGTCACCACGATCGATCGCGAAGGGCACGCTGTCACCGCCTCCGCTGGTGAGGCGATCGGCTACGACAAACTGCTGCTCGCCACCGGCGCCTCCCCACGTCGCCTTGACGTTCCCGGCGCCGACCTGGACGGTGTGCTCTACCTGCGCCGCGTCGAAGACTGCGAACGCATCAAGCACACCTTGCGGCACTCCTCCCGCATGGTGTTCGTCGGCGGGGGCTGGATCGGCCTTGAGGTGGCCGCCGCTGCCCGCGAGGCGGGCGTCCAGGTGACCATCCTCGAGCCGGGCGAGCTCCCTTTGCTGCGGCTGCTGGGCCGGCAGATCGCCCCCGTCTTCGCCGACCTTCACCGAGAGCACGGCGTGGACCTGCGGCTTACCGCACAGGTCACCGAGATTGTGAACGGTGGCGGCGGTAAGGCCGCCGGGGTGCGGCTCGCGGACGACTCCCTGATCGACGCCGACGCGGTCGTGGTCGGCATCGGCGCCGTCCCCAACACCGCCTTGGCCGCTGATGCCGGGCTCGAGGTGAACAACGGCGTCGTCGTCGACGCGGCACTGCGCACCTCGGACCCGGACATCTGCGTGGCCGGGGACGTGGCCAACGCCTTCCACCCGATGCTGGGCAAGCACATCCGCGTGGAGCACTGGGCCAACGCCCTCCACCAGCCCGCTGTGGCCGCCCGGTCGATGCTGGGCGAGCGCGCGCTCTACGACCGGGTGCCGTACTTCTTCACCGACCAGTACGACCTCGGCATGGAGTACGGGGGCTACACCGAGCCCGGCGGGTACGACGACGTGGTCGTCCGAGGTGACTTGGGGCGCCGGGAGTTCATGGCGTTCTGGCTGGCCGACGGCCGCGTGCTGGCTGGGATGAACGTCAATGTCTGGGATGTCAACGAGGCCATCCAGCAGTTGGTCCGCTCCGGCAGCCAGGTCGACCGCGGCGCGCTCGCCGACCCGGACACGCCTCTCGACCAGCTCGTCACCGGCTGACCCGGCTTCGGCCGGTGGGAGTCAGGGGCCTGGGATGCGGCGCTCGGGGCGCGTACTGGACGCTGGGGCGGTTCCGGCCCGTACCTGGCGAAGCCGGCCGCGCGCGGGGGCGGGTGACGGGAATCGCCGCCGACCGGCGGTGGTTCGAGCCCATGTCAGCGGCCTATGAGCAGTACCTCGTGCCCCTGGTCTTCCGGCCCTTCGCCGAGGACCTGGCCGCCCGAGCGGCGGCAGTGGTCGTAGGCGGTCAGCGAGCGCAGGACGAACTGGCCGGTGTGGTGCTCGTGCCACATTCAGCAGGTCGTCGGTCTTCGCCCAGAGTGCGGTGGCGAGGGAGTCCAACTCTGTCCTCAGACAATGACGTTGGGCTCCCTCCCCTTGTCGCGCAGCCGGTCCCCTGGAATCGATCGGCTGGGGGCGCGTCGGTCAGCAGCCGCCGCAGTTGTAGTAGAGGACGTCCCAGTGGCTGCCTTCGTCGGTGTAGACGTTGCCGGAACCGGACGTCCACATCGGGTAACCGTCGCCGCGCAGGCCGGAGTAGCTGAAGTAGGTCTTGATGTAGTTGCCGACGCAGGTGTACTTGCTGAAGTCGAGCTTGTAGCCGTTCCAGTGCGAGTAGGTACCGCTGGCGTGGCCGGTCTCGGTGCCGCCGGTGATGTTGAGCGCGCAGCCGCTGGCCTTCTTCAGGGTGACGGCGCCCTGGGCGGTGGCGAGGTTGAGCTGCTCGAACGACGTACAGGTGGAGTTGTTGCGGTTCGTGCAGTTACCGGACGAGGACCAGGTGATGCCGGCGCTGCGGAACATGCTCTCCGCCTGGGCCTGGGTCAACTTGGAGGCGGCGTACGCGTTCTGTGACGACGTCAGGCCAACGCCGGGCGCGAAGAGCACCGTGAGGGCGACGGCCAGGATGGCGGCCACGGCCCGGGCGCGCGGTTGCAGCCGAAGGCGGAACTGGGCGGCGGGACTGCTCATTCGGATTCCTCCTGCTGGTGCAGATGACGTTGTGGGTGTGCAGGTGGCGCAGAAGGGAGTGTGCCGACGTCTACGCGTGTTTGCCAGTAGGCGTACGTGCACACGTCAAAAACGGGAGACGTCCGGGGGCGCACGCTCTACCGCAACAGGACGCACGGACTCGCCGCAAGGGAGTCCCTGGCGCTCGCCCACTTCCTGTACTCGCCCGGCATCGACCAGACCCTGCTCGCCGCCCCCGCCGCGGCTGCCTGACCACCCTCGTCGTGGGCCTGGTCCGGCGCGCCGCCCGAGGCCGACTCCGCCTCAGCCGTCCGTCCGCGGGAACGTGACCTCCACCCGGCGGTTCTTCTTGCGGCCCGCTTCCGTCGAGTCGTCGGCGATCGGGTACTGCGCGCCGTAGCCCCGCAAGGCCTGCTCCGACGGGGGTCCTGCGTAGAGGGGGACCTGATACGACGCCCCGCCGGCGTGCTGCGGCGGGGCGTCGTCGTGCAGTTGGTCATGACGGATCGGGGCTTGCGCTGGAGGCTCCGTTGTACTCCGGCTCGCCGCTCTGGAGTAGGCGGAGGAGCGGGGCGGCGACGACGCGGGGTACTGCGCCGTTTCAACGAGCGACGATGCTTGACTGCTCACGGCCGCTGGGTCTTGTGGTCCTGGGCTTCACGGGGTGGTCGCGCTCCGGTGAGCGCAGTGCGTCAGCACTTCGGCTTTCAGGCGGCCTCCCGCTACCTGCACAGTGGTGTGGCGCGACTTCTTCGGGATCAGTCGTAGCCCTGCGATTTGATGCGGATTCCGCCCGCCGCCGCCGGACCGGTCTGCGCGGGTTCCTCCGGTGCCGCCTCCGGGTCGGGGGCTTCAACGACGGGAACTTCACCGGCCTCGACGTGGAGAAGGATCTGCTCACCGGCGACAACGACGGCTCGGGCGTCTTCACGATCCCGCAGCACCCCGTCCGGCGCCGCCTGCACGGCGTCGAACGCTTCCTCACCACGCGTGGCGGCGAATACCTCTTCCTGCCGAGCCTCAGCGCACTCCGCCGGCCGGCCGACCCCGGCTCCTGACCCCATCCATGCCTGGGTGGGGTTCTCCCGCTCCACCGACCCAGGCCATCCAGCCGGGCAGGGAGTTGCCTACGGCAGCGGCAGCACGTCGTCCGCGCTGTGGGGTTCTTTGCGCTCCTGGCCGTTGAGCTTGTGGCGCAGAATCGACGCCAATCGGTTGCGCTCGCACGAGTGGTCCCCGGGAGCGGTGCGCAAACGCCTGCCCGAGCAGCCGACCCGCCGCAGGAAGGCACTCTCCGGTGCGAGATACTCTCCCGATGAGTTCACGCACTTCTCCGATCAGCCGGCCGATCACGATACGGAGGGCAGTCGCGCGGGATGCCAAACGGCTCACGCGGCTCGTGCGTGGCTCAAGCGCCTACGAGGGTAGGTACGCAGCGGCAGTGGCGGGCTACCGGGTCGGTCCTGATTACATCGAAGCCCACCGCGCCTTCGTAGCCATCGGCGCCGACGAGCATGCAGGCCGGGTCATCGGATTCTACTCGCTCGTCCTCGCTCCACCGGAGCTCGACCTGCTGTTCGTCGCTGACGAAGCGCAAGGACGGGGTATTGGACGGCTGCTCGTCGCGCACATGCAGTCCGAGGCCCGTGCCGCCGGGCTCGACCGTGTCAAGGTCGTGTCGCATGTTCCCGCCGAGGACTTCTACCACCGCGTCGGTGCAGTGCGGACCGGGACCGCGCTCGCGAACCCGCCCGTCGTGCCGTGGGACCGTCCCGAATTCGAGTTTCGCATTCCTTCGGAATGACGCGGTGTGCCGGTTCGCAGGGCACTGGCTTCGCCCGCATGGTGGCCGGCATGCACGAGCAGTTGGATGCCGCGCGCTCCGTGTGTGCCGTCGTCTCTGCGCTGGCGGGGGATCGCCTGCGCCAGCGGCCTCTCCCGGCGACTCCCTCGTCTCCGGCATTCCCAGGGCCATCGAAATCGCGTACACCTCGGCTCGTTCCACACACGATCGACGTCGGCCGCGTGAATACGTAGTTCACAGGCAGGCTCCGGACAGAGGCATCAGAGCCTGAGCGCCGTGGGTGTTGGCCAGGTCCGACTCCGCGTTCGGGTCGTCGTAGGCGTCGACGATGGCGATGGTCCTGCCGGAGCCGCTGGCGGAGGCGGCGGAGGTCAGGCCGTAGGCCGACTGCAGGTCGCCGGGGCCGTAGCCGGCGGGGGAGTCCGCGGCGGCGTTCGGCCGGACGGTCTGGGGTGCGATGCCCTTCTTCGCCGCTGCTCTTCCTGGAAGGCGGTGGTGCCGCTGGTGACGCGCAGGGCGTCGCAGGATGCCTAGCCCCTCTTCGGGGCGGCGGCGCACTGCAGCATCTCCAGGCGGAACCGCCGGCCCGCCCAGCGCTACGACGTGGGGGGCCGCTGCGGGGAGCGGAGTACGAGCAGGGTGATCTCGCTGGGGGCGAAGACGCGGAAGGGCGGGCCCCAGAAGCCGGTGCCACGGCTGGTGTAGAGGAGGGTGCGGGTGCCGTGGCGGCTGAGGCCGGCGAGGGCGGGCTGGTCGATGCGGACCAGGTGGTGGAAGGGCCAGATCTGGCCGCCGTGGGTGTGGCCGGAGAGCTGGAGGTCGACGCCGCCGGCTGCCGCCCGGTCGACGAACTTGGGCTGGTGGGCCAGGAGCAGGACGGGGTAGTCGGGGTCGGCGCCGTGCAGGGCTCCGGCGAGGTGGGCGCCGTGGCCGGCGAGGCCGGAGGACTCGGCCGTGACGTCATCCACGCCGGCGACCACGAGGGTGTCGCCACCGCGTTGGAGCAGCAGATGGCGGTTGCGCAGCGGCTCCCAGCCCAGCTCGTCCATCAGGTCGACCCAGCCCTGGGCCTCGCTGTAGTACTCGTGGTTGCCGGTGACGTAGACCCGGGCCCGGGTGGCCTGCACGGTGCCGAGTGGGGCGGCCTGGGCGCGGCGGCGTTCGGCCGTGCCGTCCGCGATGTCTCCGGTGTGGCAGACCAGGTCGGCATTGAGCGTGTTGACCGTCTCGCAGACCCGCGCCGACCAGCGGGCGCGGTCGAGCGGGCCGTAGTGTGTGTCGGTGATGAGGACGACGCGCGTGCCGTCCAACCCGGCTCCCAGGCGCGGAAGTTGCACGTCCAGGCGGCGTACCCGTGGTACCCGGCGGGCCTCGGCGTACCCCCAGCTGAGCAGCACGGTGGCTGCGCCCAGGACCGCCCAGGTGACGATCCGGGCCCGGTCCTGGCCGTCACCGACGCCGGTCACGGTCAGGGCGAGCCGCAGCGGGACGCCGAGCACGACGGACCAGGTGAACACGGTCCAGATGGTGCCCAGCAGGGTGTCCCCGACGATCGCCGCCCAGTCCTGCTGGCGTCGGCCGTGGCCGCGCCCCATCGCGAGCGGCATACCGACCAGGCCGAGGGCGAACAGGGCGGTACCGGCGAGCGTGACAGGGAGCGGCCAGTGCTGGCCGGTGTGCAGCAGCAGCCAGCAGGGCACGGTCCACAGCAGGACGGGGGCGACCAGGGGGAGGTAGCGCATCAGGCGGTGCAGTCGGCTCTGCTGAGTCGCGTGCGCTGCACTGTCGGCGGATCGGGTTTCGCTGGTGTCGGTCACGCTTCCCCTCCTTGAGCAACCAGGCTGCCGTCGCGCGCACTGTATCCCGCCGTCCCGGTCCGGTCGGACGGACGGGGTGCTCATGGTGGGCAGCCCCATGCGGCGAGGTGGCCTCCGAGTTCGCCCCCGGCTCACGCGGTTGGTGACTCTGCTCCTGACCGGGGGCAGACTTGTCGTCGACGCTCTGCGGGATACCGCGATCTGCTGAAGTAGGCCAGGTGGGGAGCCGTGAGGCTGCCCGCCAGGTCTTCCACCTGGTCGCCAGTGGCTGGTGTCGATTCCGGCCTGGATGGCAGCGCCCAGGACCGGGTGTCGTTGGTGAAGTGCGGGGACTGCGGACGGTGGGCGAGGTCTTCGGCGGCGGCCGGGTCACGGTCGGCGAGGGCGGCCAGGGCCTGGTCGGTGAGGAGCGCCGAACGCTGCGTCCACATGTCGGCGTACGGGCGCTGGAGAACTGCGTCAGCCATGTGCGGAAACCGTCCGTCACTCCGCAGCCTCTGCATCCGGCGTTGAGCTCTTTGGTGCGTCTTCTCACGTCGTGTTGTGCGGGGTGATCTCACACGGCTGCTCGGCGGTGAGTGGGCTGTCGGCCTTGACAAGTCACCCCGCTGCGGGAAGGGACCTCAGGCCGAAGGTTGCGTGGGTGTTGCAGCCGAGGGCGTGTCCGGTGCGCTGCTGTGTGCTTCTGGCGCTGCCGCCGTGCTTGGTTCAGAGGCTGCAGGCTGGTCGCTTGTGGCTGCGCTCGTCGGTGTCTGCTGTGCCGGTGGGGGTGCGAGTGCTCCTCCGCGGCGCAGGAGGGCGTAGCCGATGCCGATGCCGGCGGCGACGGGCCATTCGAGTGCGCCTGCGAGGGCGAGGGCGCCGAGGCCGGCGTAGAGGGGGAGTCCGCCCTTTGCGGGGAGGATGCGCTGTGCGGCGGTGACCGGCAAGGTGACCGCTTTTTGCACGGTATGGGCGACGCTGTCGAGCGGGATGGTGATGGTGTGGCCGTCGTGGTGCTGGCTCATGTCCTGGTTGGTGCCGCCCGTGGCGGTGCTGTCCGCCGCGGGAGCGCTTGAGGCCGTCGGATGGGTGGTTGCCATGTGATCCCTCCAGTGGTCTGACCGGTTCCCACCACATTACGGTGCATTCATGTAGATTTCAGAGCCAATTCATCTGAGAGTGCCGTAGGCCGGTGAGCCAAGACGGAAGCCGCTGGTGTTGGACTGGGTGAGGGAGTTGCGCCGGTGCTGCGGAGTGATGTGGTGGTGTCGCTGGGCCGCTGGTTCGTGGCTGAGGCGTCCGCGGCGGCGGCCTCGTCTGCTGGGGTGATCACCTTGCATGCGGTGCGGGCCCCGGTGGAGGTGTTGCGGGCGGTCGAGTGGGGGCGGCAGACCGCTGAGCGCGTGGGCGGTGCCGTCTCGGGTGAGGTGGCAAGAGCGGCTGAGGTGGTGCGGGACGCGGGGCCGGTCAGGGGCCGTCGGCGGGTGTGGTCGCGGCCCGGCCGGGCGCACATCGAAGTGCGGGGACTGGTCGGGAGGGGGGAGACACAGGAGCGGCTGGCTGGGGGGCTGGAACCGGCGCTGGCCGGTGTGGCGGGGGTGCGCTGGGTTCGGGTCAATGCGGCGCTGGGGCATGTGGTGGTCGACGCGGTGGAGGAGGATTTCAGCCTCGACGAGCTGCTGGATGTGGTGCGCGCCGTGGAACAGTCGCATGGTGCCGCGGAGCATCCGTTCACCCAGGACCGGCCTGGTGCGGCGTTCGATGATGTCCCGGAGGTCCTGGCCAGGGTGGCCTTGGTTTCCGACTGTGTGGGGCTGCTCGGCGCGCTGGCGGGCTTGATGGCCTCGGCGGCCAGGTTGCCGCGCCTTGTGCGGGTTCCGCTGGTGGTCGCCGACACCCAGCCGCAGATGCGCCGGTGGCTCGTGCGGCAGGTGGGGCGTGCGCATGCAGACACGTTTTTGACCATGGCCGGCGCTGTGGTGTATTCCGCCACAGGAGGGACAACCCCCCTGGCGCTGGACGCGATCCAGCAGTGGTGGAGGCTTGGCGAGGCGCGCAGCAGACGGGCGGTGTGGGAGCTCCGGGAGCGGGAGCTGGTCGCTGGCGGCGCCGGTTTGCCGCGGCAGGCCGTCACGTCGTTGCCGCGGCCGGCCGCGATGCCGGCCGGACCGGTGGAAAAGTGTGCGGAGCGGACATCGCTGGCCGCGCTGCTGGGGGCGGCTGGGGTAGCCACATGGACCAGGAATGCCGAGCACGCGGGTCAAGCCGTCTTGGCGACCGTGCCCAAAGCTGCGAGGGCGGGGCGCGAGGCGTTCTGTGCACTGCTGGGCCGTGACCTGGCACAGGCGGGTGTGGTGCCGATGAACCCCGGGGCGCTGCGCTTGCTGGACCGGGTCTCCGCCGTAGTGATCGGCTCCGGGGCCTTGTGCCTTCCCCGAGTACGGCTGCTGTCGGTGGCAGCCGGTGAGGAGCAGGACGAGGCGGTGCTGTGGGAGGCCGCCCAGAAGGTCCTGACCGGGCGGACGCTCAGGGAGATGTCCGGTCCGGGCCCGTGGACGGCGGGTGGCCGGCAGCTACGGCGCCAGCCAGGCGCCGTTGGGCAGCAGCCTGATTCTGCTCCCGGTATGCACCTTGAGGTTCGTGACGCGGACGGCCGGCTGCTCGGGCGGGTCGTGGTGGGATGCGAGCTCGATCCTCTGGCTGACGCAGTGATTACCGCGGCCCGCTCAGGCGGCCGCCGTCTGGAATTGACGCAGCATGCCAGTGCTGCGGAGTTGCTGCGGTGGGCGGACTGCGCCGTGCCCGCCGCCGGGACAATGGCCGAGCGGGTACGCACTCTGCAGAGCGACGGTCACGTGGTCGCGCTGGTGACCTGCTGTGACGGCGAAGCACTATCAGCCGCCGATGTGGGGATCGCCTTCCCCCCTCCGGCGGACACCGGGGAGCCGGCTCCTGGAGCTTTGTGGTCGGCGGACGTCGTGTGCGGGACAGGACTGGAGCATGTGTGGCGCGTGCTGTCCGCTCTGGACGAGGCGCGCCAGGTCAGCGCGGCCTCGGCTCGCCTGTCGATGGGCGGATCGGCGCTCGGCGCGCTGATCGCGGCCGCCGGTGCCCGGCACAGCACCTGGGGTTTGACGGCATCTCCCGTCTACGGCGCAGCGTTCCTGGCTCAGGTCGGCGCCGCGCGGGCGGCCCGGCGCCTGGCCCGCCAGCCTCTGCCCGCCGGCCGTATCCGCGGTGCCTGGCACGCCATGGACGCACACGACGCCTTCCATATCCTCCGCCAGTTGCGCCGCGGCGCGGAAGAACAGCAGACGACTGCTTCGGTCGCCGCCCCCACAGCACTCGAGCGAATCGGGGACCGGCTGGCCGCTGCCGTGGGCTGGGCAGTGACGTCCTTGGGCCTGACCGTGCAAGCCCAGCATGGTGTGGAGCTGCTGGATGCGGTGCGCGAGGAGCTGCGTGACCCCCTTACGCCGGTCCTGGCCCTGGGGGCTGCGGCGTCCGCCGCCGTCGGCTCGGGCGTCGACTCGCTGCTGGTGGGCGGGGTGATGGTCGGCAACGCCGTCATCAGCGGTGCCCAGCGGATGCGCGCTGAGCAGGCCCTGAAGACTCTGCTGGCGAACGAGACCATCACCGCCCATCGCGTGTGCTGGACGCCGGACGACGACCAGACGAGCGCCGACAGCCAACGCTTCCCCGGACTGCAGGAAACAGCCGACCTTGATGCCGTCGACGCAAGCCGTCTTCAGGTGGGCGACCTGATCAGGCTGCGCCCCTCTGAGGTGGTGCCCGCGGACGCCCGGCTACTGGCCAGCGAGCGTCTCGAGGTCGATGAGGCGGCACTGACCGGTGAACCCATCGCCGTGGCCAAGACTCCTGCGGCTACTCCGGGCGCGGACCTGGCGGAGCGATCCTGCATGGTCTACCAGGGATGCACGGTACTAGCAGGCACCGGCCTGGCGATCGTCGTCGCGACCGGCGAGCAGACCGAAGCAGGTCGCGCCGCCGACCTGGCCGGAGGCGCCACCACCGCCTCCGGCATCGAGGGACACCTCGCTGCCCTGACGAAGGCGGCTCTGCCCGTGGTCGGTATCGGCGGAGCAGCGGTCACCGCCCTGGGACTGCTGCGCGGCGTCCCTCTGCGTCAGGCTTTGTCCTCCGGGGTGGCGGTCGCTGTGGCCGCGGTCCCCGAGGGCCTGCCGCTGGTCGCCACCGTCGCTCAGTCGGCAGCCGCACGGCGGCTGTCCCGCTACGGTGTGCTGCCCCGCTCCGCCCGCGTCTTGGAGGCCCTCGGCCGCGTCGACGTCATCTGCTTCGACAAGACCGGCACGCTCACCGAAGGCCGCCTCACCCTGACCCGTCTGGCCTCACCCGAGGAGATCCTTCCGTCCGACAGGCCCCAGGCACACCGCTTGCTGCGCGCGGCCGCACGGGCCTGCCCGGCCACCGACGCGCCCCCGGCACACGCCACCGACCGTGCCGTGCTGGAAGCCGCCGCCACATACGAGATCGAGGACCCCGCCTGGGTACAGGATGTGGAACTGCCCTTCGAGGCCAGCCGCGGCTATTCGGCCTCCCTGGGAACCGAGAACGGCCGCCGTGTCCTCTCGGTCAAAGGGGCACCCGAGATCATTCTCCGGCGCTGCTCCACCACCTTCGACACCGACACCGGTCCTACGGAAGACCGAAACGGTGCGGCAGACGGCGACATCGATCCGGTCCCGCTCGATGACCAGCGGCGGGCAGCCGCTCACCGCATGATGCGGCAGCTCGCCGACCAGGGCCTGCGGGTCCTCGCCGTCGCTCAGACCACCCTGCACACAGCCGAATCATCCACGGACGACGCCACCCAGTCCGCTGAGGAACCCTGCACCGCCATGTCGGCTGACGTAGTGGCCGACCTGGTCCACGATCTGACGCTGCTGGGATTCCTGGCCATCGCCGACGCTCCCCGTCCAGGAGCCGCCGACGCCGTCAAGCGCCTCACCGACGCAGGCGTACGCGTTGTGATGATCACCGGGGACCATCCGGCCACCGCCGCCGCCATCGCCCGCGACCTGGGCATCCCCCACACCCAGACCATCCTCACCGGCACCGACATCGACTCCCTGACGGCCGCCGACCGCACCACAGTCATCGACCAGGCCAGTCTCTTCGCCCGGGTCTCGCCGGAACACAAAGTCCGCATCGTCCAGGCCCTGCGCCAGGCCGGGCACGTCGTCGCCATGGCCGGCGACGGCGTCAACGACGCAGCCGCCATCCGCCTCGCCGACATCGGCATTGGCCTGGCCGCACACGGTTCCACCGCCGCCCGCGCCGCCGCCGACCTCGTCCTGACCGACCCCGACCTCACCCGCATCCTCGACGCACTCTATGAAGGACGCGCCCTATGGGCCAGCGTCCGCGACGCCGTCGCCATCCTCGTCGGCGGCAACGCCGGCGAAGTCGCCTTCACCATCCTGGGCACCGCACTCGCCGGCCGGGCCCCCCTCGGCACCCGCCAGCTCCTCCTGGTCAACCTCCTCACCGACATGCTCCCCGCCCTGGCCGTCGCGCTCGCCCACCGCACCACAGCAGCGAACACCGCGGCCATGAACCAGCCCGCGCCCGCTCTCATGGGACCTGCTCTGGCGCGGCTGCTGGCCATCCGCGGTACCGCCACCACCCTGGCCGCGACCGCCGCCTGGCAGACCGGCCGGCTCACCGGCCGTGCCCGCCGCGCCGACACCATGGGCCTGGCGGCCCTCATCACCGCTCAGCTCGGTCAGACCCTCATCACCGACTGGCGCAGTCCCCTGGTCCTGACCACCACCGCCCTCTCCACGACAGCCCTCCTCACCGTCGTGCAAACCCCAGGGCTCAGCCACTTCTTCGGCTGCACCCCCCTTGGCCCCATCGCTTGGGCCACGGTCGCCACCACAGCCACCACAGCCACCCTCACCGCCGCAGCCGCCCCACGGCTCCTGACACACATCAGCGTCCAGCACCCTGCCCACCACAACTCCGAACCGCCAACCATTCCGCTCGACGACGGGCAGACCCTCGCCCCCGGGCGTTCACCAGCATTTGAACGTGCAGAGGGTTAGAGGCCACTGATACGTCTCAACAGCGGACTCTCCTGAGCAAAACCGGCAACCCAAGCCACCTTCCACACGGCTTGACCGGCTCAAGGAAACCTTCGTGCCCCTCACCCTTGTCATCCGACTGCCCCGCACCCCTCCCATACAGCCCCTCATGCGAACCCTCACCCCCCTCGCCGCGCCCCTGATCGGTATCGCTATCGACGCCAGCGGTCTGGGACTGCCCGCACGTCTTCTCCTTCACGCCGCGGTACACACCGCCCAGCAGCTACCTAGCGAGAACATCCGGCCTGCCCCCTGCCTTGAGCGGTCGTCGGTCCCAGAGGATGGCGAGAGCTGAAGTCCAGAACAGATCGATCAGCGTCACGGCGCCGGACATGACGGTGGCCCGCCTCGGGAAATCCGGGGCGGGCCACCGACGCATGTGTGGTCGTGAAGGGCGGTCGCCTACGCGGCGAAAGGCTCCATGAGGCTTCAGCCGAACGATCGTCCTCATAGGCAATAGGTGAGGCCCGGGGACACTGTCCCCTCCACAACCACGCTCGGTAGAACACGGGGGGCCGGCCAGGCATTCCCGCCCGGCGGGCTGGGAACAGCAAGCCTCGAGCCGTCGCGGTGCGAAGGCAGGGGGAGGGAGGTGCTGGCGACGCTATGCATGGATCGTCTGGTCGCTGATGCCGAGGAGCCGGGCGACCTCGGCGACCTTCCTTCCGGATGCATACCATCTCTACTGACCCGGGGCGGTGCACTGGCGATTCTCACTGTTTTGTTACCCGACTCATCACGTTGGCGGGGAGGGGGCCCTCAGGTTCCGCCTTCGGCAAGCGGACGTCGAAGGCTGTGTTGCCTGGGCGGCTGGTGACCTCGACCGAGCCGTGGTGGGCCTGTACCACGGCGGCTACGATCGCGAGCCCGAGGCCGGTGCCGCCGGCTGAACGCGACCGGCTCGGGTCGGCGCGGGAGAAGCGTTCGAAGAGGTCGGGCAGGAAGGTCTCCGGTATGCCGGTCCCGTCGTCTGTGATCGTCAGCTGGGCGGCCTCAGCTCCGATGTCGAGCCGCAGCGACACGTTCGTACCAGGCGGTGTGTGGATCCGGGCGTTGGCGAGGAGGTTGGCGACGACCTGGTGCAGGCGGTGCGGGTCGCCGATGACCGTCACCGGTTCTTCGGGCAGGTTGAGGATCCAGCGATGGTCCGGGCCTGCGACGCGGGCGTCGTCCGTCGCGTCGAGAACGAGCCGGGTCAGGTCGACCGTCTCACGGGCCAGCGGTCGGCCCGCGTCCAGGCGGGCGAGGAGCAGCAGGTCGTCGACGAGGCCGCTCATTCGCCGGCTCTCCGACTGGATGCGGGTGAGGGCGTGGCGGACCTCGTCGGTCATCGTGTCGGAATGCCGCAGCGCGAGTTCCGTGTGGGCCCGGACCGTGGCCACTGGAGTGCGCAGTTCGTGGCTGGCGTCGGCGGCGAAGTGACGCAGTCTCTCCTCGCTCGCATGGCGCCGGGCCAGCGCGTCACCGACATGCCCGAGCATGCCGTTGAGCGCGGAGCCTACGCGCCCGACCTCCGTGTGCGGATCTGCCTGCGGCACTGGGTCGGGCATGGCCACCTCGCCGCTGGCCAGCGGGCGCTTCACGACCTCCTGGGCGGTGGCTGTGACCCGGGCCAGCGGGCGCAGTGACAGCCGGACCCACAGCGCCCCGGCCACACCTGTGACGATCAGTACGGTGGCGAACACGATGATCTCCACGGTTTCGAGCCGGTGGATGGTCTCCTCCGCGGGACGCATGGGAAGCCCGGTGATCAGCACGTCGCTTTCGTCGCCGTGGACGGCGACGACGCGGTAGTGGCCAAGCCCGGAGAGCATGACCGTGTGGCCCTGCGCGCCCGGGGGGACGGCGGCCAGCGCGGCGCGGTCGCCGGCTGTGAGGGGCACGGACGCGTCCGTGCCGTCGCGCACCACGGCCGCTCGGGTCGGTTGTCCGGGGTGGAGACGAGCGCCGAACGTTCCGTATGACTGACCGCGGGTGTCTGCCTGGTTGTCGAAGTCGGGGCGGTGCTCGTGCTCCATGCTCGCCGCGAATCGGCCCTCCGTCGCGCTGAGCTGCTGGTCGAGGCGGCGCACTTGGAAATGGTTCAGAGCCACCACGCTTGTCACGCCGACCGCCGCACAGGCGAGGGCGAGCAGTGCCACCAGCCCCGCGGTGAGGCGGGCGCGCAGGGTGAGGGGAAGCGGCAGCCGCGCTGCGAGAGTGCCCTTCCCGAGGCTTCTCATGATGCCTCCGGCTCGAGGACGTAACCGACTCCGCGCACCGTGTGGATCAAAGGTGTCCGCCCCGCATCGATCTTCTTGCGCAGGTAGCTGATGTACAGCTCGACGGCGTGGGCCTGCCCGCCGAAGTCGAAAGCACGCGCCGTGGCCACCGCGGACGCCCCGTCGCCTGCGCTGCGCACCTCACAGCGCTCGTGGCGCAGGCTCTGTGCGAGGACCTCCGTCAGATCAGGTTCGTCGTCCACGACGCGGACACGGACTGGGCTGCCGTCGGGCCGGCGCAATGCGGCCGGGGGAATTGCGTTCTTCATGATGCGTCCAGGATCACCCGGACCCGACCGTGGTAGCGCATGACGTTCATCTCAATCCCCTCTGAATTGACCTGGTGGCGGTTCAGAGGATTTTCAGAGCAGGCGCTGCCAGGGTGACCGGTAATCATTCCCCATCTAAGGAAAATCCCGTGGGCAACGCCGATTCCCAGCTGTTTCTGATTTCTCTCTGAAGAGGAGAACGAAGGGTTCTTTCAGAGGTCTTTGAGAAGTTCCGCTGGAAACGTTGCCGACGCACACGCACCACATCGACGCACCACCACGTCGACGCGGCGTCCATGCACCACAGACACCGTGAGTCGACGAGAGGAGTCCCGTGGCCACCACCACCTACCGCAGCCGTCCCAGGCTCCGCCCCCCGCAGCCCTCCATGGCCTCCCCCCGCACCGTTCCGGTCGTGGCCCAGTTGCTGATCTGCGGCGGGGCCGCAGCAGTGGTCGGTCTGTGGTGGATCGACACCACCTCGGTGGTCGGCCCGGCCGGATGGCTGACCGACGCCGGCCGGGTCACCGGCCTGCTGGCGGGTTACGCGTGCGCGGTGCTGCTCGCCCTGATGTCCCGCTTTCCCCTGCTGGAACGGGCGGTCGGCTCCGACCGCCTCGCCCGCTGGCACGCGCTGGGCGGCCGCTACACCGTGTCGCTCTCGCTCGCCCACACGCTGCTGATCATCCTCGGCTACGCGGCAACCACCCACACCGACGTCGTGAGCCAGACCACCACGCTCGTCCTCACCTATCCCGACATGCTCAAAGCCACCGCGGGCTTCCTGCTCCTGGTCGCCACCGGGATCGTCTCGGCCCGCGCCGCGCGCCGCCGCCTGGGCTACGAGGTGTGGCACTACCTGCACTTCGCCACGTATCTCGCCGTCTTCCTGGCCTTCTTCCACCAGCTCTCCACCGGCGCCGACTTCGTCGCGCACCGCCCTGCCCAGCTCGCTTGGTACGCCCTCTACATCGGCGTGGCCGCGCTGCTGGTCTGGTATCGCTTCGTCACCCCGGTACGGCAGTCGTTGCGGCACCGGCTGACCGTGGTCGAGGTGCGGTCCGAGGCACCCGGCGTGGTGTCGGTCTGGATGACCGGACGGCACCTGGACGAACTGGGCGCCGAGGCCGGTCAGTTCTTCCGCTGGCGTTTCCTCGCCCGCGGGATGTGGTGGACGGCGAACCCGTACTCGCTCTCCGCTGCGCCGGCCGGGGACTTCCTGCGGATCACGGTGAAGGCCGTCGGCGGCCACAGCGAGGCGCTGGCCGGACTCCGGCCGGGCACCCGGGTGTGGGCCGAGGGGCCGTACGGTGCCGTCACCGAGGCCCGCCGAACGGCCCGCAAGGTCCTTCTGCTGGGCGGCGGGATCGGCATCACCCCGCTGCGAGCTCTCTTCGAGACACTGCCCGGAGACGTCACCCTGGTCTACCGGGCGCGCCGCCCGGAGGACCTGGCGCTCTGGCAGGAACTCGAAGCCATAGCGACGGATCGCGGCGCGACCGTGCACTACGTGGTGGACGAACCCGTCGAATACTCCTCGCCACTCACCGCGGCGGGACTGGCCGCCCTCGTGCCGGACATCGCCCAGCGCGACGTCTACCTGTGCGGGTCCCCGGGGATGACGGCCGCCGCGATACCGGCGCTGCGCCGGGCCGGGGTGCCGCGCCGCCGCATCCATCACGAGACGTTCGCATTCTGAGCCTTCTGAGGATTCGTCCGCTGATTCACAAGGAGCCAGTCCCATGGCAATGCGCCGTGCTGCCGTCCTCGCCACATCGACCGTCGCGGGCTTGGTCCTGCTGCTGTCCCTCAAACCGCATCAGTCCGTCGCGCCGGCGCTGGCCGCTCCGTCCGGCGGTGCCGCGGTCTCCTCGCCCGAGCCGGGCTCCAACTCCAGCGCCGGCTCCGGTGAGTCCTCCAGCACCGGCTCCAGCGAGTCGGGGCGGTCCGGCCGCTCCAGCACGTCGAAGAGCGGCGGCAGCGGAGGGGGCGCCACCGGCACTTACACCGGTGCTGTCGCGCAGACCCCCTACGGCCCGTACCAGTTCGCCGCCACCTTCTCCCACGGCAAACTGACCGACGTGAAAGCAGTGCAGATCCCGAGCGATGGGCGCAGCCAGTCGATCTCCGCCTACGCCGTTCCCACGCTCACCCAGGAGGCACTGGCCGCGCAGAGCGCGCAGATCCAGGCCGTCTCCGGCGCCACCTACACCAGCGAGGGCTACGCGCAGTCCCTCCAGAGCGCCCTGGACAAGGCCGGTGCCTGAGACGCCCCAGGGGCACGAAGCCACCAAGGCTTGCACCGGATCCGGGAGGCCCCGCCGCTTCCGCCACGTCGGCTGGACCGCGGTGACGGCCCCGGTGATGTTCGCGCTCGCCGCCGGCAAAGCACGCACCGGCACTGCGCTGGACAATCCGGTGCTGAAGACCGAGGGGCGGGTCACTCTGATCGGTGGCCTACTGGCCGCCGCCGTGGTGCTCGGCCTCGTGCTGAATTCTCTGGCTGGCCTGTGGTGGGCCGACCCGGCCGCCGGGTACGTGCTGGTCTGCTAGGCGCTGCGCGAAGTCAAGGAGATCTTCTTCGGCGAGCACTGACGGCCCGCACCAGCCAGCAGCACGCTTCACGACCGACGATGCCGTTCTCCGGTACGCGGCCCTGAGGCAGGCCGACGCTACGAAACGACAGGGGGCGCGCCCGCGATTGGGCGCGCCCTCTTGTGTGCCAGCGGCGACCGCTACCGGATGACGATGATCACGAAGGCCCCGTGCTCACTGCCGTGCACACTCGAGTTCTGCTTCAAGACCACTTCGATCACCGAACGACACCTGCATCGCCGGCATCACAGTGACCTGACGTGCCGTCCACGACGTGGTGGATGGCAGGGCGTCGGGCTCGTCACCCGTCGTCTCCGCCCCGGCCCCGTCCGCGGTTGCCGCCGTGGTCGTCTCCCGGGGTGTCGTCGTTGCCCACACGGTTCCCACCGTGGTCGTCGGCGCTGGGCCGAGTGGTCGCCCGGGTCGGGGTTCCTTTGTTGTGGTGGCCCTCGGAGACCGCGGCCGTGACGGTGTTGACGTGCAGCTCGTGGCGCAGGCGGTCCGTGCCGATGATGTCGACCTCCCAGTACGTGGCGTGGTCGTCGTCCAGGTCGACCTTCGTCACGACCCCCGGCGTGCGCGCGAGTGCGGCGGCTGCGGCCTGCTCCGCGCTCACCTGGGCCTTGGACAGCGCGACCCGGTCCTCGTCCCGGCGACGATCGTCCGTGTGCACGGCACCGGAGGTGGCGCCGACCTTGAGGTGGTGCCATGCGCCGTCCCGGCCCAGCAGTTCGACCTCCCACTGGTTGCCGCGGCCGAGCTCCACGGAGGCGATCGCCCCCGGATAACGCTTCAGCGCGGTGCCGGCCGACTCGCTCGCTGTGAGGCCCGTAAGGGTCGCACTGGTCGGCGTCCGAGAGCCCGACGCGGGGCGGTCGCCACCGTGGTCGTCGCCGATGTCGTGCCCGGACGTCGCAC
Source organism: Streptomyces sp. NPDC005866 (assembly GCF_040629895.1). Classification (NCBI taxonomy): domain Bacteria; kingdom Bacillati; phylum Actinomycetota; class Actinomycetes; order Kitasatosporales; family Streptomycetaceae; genus Streptomyces; species Streptomyces sp. NPDC005866. The sequence continues at coordinate 171,442 of NZ_JBEXWP010000011.1, forward strand.
TCGGCAGGGCCGGGGCCGCCGTACCGCTCCTGTCGTCGATCCCGCCGTGGCCGCCGCCGCTTGTGGCGAACGCCGTGTAGCCGCCGCCGATGAGTATCGCCGCCGCGACGGCGGCGATGGTGGTGGTGTTGCGCTTCATCAGAAAGACCTCCCCGGCCGGGCTGTGCCCGGCCTGTGTCATGTCTGTGCCGTGACGCCAATCTGGCCGGTACAGGCTGAAGGCAGCCTGAAGCCGGCTGAAGATCTCTTCAGGTTCGATTTGGGAGGCTGGGCACATGCGCGTGCTCATCGTTGAGGACGAGAAGCGGCTCGCGGTCTCGCTGGCCAAGGGACTGACGGCCGAGGGCTTCGCCGTGGACGTCGTCCACGACGGGCTTGAGGGGCTGCACCGGGCCGGCGAGGGGGTGTACGACCTGGTGGTGCTCGACATCATGTTGCCCGGCATGAACGGCTATCACGTGTGCGCCGCGCTCCGCGCGGCGGGGAACAACGTGCCGATCCTGATGCTCACGGCCAAGGACGGCGAGTACGACGAGGCGGAAGGGCTCGACACCGGCGCCGACGACTACTTGACCAAGCCGTTCTCGTACGTCGTGCTCGTCGCCCGCGTCAAGGCGCTCGTGCGCCGTCGCGGGGGCGCGGGGGCATCCCCTGTCCATCGCATCGGTGTCCTGGTCGTGGACACCGCCACCCGCCGCGTCTTCCGTGAGGACACCGAAGTGGCCCTCACCGCAAAGGAGTTCGCCGTGCTCGAACAACTCGTGGTACGGGCCGGGCAGGTGGTCGGCAAGCCCGAGATCCTGGAGCACGTCTGGGACTTCGCCTACGACGGCGCTCCCAACATCGTCGAGGTCTACATCAGCGCGCTGCGCCGCAAGCTCGGCCCGGCCGCCATACAGACGGTGCGCGGCGCCGGCTACCGGCTGGTCGCTTCATGAGACGCCCGCACCGTCCGTTCGGATCCGTTCAGTCCAGGATGTCGCTGGGTGCGACGGCGGTGGTGGCGATCGCGCTGGTGGCCGCCGGCATCGCGGTACTGGTCTCGCTGCGTACGAACCTCACGGAACAGGCGCAGAGCCAAGCCGACGACACGGCCCGCAAGATCGCCCTGACCATCGCGCAGCAGAAGGCGGACGCCGCCCGGTACGCCCGGCTCCCGCTGCCCGAGGACGTGCCCGTACAGGTGACCACCGAGGACGGACAACTGCTCGCGGCCAGCCCGGGCTTGGAGAAGATCAGCGGCACAGGCGTGGCAGCCGTGAGGGTGCCGCGGGTGCCTGCCGGCGCCACCGCGTCGCCGAGTCCGACGTCATCCCCTACCTCGTCCCCCAGCTCGTCCCCGTCCCCGTCTTCGAGTCACGAGGCCGGGGACGACAACAGCGGGAGCGGGCGGCACGGGCGCGGCCGAGGCCGCGGTTCCGACGACGCGAGCGACGGTTCCCACTCGGCCTCGCCCACCCCGGACGCCGAACCAGTCATCGGCGAGATCGGCGATGTCCAGCACGGCGCGGGACGGGCGACACTGGGCGGCCGCAGCGCCGAATACCGCTTCACGACCGTCACGGCCACCGACCTCGGCGGCCGAACGGTCACGATCCACGCAGGCGCTTCGCTGGCGGCCCGGGAGAGCGCGGTCAGTACCGCAGCCGTCGCCATGCTGGCAGGACTGCCCGTTCTGCTGACGGTGGTCGCCGGGGCCACCTGGCTGGTCACCCGCCGCGCGCTGGCACCGGTGGAGGGCATCCGGCGCGAGATGGCGGCCATCACCGCATCCGAGGACCTCTCCAGGCGCGTGCCGGAACCCGCCACGCACGACGAGGTCGCCAGGCTCGCCCGAACGACCAACGCAACGCTCAAAGCCCTGGAGGCCGCCGTCGACAGGCAACGCCGCTTCGTCGCCGACGCCTCACACGAACTACGCAGCCCCATCGCCTCGTTGCGCACCCAGCTGGAGGTCGGCACGGCCTATCCGCAGCTGCTCGACGTCTCCGGCGCGGTCAAGGACACCGAGCGGCTTCAGCAGCTCGCCGGCGACCTGCTATTGCTTGCCCGGCTCGACGCGGGGGAGAAGCCGGTACTGCGGCGGGTCGACCTGGCTGAACTGGTCCGTGAGGAGGCCGGCCGGCGACCCGCCGACCGTGTCCCCTTGACGATCGACGCCGAGCAGCGGTGGGAAGTGAACGGCTCACGCGGCCAGTTGGCCCGGGTGATCGGCAATCTCCTCGACAACGCGCAGCGTCACGCCCGGAGCGAAGTGACCGTGTCGGTACGACTCAACGGCGGCCAGGTCGTACTCACGGTCAGCGACGACGGCGACGGCGTGCCGCACGCGGAAAGTGAGCGGATCTTCGAGCGGTTCGTCCGCCTGGACGACGCCCGCAGCCGTGACGACGGCGGTGCGGGGCTGGGCCTCGCCATCGCCCGCGATATCGCACAGCGCCACGGCGGCACCCTCACGGCCGGCACGTCACGGGCCGGCGGGGCGCTCTTCGAACTCCGACTCCCACCGGCACAGGTGTGAACCCGCCAAAGGCCGCTGCCGCGCCATCGCGTCCTCGCCTCGTCGGTGGGCGAGGTACCGGCGTCGGCCAGTGGCGAAGGCGCGCCGTGCCGTGCGTACGGCGGTGATCTGGGTCGCGAGGTGAAGTTGGCGGCGCCAGGGGCCCTGACCGGCGTGGCGTACCGACATGGCGTGCGCGAAGGCAACCGCATCGCGGTCGAGGTACTGGTCCACGTGCTCGAACCACGCCATGCTCGTACGGGCTGCTGCCTGCACCGGATGGAGTTCCGCGCGGCGATGGAGGTCGTACTCCCGAAGCGCGTCCTGGACGTCCAGGTACTCGCGCAGGCTGTGGGCGAGGACGACTGCGTCGATGATCGCCAGTCTGGTGCCTGACCCCAGTGTAAAGTGGGTGGTGTGGGCGGCGTCGCCGAGCAGCACTGTCGTGCCGTGGTACCAGCTGTCGTTCGTCACGTGTGCGAAGCGCTGCCAATGCGCCGGTGCACCCCGTGACTGGCTGAGCAGGCGGTGGCCGTCGAGCGTGCGTTTGAAGATGCCCTCCAGCAGCCGCACTCCCGCATCGCCGCCGAGCAGGTCGAATCCCAGAGCCTTCCAGGTTTGCGGAGAGCATTCGACGATGCAGGTGCTGATTCCGGCGACCGAGGGATAGGCGTGAAACCAGATCCATCCGGCGGATGTTTGCTGGAAGCTGAACACGAAAGTGCGAAACTGCTGTTCAGTGCCGAGCCAGATGTAGGGATTGCGACCGACCTCGATGCGGGTGCCGAATTCCTTGTGGTGGCCCCGGATCCGGCTGTTCGCACCGTCGGCGGCGACGACAAGGTCCGCCGGGGGAAGCGCCGAGGGGTCCGGAACGTAATGGCCGAACCGGACGTCGACGCCGAGCTGTGAGGCACGGCGCGCCAGGATGTCGAGCAGGGCCGAACGGCCGACGCTGTAACCGTAACCTCCGAAGTAGGCCGTCTGCTGGCCGTTGAGGCCATGCACGCGCACTTCCTGGTCCTGCCACAACACGGACCTCGCGGCGATCTCTCGCGCACTTTCGGGATCGTTGCGGTAGAGGACGTCCAGCAGGTCGTCCCAGTACACGACCCCCCAGCCGTAAGTAGCTGCCGACGGATCGCGCTCCAAGACAGTGACCTCGTGTCCGGCATCGCTCAACTTGGCCGAGATCGCGAAGTACAACCCCGCGGGCCCCGCACCGACGCACACGACTCTCACCGCTACCCACCGCCCCGACTGCCGGAGGAACGCCGGCCACTCAAGAACGGTCCGGATGCCCGAGAAGCCCCGAGCATCCGGACACAAAGCGCACACTGTCCACTGTTGATCGGTAACTCACTTGTGCGGAAGCTCAGTAGTTACGGCCACCGTCGCCGTAGCCGCCGTAGCCGCCGTAGCCGCCGTAGCCGTAGCCGTAGCCGCCGTAGCCGTAGCCGCCGTAGCCGCCGTAGCCGCCGTGGCCGCCGTGGTCACCCCAGCCCCACCCATCACCGGAGTGGCCGCTGTCCCCCCAGCCCCAGCCCCAGCCGTCACCGGAGTGGCGGCTGTCTCCCCAGCCCCAGCCGTCGTCGTGGGCGGAGACGGAGGCGACGGAGGACGACGGAGTGGAAGCGGCCGCGCTGACAGCGCCGGCACCGGCCGCGACGGCGAGGATGGGTGCCGTGCAGATCACCACGGCCATGCGCCGCATCCTGGTCCTGTTCGCACGCATGATCATGCCCCCTTCTTCTGGGGGTCGAGAAAAAGATCTCTGGCGTCCAAAGGGGACGACCAGACACGCCAGATCCTGCGCGCAGGTCTGGTGCACGATGATCCACCCGTCGGGAGCGTGGGTAGCAGCGCTTTCCCGTGGGGCTCACGGATCTACTATTAAGTACAAGAGGTGTTCTAACGGTACGAAACGCCTCGTACCGCCAAAATAGGGCCACTTCTCGGGCAAAGTCAACGGGTGCGCGCCAGCGGCTCACAAGGGAGGCTCACGGTGGTAACTCCCAGGCAGCACAACGGCCGGCAAGACCCTTCGGCTCCCGAGCACGCCGACCAGCGCAACTGCACCGCGCCTCGCTCCAGGCGGCGGCGCAGGGAGTCGCACGAAGCCGTGGTCCGTGCCGCGAAAGACCTGCTCAGCGAGGTCGGATATCAGCGACTTTCCTTCGAGGGCGTCGCACGTCGGGCCGGGGTCAGCAAGGCGACGATCTATCGGTGGTGGCCGAACAAGGCAGCGCTCGTGATCGAAGCCCTGAGCGGTGACGTCCCGCTTCCCCCCATCCAGACAACCGGCGATCTGGAAGCCGACCTGCGCACCGCCGTCCGGCTCACCATCGATCTCGTCTCCGCCATGCCCACGTGCCTGATCCTCCCGGCGCTGCTCGCCGATGTGATCGAGGATCCCACGGGTACCGGAGCCTTCTCCGACCTCATCGAACCGCGCCGCGCGTCGGTGGTGGAACTGCTGGAGCGGGCCCGCCTCGAAGGCCGGCTACCGCTGGACACCGACACGTCGCTGATGGTCGACATCTATTCCGGAACTATCGTCTACCTGGCCGCGGTGAGCCGCGAATCGCCCGGCGAGGCAGTGATAGACCAGATCGTCAGCCTCCTCCTGCACGGCAGACTCCCAGCCCACAAGCCCTCTCACGACGGCCGGCCCGGCCGGGATGTCCTGCCCGAGGCCGATGTTGCGCAGACGCCCGCGAATCGAATGCGAGCCCCGTAGGCAAGCACCTGGCGGAACGGCGCCCCTGCCGACTTGCTTGCGCTCCTGGGCCCGGCCCGGACCCGGGCACGGCGGAACGACCACTGCGCGGTGAGGCAAACTCGGCTACGGCGGAGGCGAGCATCGTGGTCGTCAGGAAGGTGGCTGCGGCACTGAGTAGTCATGTCGGCCAGGACTCAGCGGATGACGCCGTCTGCGCCGATGCCGCAGGGGCCGGCGGCGAGGCCGTACGGTCCGGCTCAGGCGCCCGCGGCCGTGACGACGGCGTCCGTGGCGAAGCCCAGCAGGAGGCCGAGGAGGATGCACCAGGTGGTGAGCGTCTTCAGGCCGGTCTTCCGGGCTACGGCCAGCAGTTCGATGACCACGTAGAGGATCGAGCCGGCGGCAAGGCCGAGGAAGGCGATCGACAAGGTTTCGTTCGCCAGGTGCTGGCCGACGAGGGTGCCGAGGAAAGTGGGACCGCCGCCGATCAGGCCGAGCCACAGCAGGGTGGGCCAAGAGGGGCGCTCGCCTTCTGCGGCCAGAGGGGCGACGATACCGAAACCCTCGGTGGCGTTGTGCAAGCCGAACCCGATGATCAACAGGAGAGCGAGGGAGATCTCTCCCTGCGCGGCGGAGTTGCCGATGGCCAGGCCCTCGGCGAAGTTGTGCAGGCCGATACCGGTGGCGATCATCAGGGCGAGCGAGCCGGCCTGGCTGCGGGTACGAGGAGCCAGCTCGGCGGAGGCGGCGGCGCCGGGACCTGCGGGCCGGGCGGCGGCCCCGCGGCGGCGGGCGATCCAGCCGTCGTAGTGCACGAGACCGGCGAGTCCGATGGTCAGGCCCGTCGCCAGGGTGGCACCCCCGGAGGCGACCGTCCCCCACTCGTGCTTGCCCAGCGCCCCGTCGACCGGCTCCCAGGCATGGGCCAGCACATCCCAGACGAGGAAGATCAGGATGCCGATGGCCACAGCGTTCAGGGCCGCCCTGAGCCGGGGCGTGGGCGTGCGGAGGCGGCCGAAGGGGAGGCCGAGGTAGATGGTGAAGCCTGCGATGGCTCCGAGCAGGGCGATATTGCCGCTGGACATGGGGTCTCCGGTCTGAAGTGCACAGGAAGCGCACAGAACGTAAGACAGGCAAGCCTTACCTAACAAGGCGTGAAGTCCAGCTTGAGCAAAACTTGAAGAAGTCATTACGCGTGCCGTGGGATGCAATCCTGAGGGCATCTCCATATTGGCCTCACAGGAGGCGACACCTCCTGCCCAACAGCATCTCCGAGGCGTTCCCGGCAAGAGCGGCGGCCGGTGACAAGGCCATGGCGGCGGTGCACGTCCTGGAGCGGCGCCACGGCATCTGGCTGACGTCCTCACCGAGGCCGTACGTTCACCTGGCCTCGCTCGTGCTCGGCTTCGGTGCCGTCCTGGTCGCCGACTACAACGCGCTCGCCTACCTGGTCGGGCGGTGCACCCTGCACGATGCCCTTGGTAGCACGGCCCGTCTCCATGTCCCCATGTGGGCGGGCCCCGCAAGTCTCCTTGTCAGCGGTGTCATGCTTCATCCGAACCTCGGATCGGCTCCCACCCGAATCAAGCTGGGGCTTGTTCTCATCCTCACCGTCAACGGCCTGCAGGCCGGCCTCCCGTCCGCCGTGCGTAGACACCTCCAGCAGGCGTTGTAGGTCAGACTGGGACAAGGCCATCGGGCATTTCCCGGGTTGAACTGGCCGTTCACCAGGGAGATTTGCACGGTGGCCTGCCCTATGCGCAGGGAGCGGAGCCCGTCACCGGATGCACGCCCCGGGCACCCGCCCGCGCACACCCGCACGGTGATCGCATACACCATCACGCGGGACGCCATCGCTCGCCGAACGGGCCCTGTTGATTCGGCGCCCCAGAAGGGCAGGTACGTGTCGGTGCCGAAGATGACCACCGGGATTGGGATGGGGCGAAGCGTGGCCAGGCTGCTGCCAGTGCCTCCGGATATGGTTTCGCCGCTGTCCCAAGAGTATTTGTAGGTGTGCGCGGGCGCGCTGGTACGCGCTGATGGTCTCCCGGGGCAGGTGCGCGCTCTTGTGCTTCTGGACGCGCTGCCCAGAGGAGCAGCGGCGGTGTAGCCACGGTGTACGGCTGGGCCGGGTGACAATGCCGAATACGACGACCGCCTCTTCGCCCGGGTGGGCGAGGCCGTGGTCGCGGCTCTGCGGTAGCGTCGCCTCAGGGGCGACGCCGTACGAAGCCCAGGTAGGCGAAGCCTTCGCCCTCGCGCGGCGCCCGGGTCCAGGACCGGGTGGTGAACATGGGGAGGCTGCCCTGGGACAGGGCGAAACAGGGAAGCGAGATGCCCAGTTCGGCGTGCAGGGTCTCCAACAGGCTTACCTCTCGGTCAAGATGGGTGTCCGGTGAGCCGACAAATCGCGCGGGGTCCAGGGTGTTGGGTATCGCACCCGAGCGCCGGATGTCGTTGCCCCGCACCGTGAACGCATAGAGTTCCACGCCGCGTTCGGCCACCGAGACATGGAATGCGGCCGGGTGATCAGCCCAGTGCCGCTGCGGCTCACGCCACACCACCACGGCGCGACCCGACGCGGAGGCGGCCGCGGCGGGGGACTGGAACAGGTGGTTGATGCCCTGGCGGGACTGGCCGTCGAAGGCGAAGGCCCACCCCTCGCTGCAGCGGCCGGCCATGACCGCGGCCCGGTCCTCCCAGAGCTCGACGCCCTCCCGCTCGTGGTTCTGCCTCAACGGCCGGTACGCCCTGGCTGCGTGCACGGGCGCACTCAGTTCGGCACCCTCGTCGCCTATCAGAGCGGGTAGGCCGGCGGGGTCGGCGCCCTCGACCCAGACGCAGCGGTACGCGTCGAACGGCCGGCCATGTATCCCGGTCGTCGTCAGCCAGGTGAGACCCGGCGGGTCGAGATCGGGCGCCGGCTCGGGAGCGGGCCCGGACTCGCCTGCGCGCGGAGTCGCGAGGATCTCTCGCCCGCGCTGCGGGGTGATCAGCGACCCCAGAACCGCATCGGCGAGCAGCCCAAGGGGCGCGAGCAGCAAAGGCCCAGGTGGTATCCACTGCGTAAGCGCAACGCGCAGCATTCGCCACGCGGTATCGGTCGCTCCCCATCGGGCCGACTCCCGGGCCTCGTTGACGGCCCGGCCCCACGCACCCGGCGGCGCATAGCGATGGGTGCCGTCGCGCAGCGCGCTCAACAGGTCCTCGGCGATTTCCCGGTCGACCCCACGGGCGGCCATCATCCCCAGCCAGTGGTCGTCTCCGCCCAGTCGCCATTCACCGGAGGCCGGTTCGATGGCCGACACCGTAAGGAGCTCGGGCAGATAACGGGGGTCAGCCACAAGGGAGCCGTAGTCGCGCTGAGCGCGGGGAGCCGCCAGATGCTGCAACTGGTTCAGCAGAATGGCGCTGTTCGGTCGTCCGAAGGACCGCGCCTCCTCGAGCAAGGGCAGGGCCTCCTCATGCCGTCCGCGCAGGGCGAGGAGGCGGGCCTCCTCGACCCGGGCGTCCTGGGCGCGCGTGGTGGCGTTCTCGAAGTCCGGCCGCCCCACCCGGTCGCCGTGGAAGCTCCGGTACATGGCCTCCATGTAGGCACGAAACGACGGGTAGCGGTCCGGGTATTCACCGCTCCAGCCCTTGTAGATGTAGAGCGCCCACTCGCCCTGCTCGTCGCGGTCGCCCGGGTCGAGCAGAGCCAGCGTCATATCGGAGTCAGTCTCCAGACGCAGCGATCGCTGCCACATGCCGGCGAGTAGGACTTCCTGCTCGCGCGGGTCGTCGCCCAGATTCTCCTCGTACGCCTCGGTCAACCCGTACGGATCCCGGGACCAGTCGATGTCCGCGATCCCACCGAGCTGATAGACCCCGGCCGTCTGCTCCACACGCCATCCGTCGCTCGCGGCCAGGAACTGGCGGTAGGAGGGCGGCAGTCGCTTCCCCAGCCGCTTCTCGACCGCGGTGATCGCGGACTCGTCCGCCCCTGGCCTGCCCAGCCTGACGGGACCCGGACCGCCGTCCCCGTCCTCCTCTTGCTCGGCGCGGGGAACCCACTCCTCCTGCCAACGACCGAGAAAATCCTGCCAGTTGAAAGACCCGTCGCTCATGACCCAGATCGTGCCAGCCACCACTGACAACGAGTCACTCAGAAGGCATACGCCGTCCGTTGGGGGCCTGCCGATTTTTGTGGCGTCCTCACGATTCTGACCGCCCGGTTGGCCCGGTGATGAGGCTTCGTGATATTGGCTCTGGCCGCAGTTCCGTGATCGACCAGCTGACGCATTCTTGATCAGTCGAAGGCCACGATGAGTCGAACGGCGTCATCACCGAAACGATCCGCCAGAGCTTTCATTACGGCAAACACGTGTGGCCAGTGGGACCGGGGGCCCAGGATGGAACCGGCCGTCAACGACTCGTACCGGCAAAGCAGGTCTCCGCTGTTCCACTCGACGTAACGGTCGCCTCCTTCCAGTTCCTGTGGGCCTGGACCCACCGCAGCAACCAACTCCGGGGACCATTCAGCAGGAACAAGTCGCTGATGCAGAATTGAGGGCTTCGCCAGCGATGACCATGTGAGCCGGCCAATGTAGTGCTCCGGAGCAGTTGCTGGATCTAGTCCCGCGATCTCAGCCCAGCTGACCCAGGTAGCCTCTGCCAGGTGGCCGTCTGCCACCCAAGGCTGTAGGCGCTCGCGTAGCCCACTCGACAAGTCGTCGGGCAAACCACGTTCCGCGGCCAGGGGCGTTAGCCCGCGTAGTTGCGCACGCCGAAGAGGCATCCGAAGGATGCGTAGTCGGTCTCGTCGTACAAGGGCCAGAGATCCATTGCGCCGACCCACGGCTCGCCCTCGTAGTAGTCCGTGCCGACCCCGGGATGGCGAAACTCGATACCGCCGTGGATGTCCGTACTCACGGCGCCTGACAGTACAACTGCTCGGAGCCACGGTCTCCTGCTTTAAGAGTTCACGCCTGCTGGCCGATCAGGATGCGGGTTCGGAGGAGTTCGAAGGACGCCCGGCCGTACATGGCTCTCTTGAGTGTTTTAACCCGGTTCACGTGCCCCCCGACCACACCGGAACTCCACGGCAGGGTGAGGCCGGCGGTGACGGCGTCGAGATTCTGGCGGAGGAAGCTGGCGAAGCCCTGCATCGGCTGGAGAACGGGTTTCTGTAGTCCTTCGCGCATGGCCCAAGCGTTGCGGCTCACCCCATCACCGACCAGAGCGGAACTACTCAGCTCTACCCGAGTACATGAGCCATGGGCAGATAGGGTGCAAGCGCCGCGGGGGCGAGAAGCGGTGACCGCTTCTCGCCCCCGGACCGCGTCGGTTTGGCGGATTGTCCCGCGCTCAGTAGGTGAACTGGCGGATCTGCCCGCCGTACGCGCCGTACGTCCAGCCGGTGCGGGTCGCCGGGTCCAACTGGACGGAGTTCATGACACCGCCGTGGACCAGGGGACCCCCGTGTCCCGTGATCTGGAATCCGGTCAGCGTTCGCACCACCCCGCCGGTCGTGACGTCGATGACGAGCATCTGACCCGTGGCGTTGTTGTCCGCGACGAAGGCGGTGCCGGAGCCTGTGTAGCTCGTGCCCTCCGGCGCCGTGAACGCCGCCACCGCGAGCCGGTTCACGCCGTCCACCGTCATCCCCGCGGAGGGGCCGCGCCGTACGGCCACCGAGTCGCCCGACGCGCCGGTTGCCGCGTCGAGCGAGCCGAGGACGCTGGTGGGGACGATCTTGGTGCTGACCGCGGTGGCCGACAGGTTGTAGAGCGTGCCGGCGTCGTCGGACGAGAAGCCGTTGCTGCAGCCGGACATGGTCCCCACGAGCGTCACGCTCCGGGTCCGCGGATTAACGCGGGGGATCTGGACGCCGCCCAGGCAGAGGGCGATGGGAGCGCCCTTCGCCAGGTAGACGTCGCCGGTGGAGGAGTCGATGTCCAGGAGGCTGTAGGTGCCCTTGTTGACATCCGGCAGGTCGGCGGGGATGGGGGCCTCGGTGGTGCCGTTCGCGAGGTCCACGGGCAGCACCAGGTCGGTTCCGTCGGCGACGGCCCGGAGCAGCAGGGCGCCGCGGGAACGGGCGGCGTCGACGCGTCCGACGACGAACCGGTAGTCCGCCGCCGCGAGCTTGGTCTGCCCGATGAGGGTGTCGGTGGCGGTGTCCCAGGTCTCCACCTGCACGTCGCCGCCCGGCGTCGCCTGGTGCACCAGAAGGGTGCGGTGCGCGGCGGGCGCCGCGCCGAGGACCTCGTAGTCCGACCCGTCGCCGGTGTCCGAGGCTATGACCTGACCGTAGACGCCGGTCCTGGTGGAGTAGTGCCGGATCTCTGTGGCACCGGAGACGGTCCGCAGTGCGGCGATCGAGTCGTCGCCGGCGGCGGCGAAGGACAGCACCGTGCTTCCGGCCGGGGCGAGGCCGTCGTCGACCTCGAGGGTCGAGACGGGGGACGTCTGGCCGATGACCCGGTGCTTGCTGTCGAGGGCCATGACGCGCACGCCGTAGACGGTGGCGGTGGACAGGCCCAGCCGCAACGCGTCGAGGTCGACGCTGCCCTTGGTGGCGGGCAGGACGTGGTGGGCGCTGGAGGGCGCGTCGACGCCGTTGTCGTCGAGGGCTGTGCCGTTGGCGTTGGTGAAGGTGTTCAGCGAGTTGTGGAGCGTCGGGGCGGGCGCGGAGAACTCCACCTGCGCGTACCTCGCCCCCGGGGCATCGCGCACGTCGTACCGCAGGGTGAAGCCGGCTCCGGCGCGGGTGACCTGGGCGCTGTGCGCGGGGACGCCGTCCTGTCCGGTGACCAATGGTGCCTGCGGGCGCTGGTTCGCGGTGCCGCCGTCGACGCGGACCGGCGCGAACTCCCCGTAGGTGACGAAGCCGGGGTTGCCTCCGAATCCGGACTGGGCGATGCCGATGCCGTAGAGGCCGCCGCCGGGGCCGAACGCGTCGGCGGGGATCGTGACCGTGCCGGAGCCGGCGGTCAGTGCCTGGTGCCACGCGGTGCTGAACAGGGGCGCGAGGGCGGGGTTCCAGTGGCCGACGGTGGACACGACGAGCTGCGGGTTGTTGGTCTTGGCGACGCCCGACAGGTCGTAGGTGACGGTGACCGCGTGACCGGCCTTCACCACTGCGGGCGCCTTGGGCGCAGTGCTCTCCACGTAGCGGCCGTCGCTGGGGCCGACGGTGAGGGTGCGTCGCACGGTGGCCTGGGTCCGCTCGCCGGTCAGCACGCGGTAGGTGACGGTGATCGCGCGGTCGGAGGCGGAGACCACCGGGAGTCCCGCGGCGTCCAGCAGTTCCCCGGGCGTCACCCGGATCGCCGGGGTGGCGGAGCGCCACGTCCTCGCGCCCACGGTGAGCGTGTACGTGGGGCTTGCCCCCTTGGGGAGTCCGGTGACGTCACCGGCGAAGGTGACCGGGCCCACCAGGCCCATGCCGTTGCCTCCGGAGGCCATGTCCCCGAGGTCGATGCGGTTCTGGTCGGTCGTCTCCAGGAACTGCCCGCCCAGCCCGCCGGCGGTGACCCGGTGGGCGACCGACAGCCGTACGGCCGCGGTCCCGCCACCGCGGTGCCCGAGGACCTCCTCGACGGCGGCGGTGACGTCGATCTGCTTGCCGACGTTGAGCTCGCGGTCGATCTGTGCCGGGGGAGAGACCGCCCGGCCGGTCCGCTTCAGCACGTCCCGTACCTGCCCGGGTGTCAGATGGTGTCCGGCCAGCCCGGCGGCCTGCAGCACCACGGCGGCGGCCGCCGCGATCTCGGGTGCGGATGCGGACGTACCGCCGTTGAGGACGGGGGTGACGGACTGCGCGTCGCCTCTGTCGGCGTGGGTGAAGGCGACGATGTTGTCGCTGGGCGCCGAGAGGTCGATGCGGGTGCCGAAGCCGGAGGAGAAGGTGCCGAAGCCGCTGATCCGGGTCTCGGCGGTGGTGGCGTGCCCGGTCCGGGAGGCGAGGGTGTCGTCCAGGGTGGTGCCGCCGGCGGCTACCGCACCGCTGTCGGGGACTCGCGACGGCGCGGTGGAGTAGGCCACGTCGTCGATGTCGGTGGCTGCCTTGTCGTTCTTCGCGGTGTCGGTGGGCGTGCTGCCGCCGTCGGGGCCGACGGCGGCCGGGGTGTACAGGCGGGTGCCGTCGTTGGAGGAGATCACCACCACGATGCCGTCCTTCTGGACGATCGAGGCGACGACGGACCGGATATAGGGGTCGTCCTCGAGGTAGCGTCCCGGAAAGCCCTGGGCGTCGGTGCCGAAACCGAGGCTGGCGGTGATGACGTCCGGCTTGGGCGACTGGTGGGCGGCGGCCTGGAGCGCGGTAGCGATCTGGTCGATCGTCGGCTGCTGCGGGACGACCAGCCGGTAGTCGGCACCGGGGGCTATACCGAGCAGATCGGTGTAGTCACTGCCGGTCCGGCCGGGGCGCTGCCGGTCGTGCGCCAGGGGCGCCATCACGCTGAAGTCCAGCAGGACTTCGCCGAGGACAGGGTCCTGGTCCTTGGTGGACGCCGAACCGCTGAGGCTTCCGTCGGGAGCCGCGACGTAGGTGGGGATCAGCGGCATCGACGGAAGGTCGAGGTAGCGCTGACCGCCTTTCAGCACCGTGGTCGGACCGTGGCCCTGCACGTAGGGGTCGCCGGAGTCGGCCATCGCCTGGTCGGTCAGGTCGCCGATGGAGACGTTGGTGATGGTCCGGCCGGTGCCGGGCTGTTGCCGGTAGCCGCCCTGGAGGATGTCGAAGGCGCCCACCGCGTTGACCCCGCCGGCGTTGAGGAACGCCTGCGCGGAGTTGGTGAGGGCGAAGTTCGCGGGTATCGCGTGGGTGTCGACCGTGGCCGGTGCGCCCGGCGCGTGCTTCGCGGACGCCAGGACGGCCGAGGGCAGTTGCTGCCCTCCGGTGTTCATGGTGTTCACGTACCGGTTCGGCTCGGCGTGGGCGATTCCCGGTGTGCCCTGGAGGGCGCGGGCGACGGAGGCGGAGTCATGGTTCCCGGTCCGTACCACGTAGGTACGCGACAGGTCGGCGGCGTCACCTCCCAGGCGCTCGCGGGCCGATGTGGTCATCGACTCGGTGGCCGAGGCCGACAGCGAGGGGAAGAGCGGCTGGAGCGAGGTGGCCCCGACCGCGTTCAGCTTCTTGTTCACAGCGGCGCTACTGGTCCCGGGAGCGAGGGCAGCAGCCCTGTTCCCCGGCAGCTTCCGGCCCGTCACCGCGGTCTCCTGGGAGAGGGTCACCAGCACCTGCCCCGGGACCACGCCGGCGCGCTGGGCGGGCAGCGCCTTCTGCGGCGACGCGTTGCCCAGCGGCGTACGGCCGGTGAGGGACGGGCCGGAGCCCGAGCCACCCGGGACCGGCGACGACGAGCCGGTGGAACCGGGAGCGGCTGCGGCCGGCAGCGCCGCCACCGCGGCGGTGAAGGCCAGGAACGCCACTGAAGTGACGGCAACGGCACCGAGCCGCCGTCTGCCGTACGGATGGGCACGCGACATGGGACACCCTTTCAGCGGGGCGAGGGTGTGCGGGGGACACACCGCGGCACGCTGTCGGTCACCTCAACGGTCACCTCAACGCAAACCAGCGTGCTCGCTGCTGGAAGATGTCAAGTGCGGCGGATGAGCCGCAAGGTGGAGGCGGTGGCCTACTTCCGCCAGGTGGCCGGTTGGTGCCACAGAGGTGTTGGAGAGGGCATGGGATTTAACGTACTGGGGCTTACGGCGGACATGGAGCGCGTCTATACGGCTCTGGTGGGGATGCCGCGAAGTACGACGGCGGAAGTCGCGGACGCGTGCGGCATGGCCGCGCCGACCGCGGGGAAGCTGCTGTCCGGCCTGGTGAGGGACGGCCTGGCGGTGCGCACCGCCGGGCGGCCGCTGAAGTTCTCGGCCGCGGCTCCCGATGTGGCGGTCAGCGCGCTGATCAATGAACGGGAGCAAGAGCTGGGCGAGGCACGGGCGCTGGTGCAGCGGCTGCTCGAGACACACCGGGAGGCGACCAGGATCAGCCACCCGGACATGGCCGCCGAACTGCTGACGGACCGCGACGACATCAGCAAGGCCGTGCACCGGTTGACGACCGGAGCGCGCCGTGAGGTGTGCGCCTTCGACCGCCCTCCGTACGTCGACCGGCCCGGCAGCAACCTCGACGCCCAGGTGGAGCGCCAGCAGACCGGTGTCACCTACCGGGTGATCTACGACCGCGAGGCGGTGGCCTGGCCCGGCAGGCTCCAGGCTGACATCATGCCGAGCATGCGGGCCGGGGAACAGGCCCGGATGCGGCCCGAGTTGCCGTTGAAGCTGGTGATCAGCGACAGCCGTGCCGCGATCATCCCCTTCAGCCTCGCGCCGGGCGGCCAGTCCGCGGCGTACCTCATCCACCCGTCGCCCATGCTGGTGGCTCTGCAGTCGCTCTTCGAGGCCCAGTGGGAGCGCGCCATCCCGCTGGGGGAGGCCGCACAGCAGCCGGACGGCCCGACTTCGGAGGGCCCGGGGCACCCGGATGCCGAGACCCGGGCCCTGGTCAGCCTGCTGGCCTCGGGGCTCACGGACGCGGCCATAGCCCGCACCCAGGGCTGGAGCGCCCGGACCACGCAACGGCGCATCCACCGCCTGATGAGCGAACTCGGCGCGTCCACCCGCTTCCAGACGGGGCTGGCGGCGGCCCGGCGGGGGTGGTTGTGAGCTGTCGGCGCGCGTGCCCGTTCAAGGGCAGCGGACACCGGTGTCGGCTGCAGCTGTGACGGTGCGCCCGAGTTCGCGCAGGCTGTGGTGGTAGGCAACCAGGGTCCAATAATCGTCGCGGTGTTCCGGGGGCAGTTCCCAGGCGCCCTGGAGCATGGCCGCGGCGGTGGCCACGGAGGCACGGCCCGAGGTGTGGCCCTGGGCCATCACGCCGAGGTAGAGCCGGCGTCGGAGCCGTCTTCGACATCCAGGGCGAATCGTTCGTGGCCACCGGCATCGGGGAAGACATCCCCGCTCAGCTCAAAGGACTCGACTCCGGGTCTGCGGCGCCTGCCGGCGCATGAAGCGCTGGCGCATCGCCGACGAGAAGCCGGGACAGCCGCCGCGTTGCCAGTCCTGCTCACCCGGACCCACTTTGGCGCCCATGAGGTTCGTGCAGATCTGCTCCGCCGGCCACCTCGGAGACATCGACTGGTGGTTCTGGTCCCATTCGCGGCGCGAGGCCAGCGAGCGCCGGGAATGCACCGAACGGGAGAAGCTGCGCTTCCTGGTCTCCGAGCGGGCCTCCGGCCTCGAAGCCTTGTCGGTCGTGTGCGCGGCGAAGGGCTGTGGAGCCGTGCGTGACCTGCTCGACATCCTCGGCACGCACGGCATGCGCTGCTCCGGGCGCAACCCGTGGCAGCGGGCCAACGAGGCGGTGGAATGCGTCAAGCCGGTCCAGATAGTTCAGCGAACCGCAGGCAATCTGTACTACCCCGTGGTGCACTCGGCCCTCGACATACCCGAGACGGAAACCGCGGTGTACGCCGACGAGACACTCGCGAGCCGGGTGCGTGAGCACGACCTGTGGGTCTCCCTGTGCAAGGTCGCCGCGACCCCGCGCGCCGAGGTCTTCCGCGAAATGATCAAGGATGACACCGGAGCGGACGACGCCCTGCTGGATGTCCTCCTGGCCGAGGAGACCGGACAGCCGGTGGCGGCCGCGTCCGGGCCGGCCGCCGCGCCCGTGCGCCCCGACCTCAGCCGCGAGGAGTGGGCGGCGTTCATGGCTCCCGTACCGCCCGCCACCCGTGACTTCGCGCTGCGCGCGACCACGCTCGACCTGGCGCAGGAGACCATGGAACCCTGGGTGGGCCTGCGGCGTCGCATCGGCCGCGTCCTGCTCGCAGACCGGTTGAGAGAAGTGCGCGCACTGTCCGGTTTCACCAGGGTGTCCCCGGACGCGACAGTCGTGCCCGCCGACACCGCACGGCGCCTGAAGTGGCTGCCCGCCGTAGAGGTATTCGGCGAAGGCATCTTCCTCACCCTCGACAAGGAGGCACTGGCCGAGTGGGAAGCGGACGACCGAGTGCGTCGCCGCGTCGGCGGTATGCGTGCCGATCTTGACCGAGCCTTCAAGAAGGACCGGCTGGAGGCCCTCACCGGAGCGGAGCTCTCGCCGAGGTTCGTTCTCCTGCACACGCTCGCGCACCTCCTCATCCGCCAGTTGTCCTTCGAGTCCGGCTACACGACGGCGAGCCTGCGCGAACGCATTTACGCCCGCCCTGAGCAGGACCAGTACGGCATCCTCGTCTACACCGCCGCCGGAGACGCCGAAGGCACTCTGGGCGGACTCGTGCGCCAGGGCGAACCGCCCCGCTTGGCGGAAACACTGTTGCGGATGACCGAGGCGGCGGCCTGGTGCTCCGCCGACCCGTTGTGCGCGGAACACGCCGGGCAGGGCTTCGGCAACCTCAACCGGGCGGCCTGCCACGCGTGTGCCCTGTTGCCCGAGACCAGTTGCGAGTCCGGCAACACGCTGCTGGACCGCGCCCTCGTGGTGGGCGGTGAACAGGTGCCCGGCTACTTCGAATCGATCGTCACAGCCGCCCGCGCAGCGGCTGCCGCAGCCCTGGAGCAGATCCCCTCATGACGCTCACCTACCTGGACCTCGTGCCGGAGCAGCGGTCCGCGCTCGACAACCTGCCGTTCGACGGCAACCATCTGATCAGCGGCCCGCCCGGCAGTGGCAAGAGCCTTCTGGCAGCCCAGCGCGCCGTGATGCTGGCACTGACCGGCACCCCGGCCGTCCTGCTCACACGCTCCCATCTGCTCCACCAGTCCTTGGCGTCCACCGTCCATGCGCTGGGACCCAGAGACCGCAGTGTTCGCGTGGCCACAGCGCACTCATGGCTGGACAACTGGTACGGTCCCAAACCTCCACGTGCCGAAGACGGCTGGTACGACTGGCCGGCCTTCTACGAGCGTGCGGCCGAAGCCGAACGGGACCCCGGTCTTACCCTGGTCATCGACGAAGGTCAGGACCTGCCGCCCGAGTTCTACCGGCTGTGCAGGCTCCTCGGGGGCCGCATCACGGTATTTGCCGATGAGTGCCAGCGGCTGACCGACACGAACTCCACGCTGGAGGACATCGCCCAGCGCCTCCGCAACTGCACGCGCGTCGAACTCGACGGCAATCACCGGAACACCCGCCAGATCGCCGCGTTCGCCGCGCACTTCCACACGGGCGCCGGCATGTCCGCCGTCCCCGACCGGAACGGGCCGCCACCGCGCGTGCACAGGCTGCCCGAACGCGGTGCAGCAGACTTGCTGATCACGCTGGCACAGCAACATCCCGGCCACACCATCGGCGTGATCGTCAACTCCCGGCACACGCAGTTCTCGCTGCTTGGCAGCCTGGAGAACAGAGCACCATGGCTGAAGCCCCAGCTGTACACATCCCAGGCAGTGAAGGGCCGCTATCGCACCCTGGACCTCGCCCGCCCGGGTATCGTCCTCGTCCACCGCGCCAGCGCGAAGGGACTGGGTTTCGACACGGTCGTCATCCCCGACACGCACACCGACGCTGCTGCCGATCCCACCTCGGCGGCCCTGCGGATGACCTACTACGTGCTGGCCACCCGTGCCAGGCGCGAGCTTCACCTCGCCTACGAGGGGGAGAACGAGCCACCGCTGCTCGCCGAGGTGGGTCCGGGCGAACTGCTGCGCGGCTGACCGAGCCGTGTCCCGCGAAGCGTGCCGGTGTTATGCCGACCACGTCGGTGCGGCGGCGGATCTCCTTGTTGAGCCGTTCCTGCGTTTTGGACCGCCGTCGGGGCCGACGGATTGATCCTGGCCTGCGAACTACGCCTGATGGCGGTGGCGTGGTGGTGTTCGCCGTAGCGGCCCTGCCACGAGGCGACACGGGGCGAGGCGCAGCTGCGTTTCCTGGCGGCAGCGGCTTTTCCCCGGCCGTCGCGCAGGGTGCCGATTGGCCACTCTTCCTGAGGCGTTGAACGCCGAGTGAATCAATATCTGTTCCCGAGGGATTAGTTTTTGGAGGGCCGTGCAGCGGGAGTTTTTGTCGCGAAGAGCAGAGCGGTATTATTCAACGTGCACGGGCCGTTCCGGCGTGCTACTGTCTATCTCAGTTGCAGTTGTGGTTCCCAAAACTTCAAGTGCCCCCGCCAGGCTTCTGCCGGTCGGGAGCACTTTTGTATTTCCGGTCATTTCCGGGCGGGGTAATCATCGCGGCGACACGTCGTCCGCGCAGTGCGGACGCCGATGTACTGCCCCAAAGGAGATATGACATGGCTGCTGGTACCGTGAAGTGGTTCAACGCGGAAAAGGGCTTCGGCTTCATCGAGCAGGACGGTGGCGGCGCCGACGTGTTCGCCCACTACTCGAACATCGCCGCGCAGGGCTTCCGCGAGCTGCTCGAGGGCCAGAAGGTGAACTTCGACATCGCGCAGGGCCAGAAGGGCCCGACGGCCGAGAACATCGTTCCGGCCTGACGCTCACGCGCAATCCGTAGCTGGGGCCCGCATCCCTCGGGGTGCGGGCCCCAGCTGCACGCGTATCCCGCAGCGGCTTTCACCCGCGGGACGACCCGGAGGAATCCGCACTACCATCACAAGCGGTTCCTCCCTCAGGGCGCAGACGCATCCTGAAGCGCTGCATCGCAGCCGGCGCCCGGATCTCAAGGTCCCCATCGCGTCACCCATTTCAGCACCTGTGCCCAGGATGTTTCCTCCAGCCAGATCTGCTTTCTATTGTCACCGGTTCATACTTGTAATTCTCCATGCCATTCATCGCAGCGGGAATTCCTTGATATGTGCCACATCGAGGAAGGTTCCGCATGAACCGCACGTACACGAACGACCGCCCCGCCCGCTCCCGTGACGGCGGTGCCGACGCTGGAAGGGGCGGCGGTTACGGCTCGCAGGCACCGCGTCGTACCGGCGGGCCCGTGCGCTCCGGCGGTTACGGCCGTCGGCCCGCCGCCGTGCAAGGTGAGTTTGCGCTGCCCAGGACGATCACCCCCGCGCTGCCCGCCGTTGATGGCTTCGCCGATCTCGACATGCCTGAGCAGATGCTGGCCGAACTCGGCAGGCAGGGTGTGACGGCACCGTTCCCGATTCAGGGCGCGACGCTGCCGAACTCCCTTGCGGGCCGTGACGTCCTGGGCCGCGGCCGCACCGGTTCCGGCAAGACCCTGGCCTTCGGCCTCGCCCTGCTCGCGCGTACCGCTGGGCAGCGTGCTGAGCCCCGCCAGCCGCTGGGGCTGATCCTCGTCCCGACGCGTGAGCTGGCACAGCAGGTGACCGACGCGCTGACCCCGTACGCCCGCTCCGTGCGGCTGCGGCTGGCCACGGTGGTGGGCGGCATGTCGATCGGCCGGCAGGCCAGCGCGCTGCGCGGCGGAGCCGAGGTCGTGGTCGCGACCCCGGGCCGGCTCAAGGACCTCATCGACCGCGGCGACTGCCGGCTGAACCACGTGGGCATCACCGTGCTGGACGAGGCCGACCAGATGGCCGACATGGGCTTCATGCCCCAGGTCACCGCGCTACTCGACCAGGTGCGCCCGGAGGGGCAGCGAATGCTGTTCTCCGCCACCCTGGACCGCAACGTCGACCTGCTGGTACGCCGCTACCTGACCGACCCCGTCGTGCACTCCGTCGACCCGTCTGCCGGTGCGGTCACGACGATGGAGCACCACGTCCTGCACGTCCACGGCGCCGACAAGCACGCCGCCACGACCGAGATCGCCGCCCGCGACGGCCGCGTGATCATGTTCCTGGACACCAAGCACGCCGTCGACCGGCTGACCCAGGACCTGCTCGACAGCGGGGTGCGCGCCGCCGCGCTGCACGGCGGCAAGTCACAGCCGCAGCGCACCCGCACGCTGGCGCAGTTCAAGACGGGGCACGTCACCGTGCTGGTGGCGACCAATGTCGCGGCGCGCGGCATCCACGTCGACAATCTCGACCTGGTCGTCAACGTGGATCCGCCGACCGACCACAAGGACTACCTCCACCGAGGCGGCCGTACCGCCCGCGCCGGCGAGTCCGGCAGCGTCGTCACCCTGGTCACACCGAACCAGCGCCGCGGCATGGTCCGCCTCATGGCGGACGCCGGAATCCGGCCGCAGACCACCCAGATCCGCTCGGGGGACGAGGCCCTGAGCCGGATCACCGGCGCCCAGGCCCCCTCCGGCATCCCGGTCGTCATCACCGCACCGGTGGTCGAACGCCCCAAGCGCAGCGCCTCCTCCCGAAGCCGCCGTCGCCCCGCCTCGGCGACCAGGCGCACCCCCGTACGCCAGTCCGGCTTCGGCGCGGTGGCCTAGAACTTTCGTGATCAGGAAGCCGGCCCATCTCTGCAGGAGGCACCTTTTGACGCTGGTTCAGACACAGTCCCGCCCGGCGGACGCCGACCCCGCGCACAGGACCGCGGTGGAGGTCGTGGACGCGGCCGATCCGCAGGTCTGTGACGACATGAGCGTCGGGGTGGCGCTGGCCGTCATGGCCGCCGCCCGCACGGTCCGACTGGTCGTCTGTGACCAGGACGGCCAGTGCACCGGCCTGGTCACCCATGCCGAACTCGCCGCCGTCCGTGACAGCTCCGACTACACGGACCGTGTCCGCCTGCGCGACCTCCTCGGCGACCACGGTTCGTTCGCCTCACCCGTGACCACGATGGCCGAAGCCGAGCATGCGATGCGCACCCGTCGGCTCGGTGCCCTGCCGGTGGTCGACGAGCAAGGCAACGCTCTGGGCATCCTCGCCCTCTCCCGCTGAAACGCCCACCCTCGGTCGGACCGTTCTCCCCTTCTCCCTGTGAGGCCACATGCGCTGCGTCATCGCCCGCTTCCCCTTCGAACTCACCAAGGGCGGCGTGCTGGAATCGATGAAGGGCATCAAGCCCGAACCGGTCACCGGCGAATCGGTGATCATCGGCCGCCGCCACTACCCCGTCAAGCAGGTCGGCCAGGTCATCACGCGCCAGGACCGCCGTGACTTCAGCGCCGCCGAAGTCCTGCGGGCCGTGGCTGCGCTCGGCTTCACCTGCCGCGCCGTTCCCAAGGCGGCGCCCCTGGACGTTCTCAGCCCGATGCAGCACGCCTCCGCGATGCTCGGCACCCCCGTCACGGTCTGACCCGGTAAACAGACACGAGCCGACACCTGAGCAGCAGTGTGGGCCCGACCGGTACGCCGGTCGGGCCCACACCGTGTGCAGTGGGTTCCCGTCACCGTTGCCCTGCAGGATCCGGGCGACATGGAAGTGCAGACGCGTGGGCGGCCCGTCCTCCTCCGGTGATGACAGCGCCACCGGTGGCCGCGGCCAGGGACATCTGGTTGCTCTGGCCGGACTCCGTCAGGGCGGCAACGTCAACCAGCAACTCGTCGGGCTGCGGTATGAGGCGGACCATGTTCGTCGGCCATCCGGCTGCTTGAGCGGTGACGCTACTGGGCAAGGAAGGCGCTCACGGTCTTGCCGCCGGAGGCCCGGCGGGTGACCGCCGTGGCGTGGGCGAGGCCGGTGACCATGGGCCAGCCGAAGCCCCCGGTACGCCGTTCAGGTCAGGGGTGCGCATGCGCGGCACATGCCGGCTGGGATCGTGAACGGCGACCTCGATGGTGTCGGGGTGCGCAGTCGGTTCCAGTGTGCAGCGGCCCCACCGTGGCGCGGGGCATCGGTGAGGAGCTCGGACACGACCAAGACCACAGTGTTCGCCGCGTCAGGAGCCACGGCCGGCTGCGGCGCTGGCAATCACCGTGATCATCAGGGTCACCCTGATCTCTGAATCGTCCATGCCCCTGCCCTGGCTACCCGACCCCTGTGCCCCGCCCCTCCACCTGCCAACCCCGCAGAGCCCCAGTGCTTGCCTGAAGGGGGCGGAGGACCACAGCCGACGCATGACGGCACCTGCTGCCGTGAGTCCGTGTCTCCGCAGCCCGCGGACTGCTCGAGTCAGGGGGCGTGCGGGTTCGCCACCGGCTGCTCGATGATCCGGGGATCGTCGAAGGCGGCGCAGGGCCTTCTGCCATGCTCGTCAACGGCCGACCTGGGGGCGTCACGGCTGGAAACGTCCGTGCCGGTCGGTGGTGTTCCTCGCGAGAAGCAGTGTTGGCCGGTGCCGCCGACGGTAGCCGCGGCGCAGGCGGCGACGTCACGCCCAGCCCGACATGCCACGCGGTGGTGGGTCACTGTGAGCGCCGGACAGAGCCTCGCAGCTGCTTGAACCCTCCATGGGGACCGGTCGGGGCGGAGTACTTCATCTTCCAGCACGCGAAAATCTATACCTGCTGGAGTAGACATTGGCCGGCGGTATGGTTAAGGTTTCTCTCGTAGTCGAGATCGAGCGAGGCCCGGAGAGATGAACTACCGGGCAGTAGTACCGCAGTTGCAGTTGGCAGGGCGGTGCGGTGGTGGAGTTCCGAAGCCAGAGCGTTCGCAGGACGGCGACGGGACTGACGACCGGACCGGGTGGCCCGCAGTGATCAGGGGCCGCCATGAGCAGTACCGGCAGTGGCAGTACCCGTAAGTGCAGGTTCGCAGCACCCAGCAGTGGCATGGGTGAGCACTACCTCGGCGAAGGCGTCGGCTGCGGGCGCGCGCACCGGGGGTGCGGCAGTGGGGTTCCGAGCCGGAGCAGACGCAGGACGGGCGACGGGGCTGGCTGCCGAAGAGTGGCTCGGTTCGAGGCCACCAGCAGTTCGCAGTACCAGTAGTACGCAGTTCCCGTTAGTGAGTAGTTGATCAAGAGGGAAGAACGGAGGAACCCCGCGCCATCAGGATCGCCCGGGCGGAAGTCTTGGACCCGGGTACCGCAGGACATCGATAGTGAGGTGGTCTCCGGTCAAGCAACCGCGATCCCCGCGCCCCCGACAGCGTCTCGGTCGGGTCTGCGGAAACAGAGGGCCGGTGCAGTATCAGGGCCGGCAGATGGTGTAGTAGTTCCTTCGGGGCCCTGGCGGCAGTACGGCGCCAGGGCCCCTCCACGCGTTCCACAGAGAGGTGCGATGACAGCAGACGACACGTTCGGCCGTCTCGATGACGACGACTACCCCGCCTACACCATGGGCCGGGCCGCCGAGATGCTCGGCACCACCCAGGGCTTCCTCCGCGCCATCGGCGAAGCCCGCCTGATCACCCCACTGCGCTCCGCGGGTGGCCACCGCCGCTACTCCCGCTACCAGCTGCGCATCGCCGCCCGCGCCCGGGAACTCGTCGACCGGGGCACCCCCATCGAGGCCGCCTGTCGGATCGTCATCCTCGAAGACCAGCTCGAGGAAGCCCAGCGCCTCAACGCCGAATACCGGCGCGTCGCCGAATCAACGAACCCGACGGCAGCGGCTTGAGATGAGCGTGCCCGTCAGCGTCGGCGGGCACCGCACGCACGGTCTCGATGTGCGGCGTGATCTTTTCCTGTGGTGACGCGGTGTGTGGGCGTGTAGCGTCTGTGTCAGCTGTCGTGGTTCGGAATTCCCTGCCCGCGCCTTTGGTGTGGGCGTTTTGCTGTGCTGTGCCGCAGGGACCAGGGCGATCACCTCCGTCTGCCACAGGGAGTGGTAGGCGTTCATCGACTGGAAGGCATAAGACATGGCAACGGGTACTGTTAAGTGGTTCAACGCGGAGAAGGGCTTCGGCTTCATCGCCCAGGACGGCGGCGGTCCGGATGTCTTCGCGCATTACTCCGCGATCAACTCCTCGGGCTTCCGAGAGCTCCAGGAGGGCCAGATCGTGACGTTCGACGTCACCCAGGGCCAGAAGGGCCCGCAGGCCGAGAACATCACCCCGGCCTGACCTCGCAGCCCTGTACGAGGGATCGCGCACGGCGCGTCCGGTGGCCGACGCCCGTGCGGGCCCTGCCGCCCACCTGGATCGAGGCGCCTGCTCTCGTGCCGGGAGTGCACAGGATCACGGGCCGCGCAGTCATTGCTGCGCGGCCCTGCTGTTGAGGTGCGGGGGGCGACCTCGGCCCGGAACTCCTGACCTCAGTCGCTTCAAGCGTCGTCGGCTCGGGTGCTGCATGCCCTGCGCGTCTGTTCGCGCAGCCTGGAGCGGCAGACGGTCACGCGCCCGTCCAGGCGTCGACGAAAGCTTGCCGTCCGGCCGGATCGTCCCATCTGCGGTCTGCGTGCAGAACGCGCCAGGCGGTGAGTTCGAGATCTCGGAGCCACAACTCTCCGATGACCTGTGTCTTGAGGTCGGGCAGATGGTCGGACTCGGCGAGGGCTTGCCCGATCACCTCGCCGGCCGCGACGCGCTGGGGCGGGGTCATCTCATCGACGGCCGAGAGGATCTGTCGGGCCAGGGCGGTTCCTTCTCCTGCCAGGGAACGCAGCACCAGAGCCTTGATGTTGACGGGTAGCAGGTACGCGGTGCCCGAAGACCTCCACAGGTCCGACCAGAAGCGTTCTCCTGCCTTGGTGGGGGCGGGCAGCGCGGCCAGCAGCCCGAGGAGATGGCCGGTGGCCGCATAGCCATCGGAGTGGGCAGCCGCGACGACTGCGATGCCGGCGACGCCCTCCACATCGAGATGGCCGGCTTCGAGACGCGAAGCCAGACCTAGTTGATGTTCCAACTGGTGGGCCAGGGCAGCGGATACGTGGGGGCGGACCTCAGGAAGCATCGGCGATCCTTGCGGGTAGGCGAGCGGAGATGCCCGTTCGGAAGCCCTGATCGTTCCCATGACCAGCCGTTCTACTCGGTTTCGGCAGGCCCAATTGGCGGCAGCGTGCCGGAGTTCACGTGGTGGCGAACCAGCCCTGCCCGGCGACGTGGCCCTGGGGTTCTGGACCGACCTCCCCTCCTGCTGCCGGAGTGAGATCTTTTAGCATGACCGCATGGTTGCCAGTGACGCCCAGGAGCCCGGGGGAGGACGAGGAGCTGTGGCCCGCGACGCCGCTGAAGTCGAATACGGTCACGTCGCCTCCGCGCGTGGAGGGCGCCGTGAAGACGGGCCGCCCGGCGGATCACAAGGCGACCATGCGGGGCAGAAGGCGCACTCGGTTGCTGCTCTGGTGGAGCGGGCGGCCGACCTCGCCGAACCGATCAAGCCGAGGTTGCGTGGCTGGCTCCATGCCGGAATGGTCCCCGCCGCACTGATCGCGGGGGTCGTGCTCATCTGTCTGGCCCCTACTCCGCAAGCGGTGCTGGCATGCGCCGTGTACTCGGTCACCGCCTGGCTGCTGTTCGCGACGAGTGCCATCTACCACCGCGGCACCTGGGGACCGCTGGGCGAGGCGCTTCTACGACGACTCGATCACGCCAACATCTTCCTGATCATCGCCGGCACCTGTACCCCCCTGGCCGTGCTTCTCCTCCCGCCGGACCAGCGGTCCGTGCTGCTGTGGATCGTATGGGCGGGAGCGTTGGCCGGCATCGCGTTCCGGGTCCTGTGGGTGGGAGCTCCGCGCTGGCTCTACACCCCGTGTTATCTGGCCCTGGGCTGGGCGCCGGTGAGCTACCTTCCCGACTTCCTGCACACCGGCGGAGCAGCCGTGGTCGTCCTGATCGTCGTCGGCGGTCTCCTGTACAGTGCGGGCGCGGTCGTCTACGCCCTCCAGCGGCCCGACCCCTCACCCCGCTGGTTCGGCTATCACGAGGTCTTCCACGCGCTGACCGTGGCAGCTTTTTCGGCGCACTACACCGCCATCTTCCTGACCGCGTACTGACCGACACGGCGTTCGGGCTCGCCTCAGCTCGTCGACGTCCCGGAGGCGTCGCCCAGGATCATCCGCCCCGTCCGTGACGGGGCGGAGGCGTCGGCGAGGTCGGCTCCGGTGTCGGCGTCCCGCTGCGAGTGGCCGACGCCGTGCCAGTCCAGGCACGTGACGGTCGCGTCGTCCTGCAGATGACCGTGGTGGGCGTCGACGACCGCAGCGATGAGGGTGCGAGCGGCCTCACGGGGATGCAGCTCGCGGGTGCGGACGATCAGGTCCGACAGATCGAGGCTCTTCGCGTTGCGCTCCAGCATGCCGTCGGTCAGCATCACCAGCCGGTCGCCCGGACGCAGGTCCAGCGACTGGATCATCCACTCCCGGATCTCCTCAGGCGAGCACGGCCACAACCGCACGCACGCCATCCTCGGCACCTCCGACGCCTGCGTGGCCACCCACCCCTCCGGCGCCGCCGTCGCCTTCGCCGCCCTGGAGGCCCGGGTGCACCTGCTGGGCCCGGACGGGGCACGCCAAGTCCCCTTCGCTGACTTCTCGTTGCGGCCCGGTAGCACCCCACAACGCGAACAGGCGCTGCACAAATGTGAGTTGATTACGGCGGTTGAGTTCCCCGCTCTTCCGCGCCCGCTCAGATCCGGCTATCTGAAGGTGCGTGACCGGCAGTCGTACGAGTTCGCCCTGACGTCGGCGGCCGTCGCGCTGCACGTACGTCGGCCGGTCAGCCCGAAGGCCCACAGGCATGCCTGCCGAGCCGACGGGCCGTGCCGGGGCAGTTGGACGTGGCAGCGTGTTCCGTCCCGGATCGGAGGGATGGGCTGTACGTCATGACGCTCGTTTGACGCTCCGGGCGCCCGCAGGCGTGACAGCGAGCCGATAAATCAGCTCTGACCTGGGCTTTTCCGTGACTCGCCCAGGCCGGCATCCTTTCGATGACGCATCATGTGGAGTGCGTTGCATCCCAGCCTGCTGGGTCGGCTGCTGACTCCCGTGCCCGACCTCGATGCCCGCGGGGCCACGACCGGAACCGGGGACCGTGCTGCCGGGCTGTGGCTCAGGCGTCGATGATGACGGGGATGATGAGGGGCTGGCGGCGGTGGGTGCGGAACGCCCAGTTGGCCACCGCGCGGGCGACGAGTTGTTCGAGTTGGCGCGCGTCCCCGACGCCTTCCGCGGCTGCGGTGGCCAGGGTCTTCTCGATGACGGGGATGACCGGTTCGAAGGTGGTGTCGTCGTGGACGAAGCCCCGGGCCAGGAAGTCGGGGGCCTCGGCGAGGGCACCGGTGTCCGCGTCGACGATCGCCACGACCGTGACCACGCCTTCGGCGGCGAGGGTGAGGCGATCCTTGAGGGAGGCTTCGGTGGCGCCGCCGACTTCCATGCCGTCCACGTAGACGTTGCCGGCGGGGACCTTGCCGGTGATGGAGGCGCGCCCGTCGATGAGGTCGACGACGACGCCGTCCTCGGCGATGACGACCCGCTCGGGGTCGACACCGGTACGGATGGCGAGGTCGCCGTTGGCCCGCAGGTGGCGCCATTCGCCGTGTACGGGCATGACGTTGCGGGGTTTGACGATGTTGTAGCAGTAGACGAGTTCGCCGGCGCTGGCGTGCCCGGAGACGTGCACCTTGGCGTTGCCCTTGTGGACGACGTGGGCGCCCCACCGGGTGAGTCCGTTGATCACCCGGTAGATGGCGTTCTCGTTGCCGGGGATGAGGGAGCTGGCGAGCAGGACGGTGTCGCCCTTGCCGATGCGGATCATGTGGTCGCGGTTCGCCATGCGTGACAGGGCCGCCATCGGTTCGCCCTGGGATCCGGTGCACACCAGAGTGATCTTGTGGTCCGGGAGTTTCTCCAGTTCCTTCGTGCTGACGACCAAACCGGACGGGACCTTCAGGTAGCCGAGGTCGCGGGCGATGCCCATGTTGCGGACCATCGACCGGCCGACGAAAGCGACTTTGCGGCCGTGCTGGTGGGCGGCGTCCAGGACCTGCTGGATGCGGTGCACATGGCTGGCGAAGCTGGAGACGATGACACGGCGCGGTGCGGTGCGCATCACCTGCTCGATCGCGGGGTTCAGCTCACGCTCGGAGGTGGTGAAGCCGGGTACTTCGGCGTTGGTGGAGTCGGTGAGGAACAGATCCACGCCCTCCTCGCCGAGACGGGCGAAGGCGCGCAGATCGGTGATGCGGTCGTCGAGCGGGAACTGGTCCATCTTGAAGTCGCCGGTGTGCAGAACCATCCCGGCCCGGGTGCGGATCGCGACCGCGAGGCTGTCGGGGATGGAGTGGTTGACCGCCACGAACTCGCAGTCGAAGGGCCCGAAGCCGCGCCGGTCGCCCTCGCGCACGCGCACCGTGCGCGGCCGGATGCCGTGTTCCTTGAGCTTGGCCTCCAGGAAAGCCAGCGTCAGCTTGGAGCCGACGACGGGGATGTCGGACCGCTCGCGCAGCAGGTACGGCACGCCGCCGATGTGGTCCTCGTGGCCGTGGGTGAGGACTACGGCCACGATGTCGTCCAGCCGGTCGCGGATCGAGGTGAAGTCCGGCAGGATCACGTCCACGCCGGGCTGGGTCTCCTCGGGGAACAGCACGCCGCAGTCGACGATGAGCAGCTTGCCGGCGTGCTCGAAGACGGTCATGTTGCGGCCGATCTCACCCAGGCCGCCCAGGGCGATGACCCGCAGCCCTCCTTCGGGAAGGGGCGGGGCGGCTTTCAACTCGGGGTGCGGATGACTCATACCCTGACGTTACCCGGAGAGCGGGGCAGGGTGATCCGTTGCCTGTGGGATGTCCTTTTCCGACGGAGCGGGACACCTGCAGTGGGTGCCTCAGCACGATCGGATCACGCCGGCGGCCGGAACAGTGAGTGGTGAAAGCGGTACCACCTTCCGTGGCCGAACCGTTCGCCCGGTGCCGGAGAGGATCTCGTGCACCCTGTCGAGTTTCCGGCGCTCGCTGCCTCCCGGTGGGCCTCGGCACTGGTCCATTCGTAGTAGTCGAGACGCGGGTGCCCTCGGCGCTCAGGAGCAAGTGGGCTGAGAGGCCCTGAGGCAGCATCCTTCGCCGGTCAGACAGATGGCGGTGTCCCCGAAGCGCTCGCCGCACTCTGCTGATCACGGTGAGGGACAACCCGGAACGCCTGGGCAGTGAGGCGTCCTTCGCCGCGCTGTGCGGGGTCAGCTCTGCCGAGCGTTCCTCGGGAAGTCGGCAGGACCGCCGCCTCAACCGTGGCGGTGACCGGCAGGCCAACGCTGCTCTGCACCGGATCGTGCAGACTCACCTGCGCTTCGACCCGCGCACCAGGACTACTACGAACGCCGCATCAAAGAGGGCAAGACCCGACGCGAAATCGTCCGATGCCTCAAACCCTACGCTGCCCGGGAGGTCTTCCACCGGTCAGGCCCGCACAGCCATGACCCCCGTTATAGGGGCAGCCGTGAGAGATGAGAGGGTCTGACGGGTGAGCGAGACACCACCGAACACCCTGCAATACCGATTCGACGGGCCAGAAGACGCTCCTGTCCTGATCCTGGGTCCCTCGATGGGTACCACGTGGCACATGTGGGACCGGCAGGTCCCGGAGCTGACCCAGCAGTGGCGGGTCTTCCGTTACGACCTGCCCGGGCACGGCGGCTCCCCGGCGCACCCGGCCGGGTCCGTCACCGAGCTGACCGCCCGGCTGCTGGCCACGCTCGACGCCTTCGGCGTCCAGCGCTTCGGCTACGCGGGCTGCGCGCTCGGCGGTGCCGTCGGCATCGAGCTGGCCCTGCGGCACCCGGAGCGGATCGCCTCGCTCGCGCTGGTCGCCGTCTCACCGCGGTTCGGGACAGCGGACGAGTTCCGTCAGCGAGGCGTGATCGTGCGGACGAACGGTCTTGACCCGATCGCCCGCAGCTCGCCCGACCGCTGGTTCACCGGCGGGTTCGCCGCCGCGCAGCCCGCGATCACCGAGTGGGCCGTCCAGATGGTGCGCACCACCGACCCCGGCTGCTACATCGCCGCCTGCGAGGCCCTGGCGGGCTTCGACGTACGGCACGAGCTCGCCCGGATCGGCGTGCCCACCCTCGTCCTGGTCGGCTCGGACGACCAGGTCACCGGACCCGCCGAGGCCCGCACCCTGGTCGCCGGGATCCCGGACGCCCGGCTCGCGGTGGTGCCCGGCGCCTCCCATCTGGTCCCCGTCGAGCAGCCCGCAGCCGTCACCGACCTGCTGGTGCGGCACTTCTCCACCGCCTGGCAGCCCGCCTACGACTCGACCACCGGCCAGATGGCCATCCCGGCCGCCCCGGTGAAGCCGGTCCTGGCCGCGGCACCGCATGCCGTGCCGCAGGTAGCTCCGCAGGTCAAGCCGATCGCCGAGATCGCCCCGGCCGCCGTACCGCAGCAGCCGCTCGGGCGGCCCGATCCGTACGACGCGGGGCTGAAGGTCCGCCGGGAGGTGCTCGGGGACGCGCATGTGGACCGGGCGCTGGCCCGGGCCGACGAGTTCTCCGGGGATTTCCAGGAGTTCATCACCCGGTACGCATGGGGGGAGATCTGGGACCGGCCCGGACTCGACCGGCGCTCGCGCAGCTGTGTCACGCTCACCGCGCTGGTCGCGGGCGGCCACCTGGACGAACTGGTCTTCCACGTCCGGGCGGCCCTGCGCAACGGCCTCACTCCGGACGAGATCAAGGAAGTCCTCCTGCAGGCGGCGGTGTACTGCGGGGTACCGGCGGCGAACAGCGCGTTCCGGGTCGCCCAGCAGGTCATCCGCGAGGAGACCACTCCCGAGGACTAGGGGAGTCCACTCCCGAGGACCACTCCGGAGGACCGGGGGAGACCGCTCCCGAGGACGAGCTGACGGCTCGGGGGGAGGATGGTGACCATGAAGCTGACGAAGAAGTCCCACGCGTGTGTGCGCCTGGAGAAGGACGGGCGCACGCTCGTCCTCGACCCCGGAGGGTTCAGCGAGGAGGACGCGGCCGTCGGCGCGGACGCGATCCTGGTCACGCACGAGCACGCCGACCACTTCGACGAGGGCCGGCTGCGGGCCGCGATGGACGCCGACCCGGCCGCCGAGATCTGGACCCTGAAGTCCGTCGCCGACCAGATCGCGGCGGCCTTTCCGGGCCGGGTGCACACCGTCGGCCACGGCGACACGTTCACCGCGGCCGGCTTCGACGTCCAGGTGCACGGCGAACTGCACGCGGTGATCCACCCCGACATCCCGCGCATCACCAACGTCGGCTACCTCATCGACGGCGGTAAGGTCTTCCACCCCGGCGACGCCCTCACCGTCCCCGATCACACCGTCGAGACGCTGATGCTCCCGGTGATGGCCCCCTGGAACAAGATCTCCGAGGTCATCGACTATGTCCGCGAGGTCAAACCGCAGCGCGCCTACGACATCCACGACGCTCTGCTCACCGACCTGGCCCGCCCGATCTACGACCGCCAGATCGGCGCTCTGGGCGGCGCGGACCACCAGCGGCTGGCCCCGGGGGCCTCGGCGGACGTCTGAGGCAGGTTGTCAGAGGGGCCCGGTAGGTTGTGGGGCATGCGCATCGCGACCTGGAACGTGAACTCGATCACCGCCCGCCTGCCGAGGCTCCTTGCCTGGCTGGAGAGCAGCGGCACCGACGTGCTCTGCCTCCAGGAGGCCAAGGTCTCGGAGGCGCAGTTCCCCTTCGAGCAGCTGCGCGAGCTGGGCTACGAGGCGGCGGTCCACGCGACGGGCCGGTGGAACGGCGTGGCGGTGCTGTCGAAGGTAGGCCTGGAGGACGTCGTCAAGGGCCTGCCCGGCGACCCCGGCTACGATGGCGGCGTGGAGCCCCGCGCCATCTCGGCGACCTGCGGCCCGGTCCGCGTCTGGTCGGTGTACGTGCCGAACGGCCGCGAGGTGGACCACCCGCACTACGCCTACAAGCTCCAGTGGTTCGGGGCCCTCAAGGCCGCCGTGGCAGGGGACGCGGGCGGCAGCCGCCCCTTCGCCGTCCTCGGCGACTACAACGTGGCACCGACGGACGACGACGTCTTCGACACGGCCGCCTTCGAGGGCCTCACCCATGTCACCCCGGCCGAGCGCGCCGCCTTGACCGCCCTGCGCGAGGCCGGCCTGTCCGACGTGGTCCCGCGTCCCCTGAAGTACGACCACCCGTTCACCTACTGGGACTACCGCCAGCTCGCCTTCCCGAAGAACCGCGGCATGCGCATCGACCTGGTGTATGGCAACGCACCCTTTGCCAAGGCTGTGAAGGACGCCTACGTCGACCGCGAGGAACGCAAGGGAAAGGGCGCTTCCGATCACGCTCCAGTGGTGGTGGACCTGGAGGTGTAAGTGTCAACCTGGGTCCATGAACATCCCCTTTCTGGGTAACAGGCACACCAAGAGCGGTGACGTGCCCCTGACCGCCGACCCCGATCTGCTCGCCGAGTGTGAGCTCCTGCGTGCCCAGGCGGCCGAGGAGGGTGTCGCGCTCGACGACACCCCGGCCTCGCTGGAGGCCCTCGACCAGTTGATCCCACGCTGGCGGGACGACGAGGAGACCCTGATCTGGCTCGGCACCGACGCCGGCCTGTATCTGGGCACCGTCCTGATCCGGACCGTGCCCGGCGCTGAATGGGAGATCCGCGCGGACGGGGAACCGGTCGTACGACTTGAGTCCGGGCGGGAGTTCGAGGTCGTCGAGTCCGGCCACGACTGGGCCGCGAGCGGGGTCCCCGAGCTCTCGCAGCTCTACGCGGAGGTCGCCGAGGCCTGACCGGCGGCGGTACGAACGGTGATGACTGCGGTGATGACTACGACGATAAGAACGACGATAAGGACGGCGTAAATACGGCTAATGCCCGAAAAGTGCGTGTCGTGCTTTAAGTCTGCTCCCGGCTGGATAGTTTGCGGCAACCACGACACAGCTGAGAGTGGGTAGGGCTGCGTATGGCCGTCGATCCTTTGATCGAGCTGCGTGACGTCAACAAGTACTACGGCGAGCTCCATGTCCTCCAGGACATCGATCTCACCGTCGGCAAAGGGGAGGTGGTCGTGGTGATCGGCCCCTCGGGGTCGGGAAAGTCGACGTTGTGCCGCACCATCAACCGCCTGGAGACCGTCCAGTCCGGGAGGATCACGCTTGACGGGCAGCCGCTCCCCGAGGAGGGCAGGGCCCTCGCGAAGCTCCGGGCCGAGGTCGGCATGGTCTTCCAGTCCTTCAACCTGTTCGCCCACAAGACGGCCCTGCAGAACGTCTCCCTCGCCCAGATCAAGGTCCGCAGGCGCAACAAGGAGCAGGCCGACCAGCGCTCGCGTGAACTCCTCGACCGTGTGGGCCTCTCGGCGCACGCCGAGAAGTACCCCGCACAGCTCTCCGGCGGCCAGCAGCAGCGTGTGGCCATCGCCCGCGCCCTCGCCATGGAACCCAAGGCCCTCCTCTTCGACGAGCCCACCTCGGCCCTCGACCCCGAGATGATCAACGAGGTCCTCGAAGTCATGCGGCAGCTCGCCCGTGAGGGCATGACCATGGTCGTCGTCACCCACGAGATGGGCTTCGCCCGCTCCGCCGCCAACCGCGTGGTGTTCATGGACGACGGCCGTATCGTCGAGGACCGCGCCCCGGAGGAGTTCTTCACCGCCCCGCGCAGTGAGCGCGCCCGGGACTTCCTCTCCAAGATCCTCAAGCACTGAGCGGGGAGCGCGACCCATGGTCCGTACCACCCGTGTGCCCGCCGCCCTGGCCCTGCTCACCGCGCTGCTCGCCGGCGCCGGAGCCGCCGCCTGCGGCAAGGAGGGCAGCCCGCCCAGCAAGGGGCCGGCGGCCGAGGCACTCCCCGGCTACCAGGTGGCGCAGGGCTTCCAGCTGCCCGGCTCCAAGACCTGGACCCGGGCCAAAAGGCGCGGCTACTTCGTCGTGGGCGCCAAGGAGGACCAGCCCTACCTCGGCGAGAAGGACCCGGCCTCCGGCGTCTACTCGGGCTTCGACATCGAGATCGCCAAGATGATGTCCGCCTCCCTCGGCTTCGCCCCGACGACGATCCGCTTCCGGACCATCGCCTCCGCCAACCGCGAAACTGCCCTGCAGAACGGCCAGATCGACTACTACGTCGGCACCTACACCATCAACGACAACCGCAGGAAGCTGGTCGGCTTCGCCGGGCCCTACTACATGGCCGGCCAGTCCCTCCTGGTGCGCCACGGCGAGAACGACATCCACGGCCCCCAGGACCTCGCCGGCAGACGCGTCTGCTCTGCGGCCGGTTCGACGCCGTACCAGCGGATCAGGGCCTACTACCCGAAGGCGATCCTGGTCGCCTACGACACCTACTCCGTCTGCGTCGACAACCTGCTCACCTACCAGGTCGACGCCGTCACCACCGACGACGCCATCCTCATCGGCTACGCGGCGAAGGCCCCCGACGAACTCAAGGTCGTCGGCAAGCCCTTCTCCGAGGAGCCGTACGGCATCGGCGTCCCGCACGGCGACACCGCACTGCGCTTCGCGATGGACGACGCATTGGAGGCCCGTGAGAAGAACGGTGACTGGAAGAAGGCGTACGACGCGACGCTCGGCCTGTCCGGCGTCCCAGCCCCGAAACCGCCCGCGATCGACCGCTATCCCGCGAGCTGAGCGAGGACGGCATGAAGGTACTGACAGACAACTTCCACACGTATGCCGAGGGTTTCCTCGGCACCGTCGAACTGACCGTCTACGCCTCGGTGCTGGCCCTGATCCTGGGCTTCCTGATGGCGTCCTTCCGAGTCGCCCCCGTCGGCTCCCTGAGGGTTCTCGGCACGGCCTGGGTCACCGTGCTCCGCAACACCCCGCTCACCCTGCTGTTCTTCGCGGTGCTGCTGGGCCTGCCCCGGTTCGGACTCGTGCTGCCCTTCAAGGTGTTCGCGGTCATCGCGCTCGGCTGCTACACCTCGGCGTTCATCTGCGAGGCGTTGCGCGCCGGCATCAACACCGTGCCCAGGGGACAGGGCGAGGCGGCCCGCAGTCTCGGCATGACCTTCGGGCAGACCCTCAACCAGGTGATCCTGCCCCAGGCGTTCCGGTCGGTCATCCCGCCGGTCGGCTCCACCCTCATCGCGCTCGCCAAGAACTCGGCGATCGCGGGCGCCTTCAGCGTCACCGAACTCCTCGGCACCTACAAGACGTTGAGCGAGCTCGGCTACAACATCGTCTGGACGTTCTTCTGGATCGCCGTCGGCTACCTCGTCATCACCCTCGCCATCAGCGCCCTGTTCAACGTGATGGAGCGGAAGTGGGGGGTCGCCCGATGACCGAGGCCACCGCGCTCTACGACATCCCGGGTCCCGTCACCCGTAGACGGCATACCGTCTACGGCATCCTGTCGACCCTCGTCATCCTCGGTCTGCTCGCCTGGATCCTGTATCTCCTCTTCGACACCGGTCAGTTCACGTACACGAAGTGGATGCCCTTCGAGTACAAGGGAATTCAGGAACTCCTCCTGCGGGGCCTGGGCAACACGCTCAAGGCCTTCGCGATGGCCGCCGTCCTCTCCCTCGCCCTGGGCGGGCTGCTGGCCACCGGACGGCTCTCGGAGCACCGCCCGGTGCGCTGGCTGGCCACCGCCGTCGTGGAGTTCTTCCGCGCAATGCCCGTACTGGTGATGATCTTCTTCATCTTCGTGGCGCTGAAGGTCCAGCCCCTGCCCGCCCTGGTCGCCGGACTCACCCTCTACAACGGCTCGGTGCTCGCCGAGGTGTTCCGCTCCGGGGTGAACAGCGTCGAACGCGGCCAGCGGGAGGCCGCGTTCGCGCTCGGCATGCGCAAGACCCAGGTCATGTCGTACGTCTTGGTGCCGCAGGCCGTACGGGCCATGCTGCCCGCCATCATCAGCCAGCTCGTGGTGGCCCTCAAGGACACCTCGCTGGGCTATCTCATCACCTACGAGGAGTTCCTCCATGCCGGGAAACTGATCGCATCGAACCTCGACTACGATTTGCCCTTCATCCCCGTGGTGATGGTGATCTCGCCGATCTACATCGGGATGTGCATGTTGCTCTCGTGGTTCGCCGGCTGGGTGGCCAGACGGGAGCAGCGCAGTCCCAAGACCGAGGCCGTCGAGGTGGCCCCGGCCGAACCAGGGACGCTGCTGCCCGGTGGGGGTCCCCCCACGGCCCCTCGACCGTAGGGGGCAGCAGCCAGGGCCAGGCCCGGCCGGCGGCAGCCGGAGATCACTGCTCGCGCAGCGGAACGGACGCGTACGACGGGTCGTCCACCGGCGAGGAGAAGGTCAGCTGCGCGCCGGACGGGTTGTGCTCGGCGTAGAGAGGGTCCACCGTGTCGACCACCAGCGCGAGCCGGTGCCCGGCGGGCACGTCGTAGGCCGTGGAGAACAGGTCGAGGTCCACGTCGAACGCCTTGCCGGGCGTGCGGCCGTGCCAGGTGTACGGCGCGTTGGTGACCAGCCTGCCGAGGCCGAGCGGGCCCACGTCGTACAGGTAGGCGACGAGGGTGCCGCTCTCCTCGGTCGGGGTGAGGGTGGTGTGCAAGCGGGCCGTGCCGCGCACCTGCTGAGTACTGCCGTACCGCTCGGACTGCCAGACGGCGGCCCAGCGGCGGGGCAGCAGCGGGATCGAGGCGACCGGTGGTAGCTGGGCGACCTGGTCGAGGAGGCCGGAGAGGAGGACGACGCCGCCGTCCGCGCCCGAGTCGACGTTCGCGTGGATGGTGGTCGAGCCGGCGAGGCCGATCTTCCTGCGGGTGGCGCCCACCGACTTCCAGTCGGGGTAGCCCTCGTAGCCGGCGCTGGTACGGGACTTGAGCTGCACCGGCTGTTCGCGGTCGATGCCGTTGTCCTCGCCCCTGAGGTAGTGGTCGAACCAGCGCTCGGTGTCGGTCCACACGTCGTTGGGCAGCCCGAGCAGGCCGGTCAGCTCGGCGGTGGCGTGGTCGCCGGGGCGGAACTCCAGGCGTTTCGGGACGGTCAGCTTGCCGTAGAAGTCGGCGTACTGGTTGGCCGGGAAGATGGTGTCGCTCCAGGCGTTGGCCAGGAAGACGGCCGCACCGCTCTTGTTGAGCTGGTCGACATAGGTCGCGGCGGAACGTTTCGCCCCCCAGGCGATCATGTCCTGTTCCCGCTGCAGGTTCGAGGCGTAGAAGTCCTTGAAGATCTGCCGGAGTTCGGGGCTCTCACGGCCGGTGAGGGTCGCCGAGCCGTCGAGCAGGGCGGCTGCCTGGACGTGCTGGGTACGGCCCGAGTAGATCGAGTCGATCAGATCGGCCCAGCCGCTGAGCGCGCCGACCGCCTTGATCCGCTTGTCGTGCGCGGCGGCCAGCAGACTGATCCCGGCGCCGTACGAGACCCCCGCGATGCCGATGTGCCGGGGATCGGCGCCGGTGTGGGCGAGCGCCCAGTCGATGACCTTGGACGCGTCCGCCACGTCCGGCGGACCGGCCACTTCTATCTGCCCGCCCGACTGCCAGAACCCGCGCACGTTGTAACTGAGCACGATGTAGCCCGAGTCGGCGAGCTTCTGGGCCTGGGCCAGATACTCGACCTGGGGCAGCGACCAGCTGGTGGGCAGCACGATGAGCGGGTAGCGGTGCGTGGCGTCGGCGCCCGCGGGTGTGACGACGTTCGCCTTCAGGACCGTGCCGCCGTCGCCGGTGATGTCGACGAAGCGGACGGAGGCGGCGGCCTGTGCGGCCGGAGCCAGGCCCACGACGCTGCCGGCGATCAGGGCCGCCGATACGGCCCCCGCGGCGGTCGTGCGCAGAGCGGCGGTGCGGTGGTCGGTGCGGCGGCTCGTGGTGGTGCGACCTCGTCCCATGGGTCACTCCTCACTCGTGTCAGTGCAAAGTGACCAGACGGTAACCGCGACGCCTTACCGCAAGTAACCCGTCGGTAAGTTACGTGCGGGTAACGATTGTTGAATGGTGCAGGTACTCAGGAGGCGCGATGCGAGGAGGGTGCGGTCTCGGTCGTCGCGGGCGGCAGCGGCGCCTGGGCGGCGCGGGTGACGTCGGAGACGAGTTCGACCACGTCCGGGCCGTACGCCTGCGAGTTGACGACCTTGAGGAGCAGCACGAAGGAGTTCTTGCCGTGCTTGCGGGCGAGCCGCTCGTGGTTGCGGGCGAGGTAGCGGGTGGCCGCCTGGTTGGTGATCGCGCGCTGCCCGCAGAAGAGGAACACCGGGCGGGCGTCGGGGCGCTGGCCGGCGGTGAGGCGGGCGAGCAGGACGTACTCCGTGATGCCCGGGTCGAGGCGGTAGCGCTCGGCGCCGATCTGGAAGGCGCCGCGGTCCGGGCCCGGTTCCGGGTCGATGTTGACCCGCACGCCCGGCAGCATCGCCGACATGTGGGCCAGCATGCGCCGGTTCGACCCGGGGCCGCCCACGCAGAACTCGGTGCGCTCGCCGAAGCCCTGCTGGACGTTGTCCTGGGTCACCACCTGGAGGTTCGCCCCGCAGTCCTTGATCAGCGCGGCCAGCTCCAGGAGCGCGAACACGTCGAAGCGATGGACCGCCGGTTCGGAGGTGGCCGGATCGCGGTTGACGACCAGCAGCGACTCCGAGTTCTCCGGCAGCCCGAGAAAGGCCTGCTTGCGGCGCAGGCCGCGCCGCCACAGCGAGGTGCGGGCCAGCCAGCCGAGCGCCGCGCTGATGCCGGCGGCGACGACGCCAAGGATAATATTGCGCAGGTCGTCATTCATGGGCGCGCATGGTAGCGGTCACAGGTGGCCGGAACGTACCCGTGTTCGAAGTGTGGCGGTCATATGACAGTGCCCTGAATGTGGCTGTCGGGGCCGAGGCCCCCCGGATACGCTGCGCGGACGTTCCGGAACTGGAGGTGCGGATGCGTCGCCCTGTCACGCGGAAACTGACGGTTCTGGCGGTCTCGGCCGTCATGGTGTCGGTGGGGGCGGCAGCGCCTCCCGCCGGCGGCGGCGGGACCGTCGGGAAAACCCCGGTGGCCGTCGGCTACGGCGGCGCGGTCGCCAGCGTCGACGCGGACGCCACCGCCGCCGGTGTCGAGGTGCTCCGCAGGGGCGGCAACGCGGTCGACGCGGCCGTCGCGACCGCCGCCGCGCTCGGGGTCACCGAGCCCTACTCCGCCGGCATCGGCGGAGGCGGCTACTTCGTCTACTACGACGCCAAGTCCCGCACGGTGCACACGATCGACGGCCGTGAGACCGCGCCGCTGACCGCCGACTCCAACCTGTTCATGGAGAACGGCAAGCCACTGGCCTTCGCGGACGCAGTGAGCAGCGGACTCAGCGTCGGCACGCCGGGGACACCGGCCACCTGGCAGAGCGCGCTCGACCAGTGGGGGACCGAACGGCTCGGCAAGGTGCTGAAGCCCGCCGAGCGGATCGCCCGCAACGGGTTCGTCGTCGACGACACGTTCCGGTCCCAGACCGCGTCGAACGAGACACGGTTCCGGTACTTCCCGGACACGGCGAAGCTGTTCCTGCCGGGTGGCCGGCTGCCGGTGGTGGGGTCCACCTTCAAGAACCCCGACCTGGCCCGGACTTACCGGGAGCTGGGCAGGAAGGGGATCGGGGCGGTCTATAAGGGGGACCTCGGCAAGGACATCGTGTCGACGGTCGACAACCCTCCGGTGGACGCCGGTTCGGGGTGGAAGGCGAGAGCGGGCAAGCTGTCGGCGAAGGATCTGGCGGCGTACCGGGCCAAGTCGCAGGCGCCGACCGAGACGTCGTACCGCGGGCTGAAGGTGTACTCGATCGCGCCGTCCTCGTCCGGCGGGACGACCGTCGGGGAGGCCCTCAACATTCTTGAGAACACCGGCCTTTCGAAAGCCGACGAGGTCCAGTATCTGCACCACTTCATCGAGGCGAGCCGGATCTCGTTCGCGGACCGGGGGAGGTGGGTCGGTGACCCCGCGTTCGAGGACGTGCCGACCAAGGGGCTGCTGTCGCAGCGCTACGCCGACGAGCGGGCGGCGCTGATCCACGACGACTCGGTGCTGACGAGCCCGGTCGCCCCCGGTGACCCGAACCACCCGGGCTCGACAGGTACGGCGGCGCCCACAACGTACGAGGGCGAGAACACGACTCATCTCACGGTCGCCGACAAGTGGGGGAACGTCGTCTCCTACACGCTGACCATCGAGCAGACCGGTGGCAGTGGGATCACGGTTCCAGGGCGGGGGTTCCTGCTCAACAACGAGCTGACCGACTTCTCGTTCACGCCGGCGAATCCCGCGGTGCATGACCCGAATCTGCCGGGGCCGGGGAAGCGGCCCCGGTCCTCCATCTCGCCGACGATCGTGCTCGACAAGGCCGACAAGCCCGTGGTGGCGGTCGGTTCGCCCGGTGGGGCGACCATCATCA
This sequence comes from Streptomyces sp. NPDC005866, assembly GCF_040629895.1. Classification (NCBI taxonomy): domain Bacteria; kingdom Bacillati; phylum Actinomycetota; class Actinomycetes; order Kitasatosporales; family Streptomycetaceae; genus Streptomyces; species Streptomyces sp. NPDC005866. The sequence continues at coordinate 212,572 of NZ_JBEXWP010000011.1, forward strand.
CCACCGTGCTTCAGGTGTTGACCGAGTTCCTCGACCGGCATCTGCCGTTGGTGGACGCGATCGCCGCGCCCCGGGCGTCGCAGCGGAACGCGGCCAAGACCGAGCTTGAGCCCGCGCTGTACAACGACCCTGTTGTGAGGGGGAAGTTGGAGGCCATCGGGCACTCGTTCAGTCTCAACCCGGAGATCGGTGCTGCCACGGGTGTGCAGCGGTTGCCGGATGGGAAGTGGCTGGCGGCGGCTGAGACCGTGCGGCGGGGCGGGGGGTCCGCGCAGGTGGTGGATCCGGTGCGGTAGCCGGGCGGCCGCGGGTGGGTGGGGCTGGTCGTGCCCATGCGGCGATGGCCGCGATTCGACGCGGCCCCGCGCTCCTACCGGGGTGCCTCGCCCGCCCGGAACACCAGACGCCCGCCTTCGACATCCACCGTCACCTCGCTGCCTTCCCTGATCGTGCCGTCCAGGAGCAGCCGCGACAGCTGGTTGTCGACCTCCCTCTGGATGGTCCGTCGCAGCGGTCGTGCGCCGTACTCCGGCTGGTAGCCGTGTTCGGCCAGCCAGTTGACCGCGGCGTCCGTGAAGTGGGCCGTTATGCCCTGGGCGTTCAGCATGCGGCGGGTGCGTTCCAGCAGCAGCTCGGTGATCTGGCGCAGCTGGTCGTTGGACAGCTGGCGGAAGACCACGATCTCGTCGATGCGGTTCAGGAACTCCGGGCGGAAGTGCTCCCGTAGCGGGCGGAGGACCTGTTCGCGACGGGCCTCCTCCGTCGCCTCCTCCCCGCCGGGGCCGAAGCCGATACCGGCGCCACGCCGTGTGATCACGTCCGAGCCCAGGTTGCTCGTCATCACGATGACCGTGTTGGTGAAGTCCACCGTGCGGCCCTGGGAGTCGGTGAGGCGGCCGTCGTCCAGGACCTGGAGGAGGATGTTGAAGACGTCCGGGTGGGCCTTCTCCACCTCGTCCAGGAGGAGGAGCGAGTAGGGGTGGCGGCGGACCACCTCGGTGAGCTGCCCCGCCTCCTCGTGGCCGACATAGCCGGGCGGCGCGCCGATCAGGCGGGAGACGGTGTGGCGCTCCTGGTACTCGCTCATGTCCAGGCGGACCATCCGGTCCTCGCTGCCGAACAGGGCCTCGGCCAGTGCGCGGGCCAGTTCGGTCTTGCCGACGCCGGTCGGGCCTAGGAAGAGGAAGCTGCCGATCGGGCGGTCCGGGCTGGCGAGCCCGGCGCGGGAGCGGAGCACCGCCTCGGAGACGGCCGCGACCGCCTCGTCCTGGCCGATGACCCGCTGGTGCAGATGCTCCTCCAGGGCGAGCAGCCGTTCCTTCTCCTCCTGGGTGAGGCTGCTGACCGGGATTCCGGTCTGGCGGGACACCACCTCGGCGATCGCCTCGGCCGTGACCTCCAGGTTCAGCCCCTCGTCGGCCTGCCCTTCGCCGGTGAGTTCGGCGATACGCGTCTTCAGCTCGCCGACTCGGTCACGGAGTTTGGTCGCGTGCTCGTACTGTTCGTCGGCGGCCGCCTGGTCCTTGTCCCGGATGAGCTGCTCGATCTCCCGCTCCATCGCCCGTACGTCGCTGCCCTTGGCACGGGAGCCGAGCCGGACGCGGGCGCCGGCCTGGTCGATCAGGTCGATCGCCTTGTCCGGGAGCCTGCGGTCGGTGAGATAGCGGTCGGAGAGCTCCACGGCGGCGACGAGGGCCTCGTCCGTGTAGCGGACCTGGTGGTGCGCCTCGTAGCGGTCGCGCAGGCCACGCAGGATCTCGATGGTGTCCGGGACCGTCGGCTCGGGCACCAGGATCGGCTGGAAGCGGCGGGCCAGCGCCGCGTCCTTCTCGATCTTGCGGAACTCCTCCAGCGTGGTGGCGCCCACGATGTGCAGCTCGCCCCGGGCCAGCGCGGGCTTGAGGATGTTGCCCGCGTCCATCGAGCCGCCCTCGGCGCCGCCTCCGGCGCCGACCACGGTGTGCAGTTCGTCGATGAAGACGATCAGCTGGTCGGAGTGGGCGCGGATCTCGTTCACGATGGTGTTGAGGCGTTCCTCGAAGTCGCCCCGGAAGCGGGTGCCCGCGACCACGGCGGGCAGGTCGAGCGCGATGACCCGGCGCCCGGAGAGTATGTCCGGCACGTCCCCGTCGGCGATCCGCTGGGCCAGGCCCTCCACGATCGCGGTCTTGCCGACACCGGCGTCGCCGATCAGTACGGGGTTGTTCTTGCCGCGCCGGGACAGCACCTCGATGGTCTGCTCGATCTCCTCCTCGCGGCCGATGACCGGGTCGATGCGGCCTTCCCCGGCCAGCTCGGTCAGGTCGCGGCCGTACTTGTCCAGCGTGGGCGTGTTCGTACGGCGGCGGCTGTCCGTGCCGGTGAGGGTGCGGTCGGTCTCCGGGGCGTCCGGCGGCAGGCCCGCGGCGAACCGGGCCGCGTTCAGGATGTGCCCGGCGGCCGAGTCCGGGTTCGCGGCGAGCGCGCCCAGGACGTGTTCGGGGCCGATGTATCCGGCGCCGCTGGCCCGGGCCAGGTCGTGCGCGTCCAGCAGGGCCCGCTTCACGGCCGGGGTCAGGGACAGCGAGGTCGGCGGGGGTGTCTCGCCGGGCGGGTGCTGGACCGGGCCGGCGCGGTCGTCGATCTCCGTGGCCAGCGAGTCGGGATCCGCGCCGGACCTGCTGAGCAGGGAGCGGGTCGGCTCCGCCGTCAGGGCCGCGCGCAGCAGATGCTCGGTGTCGAGGTCCCGGCTGCCGTGTTCGGCGGCGTACTGGGCGGCGCCCCGGACCAGCTCCCGGGCGGGCTGGCTGAGCAGCCTCCCGATGTCGATCTGGCGGGGCCCCTGCTGCGCTCCCCCTCCGCCGAAGAAGCGTGCGAGGAACTCTCCGAAGGGATCCTGTCCGAAGTCGCTCGGTCCGGGGTAACCGCTGGTCATGAGCGTTCGTTCCGTTCCGGCGTCCCGGCGCCTGGCAGGACGCGCTCGCTGGTCGACGTGCCGGTCCACGCGGGTGCCCCTGCGGGGCCCGGTCACACCACCTTCGCACGCCCGCCCGAGGGGGGCATGTCCAGCACTTCGGGCACCGAGAGATACCGGTGCGACACGGGATGCCGGTGAGACGAAAGAAGACTCGAATTGCATGTAGCGCCGGGCGCGGACCGGCGAAGGCGGACTGACCTTCGCTCGGCCCGTGCCACGGGGGATGTCGCGTCACGCGATCAGCGGCCGGCGCCGCCAGCCTGTGTCAGTTCTCAGAATTCCGTGCCGTGAGGATCCGCGGCCCCGTCTCCGTGATCGCCACCGTGTGCTCCACATGGGCTGCGCGGGAGCCGTCGTTCGTGCGCAGGGTCCAGCCGTCGGGAGCCTCGTGGTAGCCGTCCCGGCCGCTGCCGATCAGCATGGGCTCGATCGCGAGGGCCATGCCGTGCCTGAGCGGGAGACCGCGGCCGGGTCGGCCCTCGTTCGGCACCTCCGGGTCCTCGTGCATACGGCGGCCCACACCGTGCCCGCCGAAGCCCTGCGGGATGCCGTAGCCGGCCTCGCGGCAGACCCGGCCGACGGCGTGCGCGATGTCGCCGATGCGGTTGCCGACGACCGCCGCCGCGATGCCCGCCGCCAGTGCCCGCTCGGCCGTCTCGACGAGCCTTACGTCCGCCGGGCGCGGCCTGCCGACCGTGAAGCTGATCGCCGAGTCGCCGACCCAGCCGTCGAGTTCGGCACCGCAGTCGATGGAGACCAGGTCGCCGTCGCGCAGCCGGTAGGAGGTCGGGATGCCGTGCACGATCGCGTCGTTGACGGAGGCGCAGATGACGGCGGGGAACGGGGTGGTCGCGAAGGAGGGCCGGTAGCCGAGGAAGGGGGAGGAGGCCCCGGCCGCCCGCAGCACCTCCCGCGCCACCTCGTCCAGCTCAAGGAGGGAGACGCCGACGGCGGCGGCCTCCCGTACGGCCGTCAGGGCCCGCCCGAGGACCTGGCCCGCCTCGTACATCGCGTCGATCGATACGTCTGTCTTCAGTTCCACCATGCCAATTAATATACCGGTTTTCTCGACCGGGTTAGAATGACGGCATGGTGCGCACCCCTCTCACCCCGGAAGAGCATGAACGCGGCGAGCGGCTCGGGCAGATGCTGCGCGAGGCGCGCGGTGGCCGGAGCATGACGGAGGTGGCGGCCGAGGCCGGCATCTCGGCCGAGACACTCCGCAAGATCGAGACCGGCCGGGCGCCGACACCCGCCTTCTTCACCGTCGCCGCGCTGGCCCGCGCGCTCGGTCTGTCGATGGACGAACTGGTGGTGCGCTGCGCCCTGGCCGCGGTGTGACACGCATCGGTCAAGATCCCGTAATGACGGCTCTGCGCGTCCCCTGAAAAGTCCCCGTAGCAGCCCCGTAACACAACTGGTGTTGCCTACGGAGCCGGAGTGTTCCGGTCTGGCGGGAGTCGAGCGATGACTGTGGATCAGCTCCCGGGCCGGGTACGGGAGTTCGCGAACTACCTCAACGGCCTGCTGACGCGCCTGGACCAGGGCGGCGGCTGGTGTGCGGTGTTCTGGCAGCGCGACCCCGACGGAATGCAGGCCTGCCTCAGCGGGCGGGAGGTCCCGCCCTGGGACGTCATGGAGGCTCTTCTCCAGGACCTCGCGACCGCCTACGGCCCCGAGGCCGCCGCCCATCAGGCCGAGCAGGCCCGGCGGCTGCACACCGGCGCGCTCGCCGCGTACGACGCCCGGCCGGGGGCCCGGGAGGACCTCAGCGACCGCCTCGACGTCATGCTCCGCGAACAGCGCTACGCCGCCGAACGGCTGGCCCAACTCGGAAATGCGCGCAACTCCGCGCACTCCCGCGAGGAGGCCGAGTCCCTGGACATCGACCTCGCCTGGGCCCGTGACGACCACGAACGGGCCTCCGCCCGGTGTGCCGAACTCCGGGGCCGGATGAGGAGGCTGGAGCGGCAGGCCGAGCCGGGGCCGCCGTCTCCCGGCCCGGCCGAACCGACGGCGACCGCGCACGTGCCCGCGCCCCGAACCACGGTGCACGGCCGCCCGGGCGGGTTCGCGCCCGACGCCGCCGCAGCCGCACCAGCCCCCGCACCCGCTCCCCGGCCGGCCCCCGACCCGGACCCCGCCCCCGCCCCCGCCAAGCAGCGCAAGCGGCGGCGGGGCAGCGCCCGGTTCGCCGGGATGGCGGAGGACGAGGCCGTCACCTCCGCCGTACCGCAGACGCTGGAGGTGGCCGTACCCGCGGCTCCCGGCGGCGATCGCACCCCGCGGGGGGCCCGGTTCGCCGGGGCCGCCAGGGGGCCGGTGCGGCCGGAGCCGGTGACGGAGCAGGCCGACGAGGAGTCGGGGCAGGCCGTGACGGGAGCCGTGGAGCGACTCGAACGGCTGCGCGCCGAGGGCCGCACCGGCGAGGCGCATGCGCTCCTGGCCGAGGCCGCGCAGTGGCCCGCCGCCCGGTTCCCCCTGCTCGCGGACGCCCTCCAGCGGGCCGGACTCGGCGCCGACTGGACCACCCTGCTGTGGGAGGCGGCCTCGCTGCCGCCCGCCCGGCTGGTGGCGGCCGCCGACGCCCTGACCGCCGCGGGCCGGACCGACGACGGCCGGCAGATCCTCCGCCAGGGCGTGGCCCGCCCCGCCACCGAGATCGGCGAGGCCGTCCTCGCCCTGGACACGGCGGGCCGCCACCGCGAGGCCCGGGCCCTGCTGGACACCTACGTCCAGGTCAGGAGCCCGGAGGAGGCGGCACACAGCGCGGAACCCGACCCGCACCGACTGGTTCCGCTGCTCCTCCGCTCGGCCCAGACGATCTCGGACCAACGCCACTGGGACCTGCTGCACGCGCTGAGGGTGGCAGGCCTCACCTCCTGACACCCCCGCATCCGCCAGCCAGGTAAGAAACGAGATCGACTCGGCGGCATAACGACGATGGTCTTGGCAAGGACTTCGAGGAGGCTTACTTTCGACCCTCTACGGGCGTAGAAGGAGCAGCTCATGGCCAACGTCGTACGCGCCGCTCTGGTCCAGGCCACCTGGACCGGCGACACCGAGTCCATGGTGGCGAAACACGAGGTGTACGCCCGCGAGGCGGCCCGCCAGGGTGCGAAGATCATCGGATTTCAGGAAGTCTTCAACGCCCCCTACTTCTGCCAGGTCCAGGAACCCGAGCACTACCGCTGGGCCGAACCCGTCCCCGACGGCCCGACCACGCGCCGTATGCGGGAACTCGCCCGCGAGACCGGCATGGTGATCGTCGTCCCGGTCTTCGAGGTCGAGCAGTCCGGCTTCTACTACAACACCGCCGTCGTGATCGACGCCGACGGGACCGTGCTCGGCAAGTACCGCAAGCACCACATCCCGCAGGTCAAGGGCTTCTGGGAGAAGTACTACTTCAAGCCCGGGAACGCCGGCTGGCCGGTCTTCGACACCGCCGTCGGCAAGGTCGGCGTGTACATCTGCTACGACCGCCACTTCCCGGAGGGCTGGCGGCAACTCGGCCTCAACGGCGCCCAGCTGGTCTTCAACCCGTCGGCCACCTCGCGCGGTCTGTCGGCCTACCTCTGGCAGTTGGAGCAGCCCGCGGCCGCCGTCGCCAACGAGTACTTCGTCGCCGCCATCAACCGGGTGGGCAAGGAGGAGTACGGGGACAACGACTTCTACGGGACGAGCTATTTCGTCGATCCACGTGGGCAGTTCGTGGGGGAGGTCGCGAGCGACAAGAGCGAGGAACTCGTCGTCCGTGACCTCGACTTCGACCTGATCGAAGAAGTACGGCAGCAGTGGGCCTTCTACCGCGACCGCCGTCCCGACGCCTACGAAGGGCTGGTACAGCCGTGAACGACCTCTTCGCCCGCCACCGCCAGGTCCTGCCTGACTGGCTGGCCCTCTACTACGACGAGCCCCTCGAGATCACGCACGGCGAGGGCCGCCACGTCTGGGACGCGGACGGCAACCGCTACCTCGACTTCTTCGGCGGCATCCTCACCACGATGACCGCGCACGCGCTCCCCGAGGTGACCAAGGCGGTGAGCGAGCAGGCCGGCCGGATCATCCACTCCTCCACGCTCTACCTCAACCGCCCCATGGTCGAACTGGCCGAACGTGTCGCCCACTTGAGCGGCATCCCGGACGCCCGGGTCTTCTTCACCACCTCCGGCACCGAGGCCAACGACACCGCACTGCTGCTCGCCACGACATACCGCCGGACCAACACGATCCTGGCGATGCGCAACAGCTACCACGGCCGCTCCTTCAGCGCCGTCGGCATCACCGGCAACAAGGGCTGGTCCCCGACCTCGCTGTCCCCGCTCCAGACGCTGTACGTCCACGGCGGCGTCCGCACCCGCGGCCCGTTCGCCGAGCTGAACGACCGTGACTTCATCGCGGCCTGCGTCGACGACCTGCGCGACCTCCTCGGCCACACCCGGCCGCCGGCCGCGCTGATCGCCGAGGCCATCCAGGGCGTCGGCGGCTTCACCTCCCCGCCCGACGGGCTGTACGCGGCCTTCCGCAAGGTCCTCCAGGAGCAGGGCATCCTCTGGATCGCCGACGAGGTACAGACCGGCTGGGGCCGCACCGGTGAGCACTTCTGGGGCTGGCAGGCGCACGCCCAGAGCGGCCCGCCGGACATCGTCACCTTCGCCAAGGGGATCGGCAACGGCATGTCCATCGGCGGGGTGATCGCCCGCTCCGAGATCATGAACTGCCTGGACTCCAACAGTATCTCGACCTTCGGCGGCACCCAGATCACCATGGCGGCGGGCCTCGCCAACCTGGCGTATCTCCTGGACCACGACCTCCAGGGCAACGCCCGCCGGGTAGGAGGCCTCCTCATCGAACGCCTCCGCGCGGTCGCCGCCCAGCTGCCGGGCGTACGGGAGGTCCGGGGCCGCGGCCTGATGATCGGCGTCGAACTGGTCAAGCCCGGCACGGACGAGGCCGACCCCAAGTCGGCCTCGGCGGTCCTGGAGGCGGCTCGCGAGGGCGGCCTCCTGATCGGCAAGGGCGGCGGCCACAACACGAGCGCGCTGCGCATCGCCCCGCCGCTGTCCCTGACGGTGGCGGAGGCGGAAGAGGGCGCGACCATCCTGGAGCAGGCGCTGAGAAGCGCCTACTGAGGCGCTCCGTAAGGGGCGCGGAGCTGTAGCGGACATGCGGCTACCGCCGTGCGGGCGCGACCAGCCACAACGCACCGGCGGTTTCCGAACGCACCGCACCCGACCAAGGGACCACGCAAGATGACCGCCACCTGGGATCCCCCGAACAGCACAGAGCCCATACTGTCGGTCCGTCAGATCCTCTCCCTGGAACGGGTCCTGGCCGGCGACCCCGAGGTGGTCGCCGGCACCGCCCACCTCGACCGCCCCGTGCGCTGGGTGCACGTCGCCGAGGCACCCGACGTCGGCGTCATGCTCACCGGCGGCGAGATGGTCCTCACCACCGGCGTCCTGCTCGCCGGCGACGAGCACAAACAGGCCGAGTACATCCAGTCCCTGCACCGCGCCGAGGCCGCCGCGGTCGTCCTCGGCCTCGGCCGGGCCTTCCCGGCCCCACCCGACGCCATGCGCCGCGCAGCGGACCGCTGCGGCCTTCCCCTGGTGGTGATGCACCGCCCCTTCCCCTTCGCCGAGCTGACGGAGGAGGTCCAGTCCCGGCTCGTACGGCGGAAGTTCGCCGCCGTCAGCCTCTCCGAGTCGGTCCGGACCGCCCTCACCGGTCTCATCACGGCCGGTGCCCCCCTGCAACGCCTCCTCGACGAGGTCGCCCTGCACAGCGCCTGCCCGGTCGTCGTCACCAACCTCGCGCACCGGGTCCTCGCCACCGCGGGGGAGCGGTCGGCCGTGGACGACGTGCTGCGCGACTGGGAGCGCATCGCCCGGCAGGCCGGCGGCAGCGAGGGCGACGGCTGGATCCGCGCCGAGCTGGGCGGACGCGGGGAGCGGTGGGGGCAGATCATGCTCTGCGGGTACCGCGGCGACACCGCCACCGGGCGGCTGCTCGCCGACCGCGGCGCCGAGGCCCTCGTCCTGCACCGCATGCTCGGCGGCGGCTCGGCCCACAGCTGGGAGGAGCAGTCCGCGCAGAGCCTGCTGACCGACCTGGTCTCCGGGGTCGTACCGGCACGGCAGTTGCTGCCCAGGGCGCGGGCGGCCGGACTGCCGGTCAACCGGCGGACCTTCGTCCCCCTCGTCGTACGGGACGCCGAACCGGCCCAACTGGAGCGGATCCTCCGCCTGTTGGGCCTTCCCGGACTGGTCGCCGAACTCACCGAACGCGTCACCGCCGTCCTTCTCAGCCTAGCCCGCGACCAGCAGGCCGACGCCCTCGCCACGCACTTCGCCGTGCGGCTGCACGGTGAGTCGACGGAGCCCCAGGCGGTGGTCGCCGCCGCGGGGCCTCGTACCGCCTGGGACGATGTGCCCGCCGGCCTGCGCGAGGCCCAGCACGTGGCCGACGCCGTCGCCGACTCCTCGGCCGTTCTCGACCTTCCACCCGTCGTACGGCTCAAGGATGTACACCTGCGGGGCCTGGTCCGGCTGCTCCGCGACGACCCGCACGTCCAGTCCTTCGCCGAGCGCGAGCTGGATGGAATGCTCTGCGGAAAAGGCGTCGACCAGGACCTGCTGAGCGTTCTGCGGACGTACCTGGCCACCGGGCGCAACAAGTCCCGCACCGCCCAGCTGCATCACGTCTCGCGGCCCGCGCTGTACCGCCGTCTGGAGGCGATACAGGCCCGGCTCGGCGTCGACCTCGACGACTTCGAACAGGCGGCCTCCGTGCACATCGCGCTCCTCGCACATGACGCGCAACAGGGGTGAAACATGCGACGACCAGGGAAAACGGCGGTGAAACATGAGCCGACGACCGCGTGACACGGTGACACGCGGAGCACCCGCAGACGTGACACGATGGCACTCAAAGCCCGCTTTCGGACTTTCTAGGCTCCTGGGGCGGGCGTCGAAAATGCCGTCTGCCCCGCGACGCCCAGCACGCACTCTCGCCGCACCGCGCGCAAGCCCAAGTACGTCCGGTACGTGGGCTTGCGCGCGGCACACCGACAGCACGCACCGGACGCCGCAGGGCCCGCCCTCCGGGCGGACGACGGCACTTTCGACGCCCGCCCCAGCACACCGAGCGACCGGAGGTCCCGATGAGCCGAGTGATTCGTGCCGCCCTGTTCCAGACCGCCTGGACCGGCGACAAGGAGTCGATGATCCAGGTCCACGAGCAGGCGGCCCGCGACGCGGCCGCGCAGGGCGCCCAGGTCCTGTGCTTCCAGGAACTGTTCTACGGCCCCTACTTCTGCCAGGTCCAGGACAAGGCGTTCTACGAGTACGCCGAGCAGGTACCGGACGGCCCGGTCGTCCAGCGCTTCCAGGCCCTCGCCAGGGAACTGGGCCTGGTCCTGATCCTGCCGGTGTACGAGGAAGAGCAGCCCGGCGTCCTCTACAACACCGCGGCCGTGATCGACGCGGACGGCTCGTACCTCGGCAAGTACCGCAAGCACCACATCCCCCAAGTTCCGGGGTTCTGGGAGAAGTTCTACTTCCGTCCGGGGAACGCCGGCTGGCCCGTCTTCGAGACCGCCGTCGGGAAGATCGGCGTCTACATCTGCTACGACCGGCACTTCCCGGAGGGCTGGCGGGCGCTGGGCCTCGGCGGTGCCGAGATCGTCTTCAACCCGTCGGCCACCTCGCGCGGACTCTCCCGCTACCTCTGGCAGTTGGAGCAGCCGGCCGCGGCCGTGGCCAACGAGTACTTCGTCGGTGCGATCAACCGCGTCGGCGTGGAGGACCTGGGCGACAACGACTTCTACGGGACCTCCTACTTCGTGGACCCGGAGGGCCAGTTCGCCGGCGAGGTGGCCTCCGACAAGGAGACCGAACTGGTCGTCCGCGACCTGGACCTGGCCAAGCTGCGCGAGGTCCGCGACCGCTGGCAGTTCTTCCGGGACCGCCGCCCCGACGCGTACGCCCCGATCACCGCCCCGTAACCCCACCAGTGTCGAGCACGGCAGGAGAGGGAGAATGAGCAGCCGTACCGTCATCCGCGGCGGACTCGTCATCACCGCGTCCGACGAGATCCACGCCGACATCCTGATCGAGGACGGCCGCATCGCCGCCCTCGCCACCTCCGCAACCCCCGCCGCCGAGGCCTTCACCGCCGAGCGGACCATCGACGCCACCGGCAGGTACGTCATCCCGGGCGGTGTCGACGCCCACACCCATATGGAGCTGCCGTTCGGCGGCACCTTCGCCTCCGACACCTTCGAGACCGGCACCCGGGCCGCCGCCTGGGGCGGTACGACGACCATCGTCGACTTCGCCGTGCAGAGCGTCGGACACGGCCTGCGCGAGGGACTCGACGCCTGGCACGCCAAGGCCGAGGGCAACTGCGCGATCGACTACGGCTTCCACATGATCGTCTCCGATGTGAACCAGGAGACACTCAAGGAGATGGACCTGCTGGTCGAGGAGGGAGTGACCTCCTTCAAACAGTTCATGGCCTACCCGGGCGTCTTCTACTCCGACGACGGGCAGATCCTGCGCGCCATGCAGCGCTCCGCCGAGAACGGCGGCCTGATCATGATGCACGCCGAGAACGGCATCGCCATCGACGTGCTGGTGGAGCAGGCACTGGCCCGCGGCGAGACCGACCCCCGGTACCACGGGGACGTGCGCAAGGCCCTGCTGGAAGCCGAGGCCACCCACCGCGCCATCAAGCTCGCGCAGGTCGCCGGCGCACCCCTGTACGTCGTGCACGTCTCGGCCATGGAGGCAGTGGCCGAGCTGGCGCGCGCCCGGGACGAGGGGCTGCCCGTCTTCGGCGAGACCTGCCCGCAGTATCTGTTCCTGTCGACCGACAACCTCGCCGAGCCGGACTTCGAGGGCGCCAAGTACGTGTGCAGCACGCCGCTTCGCCCCAAGGAACACCAGGCAAAACTCTGGCAGGGCCTGCGCACCAATGACCTCCAGGTGGTCTCCACCGACCACTGCCCCTTCTGCTTCGTGGGTCAGAAGGAGCTGGGCCGCGGGGACTTCTCGAAGATCCCCAACGGCCTTCCGGGCGTCGAGAACCGCATGGACCTGCTCCACCAGGCCGTCGTCGACGGGCACATCTCGCGCCGCCGCTGGATCGAGATCGCCTGCGCCACCCCGGCCCGGATGTTCGGGATGTATCCGAAGAAGGGCACCATCACCCCGGGTGCCGACGCCGATGTCGTCATCTACGACCCGCACGCCGAGCAGGTCGTCTCCGCCGAGACCCACCACATGAACGTGGACTACTCGGCGTACGAAGGAAAGCGGCTCACCGGCCGGGTCGAGACCGTCCTCTCGCGCGGCGAACCCGTCATCACCGAGCGGGAGTACACCGGACACGCCGGGCACGGCGTCTACACCCCGCGCTCCACCTGTCAGTACCTCAACTAGGAGTGGCGCCCATGGACTTCGGACTCGTCCTGCAGACCGACCCGCCGGCCTCCCGCGTCATCAGCCTGATGAAGCGGGCCGAACGCAACGGTTTCAGCCACGGCTGGACCTTCGACTCCGCCGTGCTCTGGCAGGAACCCTTCGTGATCTACAGTCAGATCCTCGCCAACACCACGAAGTTGACGGTCGGGCCGATGGTCACCAACCCGGGCACCCGCACCTGGGAGGTCACCGCCTCCACCTTCGCCACCCTCAACGACATGTTCGGCAACCGCACCGTCTGCGGCATCGGCCGCGGCGACTCCGCGATGCGGGTGGCCGGGCGCAAGCCCAACACCCTCGCCCGGATCAGCGAGGCCATGAGGGTCATCCGCGCCCTCGGCAGCGGGGGCGAGGCCGACCTGGGCGACGGCACGGCGATCAGGTTCCCGTGGACCAAGCCGGACGCCCAACTCCCCGTCTGGATGGCCGCGTACGGCCCCAAGGCCCTGAAGATGACCGGAGAGGAGGCCGACGGGTTCATCCTCCAGCTCTCCGACCTCTACCTCACCGAGTACATGGTCAAGGCGGTGAAGGAGGCGGCGGCCGCCGCCGGACGTGACCCGTCCGAGGTGACCATCTGCGTCGCCGCCCCGGCCTATGTCACCGAGGACGACTCGCCCGAGGCCCTGGCGCACGCCCGCGACCAGTGCCGCTGGTTCGGCGGTATGGTCGGCAACCACGTCGCCGACCTGGTCGCCAAGTACGGCGAGCACTCCGCCCAGGTCCCCGAGGAACTCACCGACTACATCAAGGCCCGCCAGGGGTACGACTACTCGCACCACGGGCGCAGCGGCAACCCCGACACCCAGTTCGTACCCGACGAGATCGTCGACCGCTTCTGCGTCCTCGGACCGGCGGAGAAGCACATCGAGAAGCTGAACGCGCTGCGCGAGCTGGGCGTCGACCAGTTCGCCGTCTACGACATGCACGACGCGCAGGAGGCCACCATCGACGCGTACGGAAGCAAGGTCATCCCGGCCGTCAACGGCTGAACCCCACAGGCCAGTTGATCTCCCCCTTCCCGCCGTCCCGGGAAGGGGGGCACCCCCGTCCCCCGCTCACATCCCCCCTCGACGCCACCCGCACGGCCTTTCTCCCGTCCCGTCTCATCCCGATTGGCCTGCTCATGACCGATACCGCTCCCACGGCCATACCGCCGTCCGGCCAAGTCACCACCTCCGACGGGCGCGTCGAGCTCACCCCGGGCTCCCCGCCGCCGACCGGTCCGTACGCCAACGAGGACCTGCTGCCGGTCCCCGTCCAAAAGCGCACGTGGACCACGTACAACTTCTCCGCGCTCTGGGTCGGTATGGCCCACAACACGGCGTCGTGGACCCTGGCCTCCGGGCTGATCGCCGTCGGCATGGACTGGAAACAGGCCGTGTTCACCATCGCCCTGGCCAACCTGATCGTCCTGGTGCCGATGCTGCTCACCGGGCACGCCGGGCCGAAGTACGGCATCCCCTTCCCGGTCTTCGCCCGCGCCAGCTTCGGCGTGCGCGGCGCCAACCTCCCCGCTGTCGTACGGGCGTTGGTGGCCTGCGGCTGGTTCGGCATCCAGACCTGGATCGGCGGCGAGGCCATCTACTTCCTCGCCGGCAAGCTCATCGGCGACAGCTGGGCGAACGCCTCGCACATCGGCGGCTACGCCTGGACCATGTGGCTGTCGTTCGCGATCTTCTGGGTGCTCCAGGTCGCCATCATCTACCGCGGCATGGAGACCATCCGCCGCTTCGAGAACTGGGCCGCGCCCTTCGTGATCGTCGGAGCGGTCGTGATGCTGATCTGGATGAGCAACAAGGCCGGCGGTCTCGGCCCGCTCTTCGACCAGCCCTCCAAGCTCGGCTGGGGCGGCCACTTCTGGAAGCTGTTCTGGCCCTCGTTGATGGGAATGATCGGCTTCTGGTCCACCCTGAGCCTGAACATCCCTGACTTCACCCGGTACGGCAGGAGCCAGAAGGCGCAGACCCGGGGCCAGGCCCTCGGCCTGCCGACCACGATGACCCTGTTCGCCTTCCTCTCGGTCCTGGTGACCTCCGGTTCCCAGGCCGTGTACGGCGAGCCGATCTGGGACCCGGTCCAGCTGGCCGCCAAGACGGACAACGTGGTCGGACTGCTCTACGCCCTGGTCACCGTCCTCGTCGCGACCCTGTCCGTGAACATCGCGGCCAACCTGGTGTCACCGTCGTTCGACTTCTCCAACATCGCGCCCCGGAAGATCAGTTTCCGCACCGGCGCCCTGATCACCTGTGTGCTCGGAGTGCTGATCTTTCCGTGGAAGCTGTACTCCGACCCGCAGGGCTACATCTTCACCTGGCTCGGCCTGGTCGGCGGTCTGCTCGGCACGGTCGCCGGCATCCTCATCGCCGACTACTGGCTGCTGCGCCGCACCCGCCTCGACCTGACCGACCTGTACCGCACGGGCGGCCGCTACTGGTACGACGGCGGCTGGAACTGGCGGGCGGTCGTCGCCTTCCTCGCCGGCGGCATCCTCGCCATCGGCGGCGCCAGCTTGAAACCGCTGATCGACGGCCGCCCGATCCCGGCGCTGTCCTCGCTCGCCGACTACGGCTGGGCGGTCGGCCTCGGCACGTCCCTGGTGCTGTATCTGGGGCTGACCCTGCTGACACGGTCCAAGAAGGCCTGAGTGCGAAGGGCGGCCGGGGCCGTGGCTACTGGGATTCATTCGTTGCCGCACCCTGGTGAAGATCGGCCGGTTCACACCGGCCTCCCAGACCTGTTCCACCTGCGGTGCCGTGGACGGACCCAAACCCCTGAATGTGCGGGAGTGGACCTGTACCGCCTGCGGCACCGTCCACGACCGGGACACCAACGCCGCGATCAACGTGAAACGGGCCGCCGGACTGGCGGTATCGGCCTGCGGAGCGCCGGTAAGACCGGGAGCAATCCCGGCACAGCGTGAAGAAACAGGAAGCTACGGATTCCCGACCGGAAACCGTGCCGCGTAGCGGCACAGCAACCAGTCAAGGAAGGCCAGAATCCTCGCCCTTCGGGGCGAGGAGCATGTCAATGGCTGCCCTTCAACGCGGTCACCGCGCTCTTCGCCGCCTTGATGGCGCCCTTGTTGATCTCGGCCGTGTCCGGCGCCTTCTTGCTCTCGAAGTCGCTGCCGTTGTACGTGACGACCACCAGCGCGTTGGAGACCTGGGCCATCACCACGCCCTCACGGGTCTGCTGCTTGTCCTGGGTGGTGAGGTTGACGACGGAGTAGCCGCTGTCACCCAGCCCCGGCACGGCCCCGCCGCCGCTCTTCTCGGCGACCCGGTCCTTGTACTCCTTCGCCGCCGCCGCGTCCGTGTCCATGATCTCGAAGGAGACGTCGAGCCAGCGGTAGTCGTAGCCCTTGAGCGCGTTCCAGGAGCAGGTGCGGCGCAGCTTGGTGTCCGTGGAGGGGATCTCCTTGCCGGCCGTCTTCGCGCCCGGCACCAGTGACTTGATGGTGTCCACGGGGACGCTGCCGCAGGGCGCCGGCGCGGCGGCGTACGTCTTCGTGGCCGCCGTCGACGTCGCGGACGAGGACGGGGAGTCGCTCGCAGACTGACCGGCCGTCTGCTGGGTCGAGGTGGCACCGGAGGCGGTGGTGGACGTCTTGTCCGGACCCGACGCCATCGCCCAGCCCGCACAGGCGAGCACGGCGACCGGCGTCAGACGCGCGGTGAGGGCGAGTGGCAGTGGTAGAGAACGCAAGTCGCACTTCTCATGGGGGACGGTGTGCAGAGATGTCCACACTGCGGACGGGACGCCAGTGTCACACGAGTCCCTGTGGGGTGGAAGTGGAATCGGTGCCTTGCCTGTGCGGCAGGCGTTCACGCCCTGTTGACATGGTCCGCGAGCCGTCCCCGTACATCCGGAATGTCGCGTGGCCGCGGTCCCCGTACTTCCGGAATGTCGTGAACTGCATCGGGCTCCGGAAGGTGACCGGAGTCACCGCCGCGCGCGGTCGCGCGAGTTGCCGAACAGCAGGCGGTAGCCGATGAGGAGGACCAGGGAGCCGGCGATCGCGGCCCCCCAGGTGTAGAGGTCGAAGAAGTGCTTCTCCACCGGGCGGTCGAGGAAGCGGGTGGAGAGCCAGCCGCCGACGAAGGCCCCCGCGATGCCGATGAGGGTGGTGCCGATCAGGCCGCCCGGGTCCCGGCCGGGCAGCAGGATCTTGGCGATGGCTCCGGCGAGGAGGCCGAGGATGATCCAGCCGACGATGCCCACGTTCGTTGTCCTCCCAGTACGGGGTGTTGCCCTGTTGAGTTGCCTTGTTGCGCAAGCTTATGAACGGCGGGGGGCGCCGGCGGCGCCTGACGTCGAGCCGTCGATGATCTGTCACCCGCTCATGACAATGCCGGGAACACGTGGCGGACTTTGCGAGGAGGCCGTAGGGAGCCGGTGATCACCCGCCTACACTGAGTGCGCTGATGTGCGGCGACTGTGAGGGGAGGGAGCGGACTGTGGCGGAGGACATGGGTGGCTTCACGGACCCCCCCGACGGGGTGCTGACGGAGGCGGCCGCGGTGTTCGGGCTGCTCGCCTCGCCGGCCCGGCTGCACATCATGTGGGCGCTGTCCCAGGGCGAGAGCGACGTGACACGCCTCGCCGACCGCGTCGGCGGCGCCCTGCCCGCGGTCAGCCAGCACCTGGCGAAGCTCAAGCTCGCCGGTCTGGTGCGCTCCCGCCGGGAGGGACGACGGCAGATCTACTACGTGGACGATCCGGACATCGTGACCGTCGTCCGGGTGACCCTCGGCCAGCTTACCGTGCGCTTGCACCAAGTCCCGGCGCCGGTGCGCCGGTTGCGTGAGGCCGGGGTCTGAGGGTTCCGGAACGGACCGGGACGCGGCCCCCGACGGCGGAGGCGCCCCCGAGGTTCCACGGGGTGCCCAGGCGTTTCCATGAGATCACTCACCTGTGAATTCGGGTGGGGTCTGTGCTGCTCGGGCTGTGGGTTTGTTAGATTGCGCAATCACGCAACCCAAATGGGCCCACCTCACGCCTGCCCGTACACCGCCGCGTACGGGACGGCCGTACTGTCCCCGGGCCCGACCCGTTCATGGGAGTGGAACATGACCGACCCGTGGGACGGCCCCGGGGGCCAGGCCACGCGGAGCCGCACCGACCGGGTGCCGGGACAGCGCGGTGCCCTGCCTGACGGGACGCGCCCGACCGGTGGCCGGGCCGCGGCCCGGCAGGCGGCGAGATCCCGCGGGGGCAGGGGAGGCCGGCGGGCGAAGCCGGCGGGCCGCGGCAAACGGGTGCTGAAGATCGTCGGCCTGTGCACGTCCGTCCTGCTCCTGGTCACGGCCGGCGCGGGCTGGTGGTTCTACCAGCACCTGAACGGCAACATCAACAGCGTCTCCCTGGACGGCAAGGGCGGCTCCGAGAAGGCCGACGCGTTCGGCCGGACCCCGATCAACATCCTGGTGATCGGCTCGGACGGCCGTACCAGCTCCGAGGACTGCAAACTCGGCGGCGGCTGCAAGACGACCGGCGTACAGAGCGGCAACGGCAACGCGGACGTGGAGATGGTCGTCCACATATCCGCGGACCGCTCCAACGCCACGGTCATGAGCATCCCCCGCGACACCATGGTCAACGTGCCCGCCTGCAAGGGCAGTTCGAGCGGCCAGTCCACCTCCGGCTACTTCGGCCAGGCCAACAGCGCCCTCGAGTACGGGCCCGCCTGCCAGGTCGCCACCATCCACCAGCTCACCGGCATCCCCATCGACCACTTCGTGAAGCTGGACTTCTCCGGCGTGGTCAAGATGTCCGACGCGGTCGGCGGTGTCTCCGTGTGCGTCAGCGGCGACGTGTACGACACCTACTCGCACCTGAAGCTGTCCAAGGGCACCCACACCCTCAAGGGCGAGGCCGCGCTGGAGTTCGTCCGCTCCCGGCACGGCTTCGGCGACGGCAGCGACCTCGGCCGTACCGTCTCCCAGCACATCTTCCTCAGCGCGATGATCCGCAAGTTCAAGAGCGCGGGCACGCTCACCGACCCCACGGCCGTGTACAAACTCGCGGACTCCGCCACCAAGGCGCTCACCGTGGACGACGGCCTCGGCAGCGTCAACAAGCTGATCTCGCTCGCGGCCGACGTGAACAAGGTCCCCACCAAGCGGATGACCTTCACCACGATGCAGACCGCCCCCGACCCCACCAACAGCAACCGTGTGGTGGTGGGATCGGGTGCCAAGGACCTGTTCGCCACCATGGCCAACGACCAGTCGCTGACCACGAGTTCGGGCAAGAAGTCGGCGGCCGCCTCGGCCACCGCGAAACCGAAGGCCACCGCCTCGGCCGTACCCGCCTCCCAGATCGCCGTGACCGTCGAGAACGGTACCGACATCACGGGCCGCGCCTCCGCGATCGCGACCTCGCTGATCTCGCAGGGCTTCAACACCGGTACCACCACGGCCAACGCCCCTAGCTCCGCGACCACGACCACCGTGACCTACGGGAGCGGCGACAAGGCCGAGGCGCAGACCGTCGCCAAGGCCCTGGACGTGCCCAGCTCGCACATCAAGCAGGGCACCGGGACCGGCGTCACCCTGATCATCGGCAGCGACTGGACGAGCGGCACCAGCTATCCGGCCAGCTCCGGCGACACCAAGGCCGCCGTCTCCAACGCCAACGCCTCGACCGCCGACGACTCCAAGACCTGCGCCAAGGCCAGCCCCTACAAGACGGTCAGCCTCAACGGGGTCGCGATGACACCGGCCCAGGCGTACGCGGCGGCGAGCGGCAAGCCCGACTCGGACGGGTGACGGGCAGCGACCGGCCCGACGAGGACGGGTGAGCAGGGGTTCGTGTTTCGGAGGGGTACCGGCTGGCTGGGGCACTCGCCGCCGACCATCACCCTCGACCACTACGCCCACTTCATGCCTGCGGCGGGGAAGAAGGGACGCAGGGCGATCGATAGCCTTCTGGGGGAGCGGGAGAATGAGACCTCTGGCGCAAACTCCCGAGATTCTCCCCAGGACCCGTCCTGAGCGCCCGCCATCCTGGCCGATACACGTAAACAGCGAGGTGAGAGGCCTGTGTTCACGACCCGACCGACCCTCCAGGGCACCTTCGGCATGGTGTCGTCCACGCACTGGCTGGCCTCCCAGTCGGCGATGGCGGTCCTGGAGAACGGCGGCAACGCGTACGACGCGGCCGTGGCGGGCGCGTTCGTCCTGCACGTGGTCGAGCCGCACCTCAACGGGCCCGCCGGTGAGGTGCCGATCCTGCTCGCCCCGGCCGGAGGCGAGGTGCGCGTGCTGTGCGGGCAGGGCGTGGCCCCGGCCGGCGCCACAGTCGCCCACTACCGGGGCCTCGGCCTGGACCTCGTCCCCGGCACCGGCCCGCTGGCCGCGGCCGTCCCCGGCGCCTTCGACGCCTGGCTGCTCCTGCTGCGCGACCACGGCACCAAGCCGCTCGACGAGATCCTCGCGTACGCCATCGGATACGCCGAGCACGGGCACCCGCCCGTGGAGAACGTCGGCGCGACCGTGGCGAGCGTGCGGGAGCTGTTCGAGAGCGAGTGGACCTCGTCGGCGGGGCTCTACCTGCCCGGCGGCCGCGAGCCCCGCCCCGGCGAGCTGTTCCGGAACCCCGCCCTCGCCGCCACCTGGAAGCGGCTGCTCGCCGAGACCGCGGGCGCCGGGGACCGGGAGGCGCGGATCGACGCGGCCCGCGAGGTGTGGCGCACCGGCTTCATCGCCGAGGCCCTGGTCCGGCAGGCCGCCCGCCCCACCATGGACACCAGCGGAGAGCGGCACACCGGCACCCTCACCGCCGCCGACCTGGCCGGCTGGTCCGCGAGCTACGAGACCCCGGTGTCGTACGACTGGAACGGCTGGACGGTGTGCAAGGCGGGCCCCTGGAGCCAGGGGCCGGCCTTCCTCCAGCAGCTGGCCCTGCTGCCGCCCGGGCTGTCCGAGCTGCCCGGATATGGCTCCGCCGACTACGTGCACCTCCTGATCGAGGGCTGCAAGCTCGCCATGGCCGACCGCGAGGCCTGGTACGGGGACGCGGCCGAGGTGCCGCTGGCCGAGCTGCTCTCGGACGCGTACAACGCCGAGCGGCGGGGCCTGATCGGCGCCAAGGCCTCCGCGGAGCTGCGGCCGGGCAGCCCCGGCGGACGAGTGCCCCGGCTGCCCGCGTACGCGTGCGTGGAGACCCGGCCGGACACCGCCTTCGACCCGCTGGGCGCCGGTGAGCCGACGGTCGCGGACGTCGCCGCCGACGGCACCACCCGGGGCGACACCTGCCATCTGGACGTCGTCGACCGCTGGGGCAACATGATCGCGGCGACGCCGAGCGGCGGCTGGCTCCAGTCCAACCCCGTCGTCCCCGAGCTGGGCTTCCCACTGGGCACCCGGCTCCAGATGGCCTGGCTGGAGGAGGGCCTGCCGAACTCCCTCACCCCCGGGCGGCGCCCCCGCACCACGCTCACCCCGTCGGTCGCCCTGCGCGACGGGGTCCCGGTGCTGGCCTTCGGCACGCCCGGCGGCGACCAGCAGGACCAGTGGCAGCTGCACTTCTTCCTCGCCGTCGCGCTGCGCGGCGAGGTGCGCGGCGGCCTCGACCTCCAAGGCGCGATCGACGCCCCGAACTGGCACAACGACAGCTTCCCCAGCTCCTTCTACCCGCGCGGGCGCCGCCCCGGAAGCGTGACCGTCGAGTCGCGGACGGACGCCGGGGTGGTGGCGGAGCTGCGGCGGCGCGGCCATGACGTGACAGTCGGGCCGGGCTGGTCGGAGGGGCGGCTGTGCGCGGTGGCCCGGGACCCGGAGACCGGGCTGCTGTCGGCGGGGGCGAACCCGCGCGGGATGCAGGGTTACGCGGTGGGGCGCTGACCATCAGGACATGGCGCGGGTCACGGTGATCTGACGGCGGGCTGAGCAGTCGATGACCTCCCCGGCACCGGAACCGGCTGTTCGTCCGGATTCCATGTGCCGTGCATCTGACCGGCGGGGATTGTCAGCGACGCGTGCTCTCATGGAGGCATGATCGAAGCAACGGAGACCATCGACGAGTTTCTCCTTCAGCACGCCGGTGACGTCGAGGACGCCATCCGCAAGGCCGCCCGGACCGAGATCCTGCCCCGCTGGCGCCGGCTCGCCGACCACGAGGTCGACCAGAAGAGCGGGCCGCACGACCTGGTGACGGACGCCGACCGGCTCGCCGAGCGGTACCTCACCGGGGCGCTCGGCGCCCTGCTGCCGGGGTCCGTCGTGGTCGGCGAAGAGGCGGTGCACGCGGACCCGGAGACATACGAGGCGCTCCAGGGCGACGCGCCGGTGTGGATAGTCGACCCGGTCGACGGCACCCGCCAGTTCGTCCGCGGCGAGGACGGCTTCTGCACGCTGGTCGCGCTCGCCCACCGGGGCGTCCTGCTCGCCTCCTGGACCTACGCCCCGGCCCGCGGCCAACTGGCCACGGCGGTACGGGGGAAGGGCGCCTTCCTGGACGGCGTGCGGCTGCACGCCGGGCCGCCCGTGGAGGGCAGGGACCTCCGGATCGCCACCTCCCACCCGGACTACACGACCGACGCGCAGAAGCGCGCGCTGTTCGCCCTGTGGGTCGACGGCGTCGCCCCGCGCGCCTGCGGCTCGGCGGGCCTGGAGTATCTCGCCGTCGCCCGGGGCGAGTTGGACGCCACGGCGTTCTCCTGGGAGGCCGCCTGGGACCACGCGGCCGGGCTCCTGCTGGTCGAGGAGGCGGGCGGCGCCCACCTCACGATCGCGGGCGAGCCGTTCCGGATCACGGGCGACAACGCCCTGCCGTTCACCGCGGCCCGCGACGCGGCCACCGCCCACCGGTTGGTGGACCTGCTGCGGAACCCGCACTGGTAACCCGGACGGGTGGTGTGTCAGTCCTCCGGCATATCCTGAACCCGAGTGGCCAATCGGCTGACGAAGGGGTCCGAAGGTGCCGTCGATGCTCGATGCGGTCGTGGTGGGGGCGGGGCCGAACGGTCTGACGGCCGCCGTGGAGCTGGCCCGGCGGGGCTTCTCCGTCGCCGTCTTCGAGGCGCGGGACACCGTGGGCGGCGGTGCCCGCACCGAGGAACTCACGCTGCCCGGCTTCCGGCACGACCCGTGCTCCGCGGCGCACCCGCTCGGCGTGAACTCGCCCGCGTTCCGCGCCCTGCCCCTGGAACGCTACGGCCTGGAGTGGCTGCACCCCGAGCTGCCGATGGCACACCCGTTCCCGGACGGTAGCGCGGCCGTGCTGGCCCGGTCCGTGGCCGAGACGGCGGCCTCCTTCGGACCGCGCGACGCGGGCACCTACCGCAGGCTGGTCCAGCCGTTCCTGCCCAAGTGGGACACCCTGGCCCGGGACTTCATGTCCCTGCCGCTGACCGCGCTGCCGCGCGACCCGGTCACCCTCGCCCGCTTCGGCCTGGTCGGGCTGCCGCCCGCCACCCTGCTGCTGCGCCGCTTCCGCGACGAACGGGCCAGAACGCTGTTCGCAGGCCTTGTCGCCCATGTCATGGCCCCGCTCAACGGCTTCGCTACCGGCGCCATCGGCCTGGTCTTCGCGCTCGCCGCACACGCCCGTGGCTGGCCGATGGCCCGGGGCGGCTCCCAGGCCATCTCCGACGCCCTCGCCGCATATCTCAAGGACCTCGGCGGCGCGATCCACACCGACTACGAGGTCAAGCGCCTCGACGACCTGCCGCCCGCGCGGTCGTACATCTTCGACACCTCACCGACCGCGCTCGCCCGCATCGCCGGCCTCGGCAACTACTACCAGGGCTTCCGCTACGGCCCCGGAGTCTTCAAGATCGACTATGCGCTGGACGGACCGGTCCCCTGGACAGCCCCGGAAGCCCGCCGCGCCGGGACCGTGCAGATCGGCGCGGACAGCGCGGAGATCGGCGCCGCCCTGCGCGCCGCCTCCCGCGAGGGCCGCGCCCCCGACCGGCCGTTCATGATCACCGTGCAGCCCGGTGTCGTGGACCCGTCCCGGGCTCCCGAGGGCAAGGCGGTCTTCTGGGCGTACGCCCATGTGCCGAGCGGCTGGACCGGCGACCTCACCGATGTGATGGAGCGTCAACTGGAGCGTTTCGCCCCGGGGTTCCGCGACCGCGTCCTGGCCCGTGCCGCCGCCGGACCCGCCGAACTCGCCGCGCGCAACGCCAACTACGTCGGCGGCGACATCGGTACCGGCGCGGTCTCCGGCCTGCAGACACTGCTGCGCCCCAAGGTGTCCCTGTTCCCTTACGACACCCCGCACCCGGCCGTCTTCATCTGCTCGTCGGCCACCCCGCCCGGTCCGGGCGTACACGGCATGTCGGGGCACAACGCCGCCAAGGCCGTGTGGAGGAGGCTGAGACAGTCATGACCCGCATCACCCTCGCCCAGGGCGACATCACCCGGCAGACCGCCGACGCGATCGTCAACGCGGCCAACTCCTCCCTGCTCGGCGGCGGAGGCGTCGACGGCGCCATCCACCGGCGCGGCGGCCCGGCGATCCTCGAAGGGTGCCGCAAGCTCCGCGCCGGGCACTACGGCACGGGCCTGCCCACCGGACAGGCGGTGGCCACCACGGCCGGCGAACTCGACGCCCAGTGGGTCATCCACACCGTCGGCCCCGTCCACTCCCGGAGCGAGGACCGCTCCGAACTCCTGGCCTCCTGCTACCGCGAGTCCCTGAAGCGCGCCGACGAACTCGGCGCCCGCACGGTCGCGTTCCCCGCCATCTCCACCGGGATCTACGGCTGGCCGCTGGACGACGGCGCCCGTATCGCCGTGGCGACGGTCCGGGACGCGGACACGGCCGTCGAGGAGGTCCGGTTCGTCCTCTTCGACGAGCGGGCCTACGAGGCGTTCGCCGCTCAGCTGACCTGAGAGCGGGTCCTCACACCGAGTCCCGCACGATGATCCGCGCCGGCACCGGCACCAGCCCCGCCGAGTCCAGCCCCAGCGCGGTGCGCGCGGCCAGCCGGCCATGGGCCTCCGCGTCGATGTGCACGGTGGTCAGGGCGGGCGTGCTCAGCTCGCCGTACTCGGTGTCGTCGTAGCCGATCACCGCCAGGTCGCCGGGGGCGGCCAGGCCCAGGTCCTGCAGGGCGGTCAGGGTGCGCAGGGCGAGGTCGTCGTCGAAGGCGGCGACCGCGGTGACGTCGGGGCGGGCCTCGCGCAGGCCGGCGACCGCGCCGGTGCCCGCCTGCCTCGGGCGGGGCACCGTGACCGGGACCAGGGGCGGCAGGCCGAGGCTGTGCACGGTGTGCTCGGCGAACCGCCGCCGGGCCCGGGCCAGCGCCGAGTCCTCCTCTGCCCGGGTGGCCAGGACCCGAGAGTCGGCGCTCTCGGCGCATGCGCCCAGAGGCGGGTGCTGGCGCACGTGCCCGAGGCGGTCGTGGCCGCAGGTCCGTTCACGTACGTGTCGGATTTCCGCCAGCGGCGGGTCCGGTCGATGGCCGATGCTGGATGCATGCAGAAAGGGACGAACCTCGACCGCGAGCACTGTGTACGGGCCGTGCAGTCGAAGGATGCACGGTTCGACGGCTGGTTCTTCACGGCCGTGCTGACCACCCGCATCTACTGCCGGCCCAGCTGCCCGGTGGTTCCGCCCAAGCCCGAGAACATGACGTTCTACCCGAGTGCGGCCGCCTGCCAGCAGGCCGGCTTCCGGGCGTGCAAACGCTGCCGCCCCGACACCAGCCCCGGCTCCCCGGAGTGGAACCAGCGCGCCGACCTGGTCGCCCGCGCCATGCGGCTGATCGCCGACGGAGTCGTGGACCGCGAGGGCGTGCCCGGCCTCGCCGCCCGCCTCGGGTACAGCCCCCGGCAGGTCGAACGCCAGCTCCTCGCCGAACTCGGCGCCGGCCCGCTGGCCCTCGCCCGGGCCCAACGCGCCCAGACCGCCCGCCTGCTGATCGAGACGACCGCACTGCCGATGGCGGAGATCGCCTTCGCGGCCGGCTTCTCCTCGATCCGCACCTTCAACGACACCGTCCGCGAGGTCTTCGCGCTGTCCCCGAGCGACCTGCGCAACCGCCGCCCGCGCTCGGCACATCTCGCCCCGGGCGTGCTCCACCTCCGGCTGCCCTTCCGCGCCCCCCTCAACCCGGACAACCTCTTCGGCCACCTCGCGGCCACCGCCGTACCCGGCGTCGAGGAATGGCGGGACGGCGCCTACCGGCGGACCCTGCGGCTGCCCTACGGCCATGGCATCGTGGCCCTCACCCCGCAGCCTGACCACATCGCCTGCCGGCTCACCCTCAGCGATCTGCGGGACCTGCCCGTCGCCATCACCCGCTGCCGGCGGATGCTCGACCTTGACGCCGACCCGGTCGCGGTCGACGACCAGCTGCGTACGGACCCCTTCCTGGCTCCGCTGGTGGACAAGGCGCCCGGCCGGCGGGTCCCCCGCACCGTCGACGAGGCGGAGTTCGCCGTCCGTGCCGTGCTCGGCCAGCAGGTCTCCACGGCCGCCGCCCGTACCCACGCGGCCCGGCTGGTGACCGCCCACGGCACCGCGGTGGACGACCCCGAGGGCGGACTCACCCACCTCTTCCCGTCCCCAGGGGCGCTCGCGGAGGTGGCGCCCGAGGCCCTGGCGATGCCCCGCACCCGCCGTACCACCTTCACCACCCTGGTCGGACAACTCGCCGACGGCACAATCCACTTGGGTGTGGAGAGCGACTGGGCGCAGGCCCGCGCCAAGCTTCTCGAACTCCCCGGCTTCGGCCCCTGGACCGTCGACGTCATCGCCATGCGCGCCCTCGGCGACCCCGACGCCTTCCTCCCCACCGACCTCGGAATCCGCCGCGCCGCCCAAGAGCTGGGCCTGCCCAGTACCCCGGCCGCCCTCACCGCACGCGCGGCGGCCTGGCGCCCCTGGCGGGCCTACGCGGTGCAGTACCTGTGGGCGACCGACAGTCACCCGATCAACTTCCTTCCCGTGTAAGGATCTTGTCGTGAAGAACCACACCGTCACCGACAGCCCGTACGGCCCCCTCACCCTGGTCGCCGAGAACGGCACACTCTGCGGCCTCTACATGGAGGCCCAGCGCCACCGTCCGCACGAGGAGACCTTCGGTGACCGCGACGACGACCTCTTCGCCGAGACCGAGGAACAGCTCTCCGCCTACTTCGCGGGCGAGTTGAAGGAGTTCACCGTCGAACTGCGCCTGAACGGAACCCCGTTCCAGCGCAGTGTCTGGGACCAGCTGACAAGGATCCCGTACGGCGAGACCCGCACCTACGGCGAACTCGCCGACGCCCTCGGCAACCCGCGGGCCTCCCGCGCGGTCGGCCTCGCCAACGGCAAGAACCCCATCGGCATCATCGTCCCCTGTCACCGCGTGATCGGCGCCGGTGGCGGCCTCACCGGCTACGGCGGCGGCCTGCCCCGCAAGCAGCGCCTGCTGGACTTCGAGCGGGGCGCGGGCCTCTTCCCGCCGGCGTGCAACGCGCGTCCACCTCGCGTTTCACGGCGTCCGGCAGGCCGCTAGGGCCTGTTGCGAAAGTCCCGCCTGCCCCGCGACGCCCGGCACGCACTCTCGCCGCACCGGGCACAAACCCAAGTACGTCCAGTACGAGGGCTTGCACCCGGCACCCCGAGAGCACGCACCGGACGCCGCGGGGCCCGCCCTCCGGGCAGACGACGGGACTTTCGCAACAGGCCCTAGCCGGCCCGCAGCTCCGCGAGCAGCTTCGGCAGCGCGGTGCCGATCGGCTCGCGGACGATCTCGTCGGCGCGGTCGTCGTACGGCGTCGGCTCGGCGTTGACGATGACCAGCCGGGCGCCGTGGTCGGCGGCCACACCGGCGAGCCCGGCGGCGGGCTGCACCTGGAGGCTGCTGCCGACGGCGATGAACACGGTGCAGGCCTTGCTGATGGCGAGGGCCTCGCCGAGGACGACCGGGTCGAGGCGCTCGCCGAACATGACGGTCGCGGACTTGAGGATTCCACCGCACTCCAGGCACAACGGATCGTCCTCGCCGGCCTCGACGCGGGCGATCGCGTCCACCATCGGCCCACGCGCCTGGCACTTGGTGCACACCACACTGCGTGCCGAGCCGTGCAGTTCGAGCACCTTGCGGGCGGGTATCCCGGCGAGCTGGTGCAGCCCGTCCACGTTCTGCGTGATGACCCGCACCGGGATCCCGGACCTGTCCAGCTCGGCGACGGAGCGATGGGCGGCGTTCGGCTCGGCCTTCAGCGTCCGGTTCTTGCGCCGCATCTGCCAGGATCGGCGCCGGATCTCCGGGTCGCCCATGTAGTAGTCGTAGGTCACGAGCTTCTCGGCCTCGGGGTCCCTGCGCCACAGACCGTTCGGGCCGCGGTAGTCGGGGATTCCGGAGTCGGTCGAGATGCCGGCGCCGCTGAGGATGGCGACGAGGGGCTTGGTCATGCGTTCGAGGGTAGGGCGGGCCGGGCGCGGCGGGCGAGCGGATATCGCCTGTCCCCGGTATCACCCGACGCGGTCGCCGTTCTCCAGTTCCGCGGTGCCCGCGCCCTCGTCCAGCACGTCCAGCGCGGCCAGCACACGGCGGCCCAGAGCGCCCGGCAGGTACGCGGTGAGTTCGGCGCGAGGGACCAGCCGCCAGGACAGCAGTTCCTCCTCCTGGAGCCGGATCGCCTTGAGGTCGGCGTCGGTGACGACACCCCCGTCATAGAGGTAGGCGACGATCGGCGGCCGGCCCGTGCCGTGCACCCAGTCCACCGCGAGCAGCCGGCCCATCTCGCGGTCCAGGCCGATCTCCTCCAGGGTCTCCCGGCGGGCGCCCTGGCGGGGGGTCTCCCCGTCGTCGGACTCGACGGTCCCGCCCGGCAGTGCCCAGCCCTCCCGGTAGTTGGGCTCGACGAGCAGCACCCGTCCCTCGGCGTCCCGGAAGAGCGCGGCCGCCCCGGCGAGGATCCGGGGGAGGCTCGCGATGTACGCGGCGTAGGCGTCAGTCGTGGTCACTCAGGAAGGGTAACCAGCGCGGGCTCGGTGCTGGTCCGGGCGAGCCGCACGGTGCGCTCCGCCAAGTCGCTGATGCGGGCCCCGTCGAAACCGAAGACGGCGCTGCGGACCGTGTCCTCCAGAGGGTCCTTCCACTGCTCCGGGATGGCCGCCGCGCCGGTCAGCACCCCGGCCACGGAGCCCGCCGTCGCGCCGTTGGAGTCGGTGTCCAGGCCGCCGCGCACGGTGAGGGCGACGGTCCGGGTGAAGTCGCCGTCGCCGTAGAGCAGCCCGGCGGTGAGCACGGCCGCGTTCGGGACGGTGTGGATCCAGCCGAGGCCCGCGGTCTCGGCGCAGACGGTGGCGAGGGTCTCCTCCCAGCCCAGCCGGGTCTCGTGCAGCGACACCACCCGGCGTACGGTCCGGGCCAGACGGCAGCTCGCCGGTACGACGGTGAGCGCGGTGTCGATCGCCTGCCGCACGGTCGGCGCGGTGAACGCCGCCGAGATCAGCGCCGCCGCCCACATCGCGCCGTACACCCCGTTCCCGGAATGGGACAGCACCGCGTCCCGGCGGGCCAGGGCCGCTGCCCGCCGCGGGTCGTCCGGGCAGGTCCAGCCGAAGATGTCGGCGCGGATCAGGGCGCCGATCCACTCCTGGTACGGGTTGTCGCAGGTGGCGGTGAGGGGCGGCTTCAGGCCGCCCGTGAGGTTGCGGTAGGCGGCCCGTTCCGCCGTGAAGGTCTGGAGGTACGGCAGCCTCAGCAGCCACAGCTCGCCGACCTGCTCGGTGCTGAAACCGAAACCGTGGGTCTCCAGGAGGTCAAGGCCGAGGATCGCGTAGTCGACGTCGTCGTCGCGGCAGCTGCCGCGGATACGGCCGCGTACGCACTGGCGCCACTCGGGGCGCAGCGCGAGGGCGTCGCTCTCGTCGGCGGGCTCGGGGAGGTAGTCCGTGAGCGGCAGGGCGGCGGCCCGCCGCAGATAGCCGTCGATGCGTTCCCGGGTCCACAGGTCGCCCCGCTCGACCGGTTTGCCGAGCATGTTGCCCGCGATCCGGCCGAGCCAGCCGCCGAGCACACGGTCGGCGAGCACACCGTCGGCGAACTCGGGCCCCAGATTGCTCATGGCTGTGGTCTACCCGCTTTCCCAGGTGGTTCCCAGCCCTTTCCCAGGCTTCGGTCGGGGAATGACGGCGAGGGTGTCCTCCGGTTAAGGTCACAGCGGCGCGACTGGCCTTGACGTGCGCGAGGCCCGGAGAGCAAGGGGATACAGGTGACACAGCGCGTGCTCATCGCCGCGGACAAGTTCAAGGGCTCGCTGACGGCCGTGGAGGTCGCCGAGCGGGTCACTGCGGGGCTCAGGCGGGTCGTGCCCGGCGTGGAGGTGGAGGCGCTGCCCGTCGCGGACGGCGGGGACGGCACGGTGGCCGCGGCCGTCGCGGCCGGCTTCGAACGGCACGAAAGGCAGGTCGCCGGGCCGCTGGGGCAGGCGGTCACCGCCGCGTTCGCGCTGCGCGGCGACACCGCGGTCGTGGAGATGGCCGAGGCCAGTGGCCTGCAGCGGCTGCCGTCCGGTGTCTTCGCGCCGCTGACGGCCTCCACGTACGGCTCCGGAGAGCTGCTGCGGGCCGCGCTGGACGCGGGTGCGCGCACGATCGTCTTCGGTGTCGGAGGCAGTGCTACGACCGACGGTGGTGCCGGCATGCTGTCGGCACTCGGGGCGCGGTTCCTGGACGAGGACGGCGAACCGGTCCCGCCGGGCGGCGGCGGCCTCGCCGACCTGGCCCGCGCGGACCTGTCCGGCCTGGACCCGCGTCTGTCCTCCGTCGACCTGATCCTCGCCAGCGACGTCGACAACCCGCTGACGGGCCCGAAGGGTGCGCCGGCCGTCTACGGCCCGCAGAAGGGTGCCTCGCCGGACGACGTCGAGACGCTCGAGGCCGCGCTGGGCAACTTCGCGAAGGTCCTGGAGGCCGAGGTGGGCCCCCGCGCCGTGGAGTACGCCGGGTCGCCGGGCGCGGGAGCCGCCGGTGGCATCGGATACGGCGCGCTGCTGCTCGGCGCGCGCTTCCGGGCCGGCATCGAGGTCATGCTCGACGTCCTCGGCTTCGCGCCCGCTCTGGAGCGGGTGTCACTGGTCATCACCGGCGAGGGTTCGCTGGACGAGCAGACGCTGCACGGGAAGGCGCCGGCCGGGGTGGCCGCGGCCGCGCGTGCGGCCGGCAAGGAGGTCGTGGCGGTGTGCGGCCGGCTCGCCCTGCCGCCGGCGGCGCTCGGCCGGGCCGGGATCCGGCGGGCGTATCCGCTGACGGCTGTGGAGCCGGACGTGGTGAAGTGCATCGCCGACGCGGGGCCGATCCTGGAGCGGGTCGCCGAACAGATCGCCCGGGACTTCCTGGCCTGAGACGGCACGCCCACCCGCTCGCCCGGCCGAGACAGAACCCCCGGCCCACCGAGTCGGGTGGTGGATACGGCGGAGGGCCCCGGACCGAGCTCGAGCTCGGTCCGGGGGCGCACCCCCCCCCCCCCTACCGTTAGTCGGCGGGCCACCCCACAACCCCAAACAACCGGTGAAA
>NZ_JBEXWP010000012.1:0-238991 GCF_040629895.1 Streptomyces sp. NPDC005866
TGGTACTGCAGGGGGGACCCTGTGGGAGAGTAGGACACCGCCGAACAAACATTGGGAAAGGCCCACGCCATGACGGCGTGGGCCTTTCTGCGTTTACGGCTGCGTTTAAGCTCGGTGGCATGCGCTACGACCTGGTCATCCTCGACAACGACGGCGTGCTCGTCGACAGCGAGCCCATCTCCAACCGTCTCCTGGCCGCCTATCTCACCGAGCTAGGGCATCCCACCTCCTACGAGGAATCCATACGGGACTACATGGGATCCGCGATGCACCGGGTCCATGACCTCGTCCAGGAGCGCACGGGTCAGCGGCTGCCCGACGACTTCGACGACGTCTTCCATGCGCGGGTGTTCGCCTCCTTCGAAGAGGAGTTGAAGCCCGTCGCCGGGGTGGCGGAGGTGCTTGAGCAGCTGGCGGCGGACGGGGTGCCGTACTGCGTGGGGTCGTCCGGGAGTCATGAGCGGATTCGGGTGGGGCATCGGGCGACCGGCCTTGACCGGTGGTTCGACGAGTCGCGGATCTTCAGTTCGCAGGACGTGGGGAGGGGCAAGCCGGCGCCGGATCTCTTCCTGTACGCGGCCGAGCGGATGGGGGCCGCGCCGGGGCGTTGTGCCGTCGTGGAGGACAGTCCGCTGGGTGTGCAGGCGGCTGTCGCGGCCGGTATGGACGTGTACGGGTTCACGGCTATGACGCCGGCCGACAGGCTCCGAGGGGCAACTCAACTCTTCTCTGATATGGGGCAGTTGGCTGACCTGCTGGAATGACTGAGGGCATCGCGGCGGCGCTGACAATTGTCATGCCGAGCTCCGGACGATCGTTTCTACTGGGGAACCCCGCCCCGGCGTGAAGCTGAGGGCATGACGAAGACGACGAACGCCGGGTCCCGGAACAACAACCAGGGCAAGCAGCAGCCCAGCGTGCTGGTGAACTTCAAGCCGCTGATCGTGGACGTGGCGGTTCCCCTCGGGTCGTACTACCTCTTCAAGGGCGCCTTCGGGATGAGCACCTTCGCGGCGCTCGCCTGGAGCAGTGTGGTGCCGGCTCTGCGGACGGTGTGGAGCGTGGTCAAGGAGCGGCGGGGCAACGCGTTCGCGGGGCTCATCCTGCTGGTGAACCTGGTGTCGTTGGCGCTGAGCTTCGTCTCCGGGGACCCGCGGCTGATGCTCGCCAAGGACAGCGGGGTCAGCAGCGCGATCGGGATCGCGATTCTGGTGTCGGTGGTGATGGGCCGGCCGATGATGACCGAGGGTCTCAAGCCGTTCGTGCTGAAGGGCGACGAGGCCAGGGCGGCGGCCTTCGAGGGACTGCGGTCCGGGTCCGCCGCGTTCCGGCGGTCGGAGCGTATCTATTCGCTGGTGTGGGGTGTGCTGCTGCTCGCCGAGTGTGTGGTGCGGGTCGTGGGGGCGTACACCCTGCCCGTGGACACCATGGTGTGGCTCGGCACGGTCATTCTGGTCAGCGTGATCGTCATCGGGATGGTGGTCAGCGGGGGACTCGCCGCCGAGCCGATGGCCCGGATGATCTCCGCCGAGGTGAAGGCCACGGAGGATGCCGCGGAGGACTCCGAGGAGGACGCTTCGGAGGATGCCGAGGACACCGTGAAGCGTGAGGTGGCCGTCGCCGCCTGACGCCACCGACAGTAAAGCTGAAGGGAATTCATCTTTGGCTGGATCTACCCACGAGTACGCCGGGGCCCTACGCTCGCCGCCATGACAGATGTGCTGCGGCGCGGTAGGGCCTCGTTGGCGTTCAGCTTCTTCACGCAGGGCGCCACGTTCGCGCTGCTCGTGACGCGCATTCCCGCCATCCAGGACCGGTACGGCGTCTCCGACGCGCTGCTGCCGGTCTTTCTCGCCGCCGTGCCGATCCTGGCCGGCGTCGGCAGTGTGACCACCGAGCAGTTGGTGAAGCGCATACGGCCCAGCCGGCTGCTGCGCTGGTCCCAGCCCGTGGTGATGCTGGCGCTGCTCGGGGTCGGAGCCGGCGGGAACATGGCCGAGTTGGCGGTCGCGCTGGGAGTGTTCGGGCTGGCCGTGGGGGCGCTGGACGCCTCGATGAACATGCTCGGGGTGAGCCTGCAGCGGACGTACGGGCGCAGCATCATGCTCAGCTTCCATGCCGTGTACAGCCTGGGCGGGATTCTGGGGGCTTCGCTGGCGTGGGTGGGGGCGCACTGGCATCTCACGCTGTGGGTGTCGTATCTGCCGGTCGCGGCGGTGCTGTTGCCGGCGGCGCTGGTGGGGAGCCGGTGGTATGTGGACGGCGAGCCCGCGCCGGTCGAGGACGGGGCGCGTACGAGTGCGGGCGGCGGTGTCGTCTTCAAGCTGCTGCTGCCGCTGTGTCTGGTGATGACCTTCGCCTACATCGGGGACTCGACCGTCTCCAACTGGAGTGCGAAGTATCTGAAGGACGTGCTGGGGAGCAGTGAGCAGATGGCCACCGTGCCGTACAACGTGTACATGGTGACCACGCTGGTCGGGCGGGCCATCGGGGACTTCGGGGTACGGCGGTTCGGGGCCGTGGCGGTCGTACGGCTGGGGACGCTGGTGGCGGCCGCCGGGTTCGCGGTGGTGGCGGGTGCGTCCGGGGCGTGGGTGGGGATGGTCGGGTTCACTCTGCTGGGGCTGGGTTTGTGTGTGCTGGTGCCGCAGACCTTCGCGGCGGCCGGGCGGTTGTTCCCGGCGCATTCGGATGCGGCCATCGCCCGGCTGAACATCTTCAACTATGTCGGGTTCCTGATCGGTTCGCCGTTGGTGGGCGCTCTGGGCGACGCGTGGAGCTATCGCGGGGCGATGCTGGTGCCGATGGCGTTGGTGCTGGTGACGTTGGTGTACGCC
This sequence comes from Streptomyces sp. NPDC005866, assembly GCF_040629895.1. NCBI lineage: Bacteria > Bacillati > Actinomycetota > Actinomycetes > Kitasatosporales > Streptomycetaceae > Streptomyces > Streptomyces sp. NPDC005866. Next base: position 2,838 of record NZ_JBEXWP010000012.1, read on the forward strand.
CGTTCGTTCGCGGCTCGGCCGGACCGATACGGTGGCGGGCATGAGCGGCCGCGCACAGCTGATGTGGGACGAGGCAGTAACGGGCTATGACTTCGGTCCGGGCCATCCGATGGATCCGGTCCGGCTGGCGTTGACCCGGAGACTCGTCGACGCCTTCGAGCTCGATCGGGTGGTGGATGTCGTCGCGGCGAAGCCGGCCGGGGAGTCGACACTGCGGCTGGTGCACCGGGAGGACTACATCGAGGCGGTGAAGGCGGCTTCGGCGGATCCCGCGGCGGCTGATCAGTCGTATGGGCTGGGGACGCTGGATGATCCCGCGTTCGCCGGTATGCATGACGCGTCCGCGTTGATCGCCGGGCAGTCGGTGGGGGCCGCGGAGGCGGTGTGGCGCGGGGACGTCGAGCACGCCGTGAACTTCGCGGGTGGGTTGCATCACGCGATGCCGGGGGCGGCTTCGGGCTTCTGTATCTACAACGACGCTTCGCTTGCCATCGCCCGGTTGCTGGAGCTCGGGGCCGAGCGGGTCGCCTATGTCGACGTCGATGTGCATCACGGGGACGGGGTGCAGGCCGCGTTCTGGGAGGATCCGCGGGTTCTGACGATCTCGCTGCATGAGCATCCTCGGACGCTGTTCCCGCAGACCGGGTGGCCGGAGGAGGTCGGGTCCGGGGCGGGGGAGGGCGCCGCGGTGAACCTGGCGTTGCCTGCGGGGACCGGGGACGCGGGGTGGTTGCGGGCGTTTCACGCGGTCGTGCCGGAGCTGGTCGCCGACTTCCGGCCGCAGGTGCTGGTCACCCAGCACGGCGCCGACACGCATTTCGAGGATCCGTTGGCGCATCTCGCCGTCTCGCTGGACGCGCAGCGGGCTGTGCAGGTGGCCTGCCATGAGCTGGCGCACGAGTACGCCGGGGGGAAGTGGGTCGCGTTGGGGGGCGGAGGGTACGAGGTGGTGGATGTCGTGCCTCGGTCGTGGACGCATCTGGTGGCGATCGCCGCGGGGCGGGAGATCGAGCCCGGGACGCTGGTTCCTGAGAGGTGGCGGCAGGAAGTGTTCGCCCGGACCCGGCAGTTGGGGCCGGGGCGGATGACGGACGGGCGTTGGCCGGTGGGGTGGGCGGAGTGGGAGGCGGGGTACGACCCGGCTGATCGCCTGGACCAGGCGGTGCTGGCCACTCGGCGGGCTGTGTTTCCGTTGCGGGGGTTGTTGGCGTAGGGGTTTTCTCGCCCCCGCCCCGCCACCGCCCTGGGATGTGCCTAATCCTTACGCCAACCGTGCGGTGTTCGTCTGTTCTCGGGTTCTTCGGGGGCTGTGTCCGTCACCATCTCAGCCGTGTGGAGTGTCGGTGAGCTTCGGGCGTATCTGGTGGCCGTTGGGCTTGCCGGGGTTGTGGCTACCTCCCGGGAGCGGAGTCTTCGGTGTTATCGGCTGTTCGCGGCTCGGGATCCTCGGGCGTTGATCGGTATTGATCCGCAAGGCGGGTGGAGCGAGCGCGAGTTGGTTCGGTTGATGGCGGGCAAGTGTGGGGTTTCGGACGATCCTCGGTGTGTTTCAGGGCATGATGTGATCGATCCTGAACTCACCGTGGCTGCGCTGGATGCCTTCGCGGAGCGGGTGGGGGATGTGGCCCGGCGGCGGGCGCCCGTGTTGTTCGGGACCGGGCACCCGCATCGGCTGATCGGCTTCTACGCCGGTCTCGCGGACGCGTTGTCGGCGGCGGGATGTGAGGTCCTCACCCCCGCGCAGGGTCGCTGTGTCGACATAACGACCCGGTTCGGTCTACGTACATGCAACCTTGATTACGTACAAGGTGTCGGGTTGGTGCGGGAATCGGGAGGTGAACGCCCCGGTTGTGCGCCGGGTACGCACACGCATTCACCGCTGCCGGTTCGCGTGGCGCTGGATGCGGCGGCCGGCGGTGGCGGGCCGTTGCCCGAGCTGGTGGTGGGGGACCACGGGTGGGTCTGCGGTGCTGGTCAGCTGGGGTTTGAGGCCATTGGGCTGGCGGATACGGATGACCCTGCGCTCTTTGTGGGGGAGGCCGAGGGGGTCGTGTCCGTCGCCGTTCCGGTTGATGACGGCGTGCGGTCTGATTACTACACGCCGCTCACCCGCTACGTACTCAATCGAGCGTGTCTGTCACAGTAGGCCGCCGATGGGTGCACCTCTTCCCCACTCGCATCACACGCCCCTACATTGGGGAGTGAGCACGCAACGACGAAGAGTCACCGGAAGGGGAAGCCGGTGGCCCGTCGAGTGCGGAAGGTTCAGGTGTTGTCATGGCAGCTGGCGAGAGGCCTCTCAACGAGGTTGTGTTCCTTACCGTGGCGGAGGTTGCCGCGGTGATGCGAGTGTCGAAGATGACCGTGTACCGGCTGGTGCACAGCGGTCATCTGCCCGCGATTCGGGTGGGGCGGTCCTTCCGCGTGCCCGAGCAAGCGGTACACGAGTACCTTCGCGAGAGCTATGTGGGGGTGGAGACCGCCTGACGACGGTTTCGGGATACCCGGAGCACCTCGATTACGACCTCAGCGCTCGGGCGGGTAGGCTGGCCCCTCGTAGGTCGTATGGGCCCATGGCGCCCAGCACCGAGTGATGAGAAGTGAGCGAGGGTAGTCGTGGGCTCTGTTATCAAGAAGCGGCGCAAGCGGATGGCCAAGAAGAAGCACCGCAAGCTGCTCAAGCGCACGCGCGTTCAGCGCCGTAACAAGAAGTAATTACGGCGCCGAGCCGCGAGAGCTTGTGTATGGCCCCCCACCGCTACGGTGGGGGGCCATACACATTTTCCGGCCGCGATGACTCGCCCTGGCCCGCTTGGGGGCATGCCGGCGCAACCTCAACCCGCTAAGTTGGCCCGCATACGGGAACACGGAAGAAAGGCGCTGATCTTGGGGAAGGTCGTGCTCGTGACCGGAGTGGCCCGTCAACTTGGGGGCCGGTTCGTCCGACGGGTCCAGCGTGATCCCGAAGTGGACCGGGTCGTAGCCGTGGACGCGGTGCCGCCGGGGCACCACTTGGGCGGGGCCGACTTCATCCAGACCGACATCCGCCAGCCGACCATCGCCCGCGTCCTCGCCGAGACCGGCGCCGACACCGTCGTCCACATGGACGTGACCGGTACGCCCCTCGGCAGCGGGAGCCGGGCCACCGTCAAAGAGACCAATGTCATCGGCACCATGCAGTTGCTCGGCGCCTGTCAGAAGTCGCCGAACGTCAAGCGGCTGGTGATCAAGTCCAGTACGAACGTGTACGGCTCCGCGCCGAAGGATCCCGCGGTCTTCACGGAGACCACCCCGCCGAAATCGCTGCCCAGTGGCGGGTTCGCCAAGGACACGGTCGAGGTGGAGGGATATGTGCGCGGGTTCGCCAGGAGGCGACCCGATGTGGCGGTGTGCGTGCTGCGGTTCGCCAATATTCTCGGGCCGACCGCCGATACTCCGCTCGCGTCCTATTTCTCGCTGCCCGTGCTGCCCACCGTCTTCGGGTACGACCCCCGGCTGCAGTTCGTGCACGAGGACGATGTGATCGACGTCCTGCGGATCGCCTCGCGCGAGCCGGCGCGGGGGACCCTGAACAGCGGCACGTTCAATATCGCGGGGGACGGCGTGCTCCTGCTCTCGCAGTGTTCGCGGCGGCTGGGGCGGCCCACCGTGCCGCTGCTGCTGCCGGCGGTCACCTGGGCCGGGTCCCTGGTGCGGACGCTCGGCATGAGCGACTTCTCGCCCGAGCAGATCCGGCTGCTGACGCACGGCCGGGTGGTCGCCACCGACCAGATGCGCGAGACGCTGGGATTCCAGCCGAGGTACACGACGGCGGAGACGTTCGCGGACTTCGTGCGCGCCGGAGCCCCGGGGCTGCTGCCGCCGCAGGCGGTGGCCGCGGCCGTCGACCGGATCGCCGCCCTGCCCGTCCTGAGCGGCGGGAAGACACCGACGCAGAGCGCCAACTGAGGAGCGCAACACGATGGCGGACGCCAAGGTCATTCCGTTCGACGACGACCGGTCCCGCGGGGCCGCCGTGCAGCGGCCGGCCCGGCGCCGGGGTCCGGGGAGCCGGCGCAAGGGCGGCGGCGAGCAGGCGGCGGTGCGCGAGTCCGGGGTGGTGCGTGAGGTCCAGCCTCTCGCCGGGCGGACCCCCACGCAGGAGGATGAACATGTGACCCGGGAGAGCCCCGAGACGGGCGTGGAGGAGCCGCACGACGACGCCGGCCTTGAGCAGCGCGTCGCACGCGGTCTCGCGTTTCTGCGGCGCCGGCTGACCGGGGACTACGAGGTCGACGACTTCGGGTACGACGAGGAGTTGACCGACCACGTCCTGATGTCCATGCTGCGGCCGGTGTACGAGAAGTACTTCCGGGTCGACGTGAAGGGCATGGAGAACATCCCGGCCGAGGGCGGTGCGCTGATCGTCGCCAACCACTCCGGGACGCTGCCGCTTGACGGGCTGATGATGCAGGTCGCCGTGCACGACCAGCACCCGGCGAATCGTCACCTCAGGCTGCTGGCGGCCGACCTGGTCTTCGTGCTGCCGGTGGTGAACGAACTGGCGCGCAAGCTCGGGCACACGCTCGCGTGCGCGGAGGACGCCGAGCGGCTGCTGGGTCAGGGTGAGCTGGTCGGGGTGATGCCGGAAGGGTTCAAGGGCATCGGGAAGCCGTTCAGCGAGCGGTACAAGCTCCAGCGGTTCGGGCGGGGCGGGTTCGTCTCGACCGCGTTGCGGCAGGGGGCGCCGATCATTCCCTGCTCGATCGTGGGGGCCGAGGAGATCTACCCGATGCTCGGCAACGCGAAGACGCTGGCGCGGGTGCTGGGGATTCCGTACTTTCCACTGACGCCGACGTTTCCCTGGCTCGGGCCGCTCGGGGCGGTTCCGCTGCCGACGAAGTGGACGATTCAGTTCGGGGAGCCGATCCCTACGGAGGGCTACCCGCCGGAGGCCGCCGAGGATCCGATGCTGATGTTCAATCTGACGGATCAGGTGCGGGAGCAGATTCAGCACACGCTGTACAAGTTGCTTGTGCAGCGGCGGTCGGTGTTCTTCTGAGTGGCGATACGTCGAATGGGGTGCCCCTCGATTGAGAGGCACCCCATTCGACGTCAGTCGCTCGCGTCCTGGCTGTCGATGCCCAGGCCCGGCAGCAGACCCGGGAGGAGCGGCGGCAAGGTGACATCCGGTTCCGCGGACGGGGACTTGCCCGTCGACGGGGTCGCGCTGCCGCCCGTGCCGGTCTTCGGGGGGTCCAGGAGGCCGCCCGTCGTACCGCCGATCAGGCCGTTGTCGGCGTTTCCGGAGGCCGAGCCGCTGGGGCTGCCGGTGCCGGACTCGTGGCCGGAGGAGGAACTGCCGGAGGACGACGGGGCCGTCGACCGGTGGCTGCCGGAGGAACCGGTGGACGCCGTGCCGGAGCCCTCCCTGCCGGTGCCGCCCCCGGTGCTCTGGGACGGCTGGGGGAGCAGGGACTGCAGCGGGGCGACCTCTTCGTCTATGGCGTCGAAGACCGACGACACCTGCTGGCTGACGTCCCCGAGTTGGACCGGGAGCTTTTCGCGCAGGGCGCCCCAGGCATCTCGGTGGGACTGGGCGAAGGCGGACAGGGCCTGGATGGGGCCCAGCGAGTTCGGATCGCGCTCGTACGCCTCGTGGAGCAGCCGGTGCCCCTCGGTGACGTCGTGCTGCATACCGGACAGGGTATGGCGGATCTCGCCGATGGACTCGTGGTCGAGGTGGCCGCCACGGCCCCGGTCCATCAGCCGGCGGGCCTCCATCAGCCGGGTCGAGGCCTGGTCGAGGTAGGTCTGGCCGCGTTGGTCGTTGCCGTCGGACAGACAGTTGAGCTTGAAGTCCTCGATGCCGCGTTTGAGGCCGTAGAGCGAGTCGCCGGGCAGCGCGTCGGAGCTGGCGGCGGCCACCCCGCCGAAGGCTCCGGCGGCCACACCGACGCTCAGGCCGCCCGCGGCGAGCCCCTTGGTGAGCCGGGAACGCGGTCGCAACTTGCCCAGCGGACTGGCCCGGTGCGCGCCCTTGGACCGGTGGGTGCGCTGCTCTGGAACCGACGCGTCCGCCGCCCCGCCCAGGGTGCCCTCCGCCAGCATGGCCTCCATCGCGGCCACCAGCTGGGCCCTCTGGACGACCTTGACCTCCGGGTCGAGCACCGGCTTGGGCAGCTCGGCGAGCCCTGTCGCCAGGGCCAACAGCTCACCCTGCTCGGTCCGTTCGGCCCGATCCGCCGCGGCCGGCGGATCGCCCGCCGGTCCCTCGGACCGCACGGCCGCCGGGTCCCGGTCGGGCTGCTCCTCCAAGGCCTGGGCGAAGGCGTTCGCCCGCCGGTGCGCCGATACGTTCGCGATCACTGGCGGCACCTCCTCTCGTCATGACGGTCGACTCCCCAGGGGGTCCTGAGGGTTGCACGCCCTCGACCGATCCACACGATCGTGTGATCGGGGTCTACCAGGACGTGACCACAGGGAGCCTGTATCCCGCACAACGAGCGGCTCGGCACTTGGGTTACGGACGACCGTTGATCGGCTGAGAAAGGCAACAGGCCTTCACCGACCGTGAGTTGGGTATCGCTGAGCGTGCCCGGCTCAGCGTGCGTCGTCCGGAAGGAGCCGGGCGAGAGTGCGCACGGCCCGGTACTGGAGGGTCTTGATGGCGCCCTCGTTCTTGCCCATGACGCGGGCGGTCTCGGCGACCGAGAGGCCCTGGAGGAAGCGGAGCGTCACGCACTCCTGCTGCTGGGGGTTGAGGCGTCGTACGGCGTCGAGCAGTGCCGCGTTCGAGAGGGACTCCAGGACGGAGTCCTCCGGGGAGCGCTCGACCTCGTTGGCGTCGAGCATCTCGCCGGTGGTGACCTCCAGCCGGAAACGGCTCGACTTGAAGTGGTCGGCGACCAGGTTGCGGGCGATGGTGACCAGCCAGGCGCCGAAGTCGCGGCCCTGCCAGGTGAAGGTGCCGATCCTTCTCAGGGCGCGCAGGAACGTCTCGCTGGTGAGGTCCTCGGCGGTCGCCTTGCCGCCGACGCGGTAGTAGATGTAGCGGTACACGGTGTCGCTGTACTGGTCGTAGAGGCGGCCGAAGGCGTCGGACTCGCCGGCCTGGGCGCGCTCCACGAGGTCCATCATCCGGGCGCTGTCGCTGTCCGCCGCCGGGCGGCGGGCGGTGGCGGCGGTGCTGGTGGCGCGGCCGCGTCTGACGACGGCCGCGCTGCTGTCGGCCAGTGCGTAGCACGGGCCGATCGGTGCGGCGGTGGCGAGGGCGGTGTACGCGGTCGGGACAAGGCCGCGCAGCGTCTCTTTGACCGTTGCGCGCAGCGTAGCCAGGCCCGAGGCGTCAACCCCGACGTGTGGGTACACGGGACTCCCAGAGGCAGAGCTTCCATCACGTGCAGTGCGGGACCGTTCACCCGTCGTAGCGACGGAGGGGTACCGGTTTGCGTCTGAGGAGAATAACGCTTCGTGCAGGCACTGCTACACCGAGTTGCTCAAATCATCGATTGCGTCGCTTCTGTAACCGGTTTGGGATGGTTCAAGAGCCGCAACGTGATCAGTTGTTGATCAGAAAGATGCGTGTTGAGGCAGAGTCGAGGGCGTGTTGGGATGACTGCGCGATAATTCGGGCGCGCGAGGATTTTGGGGGGCGGCGTGTCGTACGGGTGAGCGGGGGGCGGGGAGGGGGCCGCTCACCGGCGCCGGCGGGGTGCCGCCCCTTCAGGTGAGCGGGGAACCGCGCAACCAGCCCCCACCGGGCCGCGGTGGCGTACGGCCCGGGCTATCGACGCCGTCGGCTCAACGCGATCGCCGCCGCTGTGCCACCGGCGACCGCGCCCACCCCGGCCGCCGCCGGGATGCCCACCTTCGCCGCCTTGCGGCCCGTCCGGTAGTCCCGGAGCCGCCAGTCCATCTCCCGTGCGTGCTTGCGCAGCTTCGTGTCCGGGTTGATGGCGTACGGGTGGCCGACCAGGGACAGCATCGGGATGTCGTTGTGGGAGTCGCTGTAGGCCGCGCAGCGGGAGAGGTCAAGGCCCTCGGCGGCGGCGAGGGCGCGTACCGCCTCGGCCTTCGCAGGACCGTGCAGGGGCTCGCCGACCAGCTTGCCCGTGTAGACGCCGCCGACCGACTCGGCGACCGTGCCGAGCGCTCCCGTCAGGCCCAGGCGGCGGGCGATCACGCCGGCGATCTCCACCGGCGCCGCCGTGACGAGCCACACCTTCTGGCCCGCGTCAAGGTGGGCCTGGGCGAGGGCGCGGGTGCCGGGCCAGATGCGCTCGGCCATGTACTCGTCGTAGATCTCCTCGCCGATGGTCTGGAGCTCGGCCACCCGGTGGCCCTTGACGATGGACAGGGCGGAGTCCCGCGCGTCCTGGATGTGCTGCGGGTCCTCGACGCCGGCCAGCCGGAACCACGCCTGCTGCCAGGCGAACTTGGCCAGGTCGCGGGTCTCGAAGAACTTCCGCTTGTACAGGCCCCGGCCGAAGTGGAAGATGGCGGCGCCCTGCATCACCGTGTTGTCGAGGTCGAAGAACGCGGCGGCCTTGTCGTCGCCGAGTACCGGGAACTGCGGTTCCGCGGCGTCCGGGGACAAGGGCCTCACGGCCGGAGCCGACGCGTCCTCGGCCAGGGCTTCCTGGCTCTTGCGCGCGGCCTCCGCCGAGGCCTCGCCTGCCAACACGCTCCGCGCCGTGGCGGAACGCCTACGGGGAGTGAGCCATCCGAGAGCGGCCATGTCGTGAGCATAGCCAGTCTGTTCGGTGGTCCCGGAGTCGCGCGAGTTGGGTGGGCATGAACTCTCCGCGACCGGTCCGTTAAACAGGCAGTCGAAAAGGGCGCGGCAGGGCAGGACAATGGACCGCATGAGTCCTCTCTTCGGCCGGAAGGCACCTGCGTCTCGTGCGCATCTGGTCACTCTGATCCGTAAGCCGGGTTGTCATTTGTGCGATGACGCACAGGTCGTGGTCGAGAAGGTGTGCGGCGACCTGGGTGTTGCCTGGGAGCGGAAGGACATCACCCAGGATTCGCAACTTCACGATCTGTACTGGGAGCAGATTCCGGTCGTACTCGTCGACGGTGAACAGCACACCTTCTGGCGTGTGAACGAAGAGCGGCTCCGCAAGGCACTGACTGACTAGTCCAAACGGGCCGGAAAGTCGCTTAGGATCGACGGCGGCTGGTCTCGGGGGCGGGATTCATGAGGAGTGTGTACCGTTTTGCCCCCATGCAAGAAGGAGCGCGAGCGCGTCTGCGCCGGTTCCCCGCGAACGCGCGGGGGGCGCGTGACCCCGGTCACGTTGGCCGGGCAAATCGGACATCATCTTTGTGCACGCGTTCACAAAGACATAGCCTGCTGTGGACGGGGCGGTCTGGGAACGTGTGACCGTCCGCAGCCCCGCTCTACCCGCAGGAGCACCGTGGCAACTGGCCGAACTCACCGACCGGCGACCCGCAGCCGAGGGATCCCCGAGGCCACCGTCGCCAGGCTTCCGCTGTACCTCCGTGCCCTGACCGCACTGTCGGAGCGCTCGGTACCCACGGTCTCCTCCGAGGAACTGGCGGCCGCCGCGGGGGTCAACTCCGCGAAGCTGCGCAAGGACTTCTCCTACCTGGGCTCGTACGGAACGCGCGGTGTCGGCTACGACGTCGAATATCTCGTCTACCAGATCTCCCGTGAGCTGGGTCTGACCCAGGACTGGCCGGTCGTGATCGTCGGTATCGGAAATCTGGGTGCCGCCCTCGCCAACTACGGCGGGTTCGCCTCCCGTGGCTTCCGGGTCGCCGCCCTCATAGACGCCGACCCGGCGATGACCGGGCGGCAGGTCGCCGGGATCGCCGTGCAGCACAGCGACGACCTGGAGAAGATCGTCTCCGACAACGGCGTCTCCATCGGCGTCATCACCACCCCGCCGGGCGTCGCCCAGCAGGTCTGCGACCGGCTCGTGGCCGCCGGGGTCACCTCCATCCTGAACTTCGCGCCGACCGTGCTGACCGTCCCGGACGGCGTCGACGTGCGCAAGGTCGACCTCTCCATCGAGCTGCAGATCCTCGCCTTCCACGAGCAGCGCAAGGCCGGCGAGGAGCAGGAGGCGGCGGTCCCGCCCGTCGCCGCGCACCGGGAGGCCACCGAGCAGGGACCCGACGGGGACGTACCCGCCGTGATGCCGGCATGAGTGTCCTCGTCGTCGGGCTGAGCCACCGCAGCGCCCCGGTCAGCGTCCTGGAGCGGGCCGCGCTCACCGCGGACGCCCAGGTCAAGCTGGTCCAGGACACGGTCGCCGCCGAGCCGGCCAGCGAGGCCGCGGTGCTCGCCACCTGCAACCGCATCGAGCTCTACGCCGACGTGGACAAGTTCCACGCCGGTGTCGCCGAGCTGTCCACGCTGCTCGCCCAGCACAGCGGGGTCGGCCTCGACGAGCTCACCCCTTATCTCTACGTGCACTACGAGGACCGGGCCGTCCACCATCTGTTCTCGGTGGCCTGCGGGCTGGACTCGATGGTCGTGGGCGAAGGGCAGATCCTCGGCCAGATCAAGGACTCGCTAGCCCTGGCACAGGAGCTGAACAGCGCCGGCCGGCTGATGAACGACCTCTTCCAGCAGGGGCTCAGGGTCGGCAAGCGCGCTCACTCCGAAACCGGGATCGACCGGGCCGGACAGTCCCTGGTCACCTTCGGTCTGGAACAGCTCGCCGCCGGCACCGACCCCGAGGCCTGGGCGCAGGGCAGGAAGGCGCTGGTCATCGGCGCCGGTTCGATGTCCTCGCTGGCCGCCGCCACGCTGGCGCGGGCGGGCGTCGCGGAGATCGTGGTGGCCAACCGCACGTACGACCGTGCGGAGCGGCTCGCGCAGATCCTGAACGAGGCCGACGACACGGACGTGGTGGCCCGCGCGGTACCGATGGACTCGGTGCCGGTCGAGCTGACACGTGCCGACGTCGCCGTCTCCTGCACCGGGGCGACCGGGCTGGTCCTCACGGCCGACGCGGTCGCGGCGGCGGTCGAGGGGCGCACCGGTGAGCCCGTCGCGCAGATCGAGGACGACCGTCCCGCGCAGACCGTGCAGCGGCCCACCGGCATCGGCGCCGACGAGAACTGCCCGCTCGACCTCACGGCCGCGCAGAGCGGTTTCTCCGTGATGGGCGAGGCCGCCGTCGCCGGGATGGCCGCCGCCGAGCTGGAGCAGCACGCGGCCTGGGTGGACAACGGCACGGTCGACATCCGCGAGGCCGGACGCCATACGCCCGACGCGGAGCTGATCGGCGCGCTCGCCGCGACCGCCGCCCGGATGGGGCGCATCCCCGAGCTGCGCAAACCCGAGCCGGTCGCCGGCTTCGTCCGGCCCGCCCCCGCACTCTTCCTCCTCGACCTCGCCATGCCCCGCGACATCGACGCAGCCGCGCACCGGCTGGCCGGGGTGCGGCTGGTGGACATCGAGTCGCTGGCGGAAGCCTCCGCCGACGCGCCGATGGCCGCCGACGTCGACCAGGTCCGCCGTATCGTCGCCGACGAGGTGGCCGCCTTCGGGGCGGCGCAGCGGGCCGCGCACATCACACCGACCGTGGTCGCGCTGCGCACCATGGCCGCCGATGTGATGGCCGGCGAGATCGCGCGGCTCGACGGGCGCCTGCCGGACCTGGACGAACGGCAGCGCGGGGAGATCAGGCAGGCCGTGCACCGGGTCGTCGACAAACTGCTGCACGCGCCGACCGTACGGGTCAAGGAGCTCGCGGCCGAGCCCGGCGGTGCCGGGTACGCCGACGCGCTGCGGACCCTGTTCGACCTCGACCCCGAGACGGTGGCCTCCGTTTCCCGGGCCGTGGACAGCACAGACAAGAAGGACCGACCGGCATGAGTGACAACCCACTGCGACTGGGGACCAGGCGATCCAGACTCGCCCTGGCCCAGTCCGGGCGAGTGGCGGAAGCCGTGAGCCAGGTGACCGGACGGCCCGTCGAGCTCGTCGAGATCACCACCTACGGCGACACCACCCGCGAGCACCTCGCACAGATCGGCGGCACGGGAGTCTTCGTGACCGCCCTGCGGGACGCGCTGCTGCACGGCGAGGTCGACTTCGCGGTTCACTCGCTCAAGGACCTCCCGACCACGCAGCCCCAGGACCTGGTCCTGGCCGCCGTACCGGTGCGCGAGGACCCGCGCGACGTGATCGTCGCCCGGGACGCGCTGAAGTTCACCGACCTGCCGCGCGGGGCGCGCATCGGCACGGGTTCGCCGCGCCGGATGGCGCAGCTGAACGCGTACGCGCGCGGCCACGGGCTGGACGTCGAGACCGTCCCGGTCCGCGGGAACGTGGACACGCGGATCGGACATGTACGCGACGGCGAACTGGACGCGGTGGTGCTGGCCGCGGCCGGACTGAGCCGCATCGGCCGCATCGACGAGGTGACCGACTTCCTGTCGGTCGACACGGTTCTGCCCGCCCCCGGCCAGGGGGCACTGGCGATCGAATGCGCCGCGGACAACGCGTCGCTGGTCGCCGCGCTCGGGGAACTCGACGACCCGTTCACGCGGTTCGCCGTGACCGCCGAGCGATCACTGCTCGCCGCCCTGGAGGCCGGCTGCTCCGCCCCTGTGGGCGCGCTGGCCGACCTTCTGGCCGACGGGCAGACTGTCAAGGAAATGCGCCTGCGTGGCGTCGTCGGCACGACCGACGGCACACGGATGGTGCAGTTGTCCACCACCGGTCCCGTGCCCGAGACAAACGACCAGGCGACGGCGCTCGGTCGCGAACTCGCCACCGAGATGCTTGCCCAGGGCGCGGCCGGTCTGATGGGGGAGCGAGCACATTGAGCCCCACCAACCTTCCCGCCGGCCTTGAACACGGGCACGTCACCTTCCTGGGTGCCGGACCCGGGGATCCGGGACTGCTGACCTTGCGTGCCGTGGAGGCACTGTCCAGCGCGGACGTCCTGGTCGCCGAGCACGATGTGCTCGACGTGATCAGAGCACACGCCAGGCAGGGCGTCTCCGTCGTGCCGACGGATCCGGATCCTTCGTCGGAGCCGTATCCGGGCACAGGCACGCCTCAACTAACGGTTGTTGACGGAGCGTCAACCACCGCTGCGCTCCCGCCCGCGCGGGATGCCGCTCATCTTGTCATGGAGGCCGCGCGGGGTGGCAGGCGGGTCGTCCGTGCGGTGTCCGGGGACCCGGGACTTGATACGTACGCGACCGAGGAAATGCTCGCCTGCGTCGCCGCCGGTGTGCCCTTCGAGGTCGTACCGGGTGTAGCGACGGCGGTGGGCGTACCCGCGTACGCCGGTGTGCCGCTGCGGGACGCGCAGGGCGCGGATGTCCGGTTCGTGGACGCGCGGACGGCCTCCGACCGGTGCTGGACCGAGGTGGGTGCCTCGGACGGCACGGTCGTCGTGTCGACGACCCTCGACTCGGTGGCCGCGGCCGCCGGGGAACTGGTCGCCGCCGGCCGTAAGCCGGACACCCCGATGACGGTCACCGTCGCCGGTACCACGACCCGGCAGCGGACCTGGACCGCCACCCTCGGCACCGTCGCACAGACCCTGAAGCAGGCGAAGGTACTGCCCTCGCCGGACGGCGGCCGGCAGGTGATAGCCGTGGTCGGTGACCGGTCCGCCGCCGCACAGCGCGACCAGCTGTCGTGGTTCGAGTCCAAGCCGCTGTTCGGCTGGAAGGTGCTCGTGCCGCGGACGAAGGAGCAGGCGGCGACCCTCTCCGACCAGCTGCGCTCGTACGGCGCCGTACCGCACGAGGTGCCCACGATCGCCGTCGAACCGCCGCGCACCCCCCAGCAGATGGAGCGCGCGGTCAAGGGCCTGGTCACCGGGCGGTACGAGTGGATCGCCTTCACCTCGGTGAACGCGGTCAAGGCCGTGCGGGAGAAGTTCGAGGAGTACGGGCTCGACGCGCGCGCCTTCGCGGGCATCAAGGTCGCGGCGGTCGGGGAGCAGACCGCGAAGGCGCTGGTCGCCTTCGGCGTGAAGCCGGACCTGGTGCCGTCGGGTGAACAGTCCGCCGCCGGACTCCTTGACGACTGGCCGCCGTACGACCCGGTCTTCGACCCGATCGACCGCGTGTTCCTGCCGCGGGCCGACATCGCCACGGAGACGCTGATCGCCGGGCTCATCGAGCTGGGCTGGGAGGTGGACGACGTCACGGCCTACCGGACCGTGCGGGCGTCGCCGCCGCCGGCCGACACCCGGGAGGCGATCAAGGGCGGTGGCTTCGACGCGGTTCTCTTCACGTCGTCGTCCACCGTGCGGAACCTGGTGGGTATCGCCGGGAAGCCGCACAACGTGACGATCATCGCGTGCATCGGTCCCGCCACGGCCAAGACGGCCGAGGAACACGGGCTGCGGGTGGACGTGATGGCTCCGGAGCCGTCGGTCGCGAAGCTGGCGGAGGCGCTGGCGGAGTTCGGGCTGCGGCGGCGGGCCGCCGCGGTGGAGGCCGGGGATCCGGTGACGCGGCCGAGCGAGCGGCGGCCGGGGGCCCGGCGGCGGCGTAGCACCACGTGAGGCACCGGGGGCTGGGGGCCGCGCCCCCCAGGCCCCCGGCTCATGAGCCAAGGGCTGCCGACGCCACGTCGGCAAGTGCGCCCAGGTGACCGGCGTAGCGTAGGGGACATGACGAAGTACGGCTCCTTCCCCGGCACGCGGCCGCGTCGGCTGCGGACCACCCCCGTCATGCGGCGCATGGTCGCCGAGACGCGGCTGCACCCCGCGGACTTCATCCTCCCGGCGTTCGTGCGCGAGGGTGTCGGCGCACCGGTGCCGATCGCCGCCATGCCCGGCGTCGTGCAGCACACCCGGGACACCCTGAAGAAGGCGGCCCTGGAGGCCGTCGAGGCGGGGATCTCCGGGATCATGCTGTTCGGTGTGCCGGAGGAGGGCAAGAAGGACGCCCTCGGCACGCCCGGCACCGACCCGGACGGGATTCTGCAGGTCGCGCTGCGGGACGTGCGGGCCGAGGTCGGCGACGAACTGCTCGTGATGTCGGACCTCTGTCTGGACGAGACGACCGACCACGGGCACTGCGGGGTGCTGGACGCCGAGGGGCGCGTCGACAACGACGCCACCCTTGAGCGGTACGCCGAGATGGCCCAGGTGCAGGCCGACGCGGGCGCCCATGTCGTCGCGCCCAGCGGGATGATGGACGGGCAGATCGGTGTCGTCCGCGACGCCCTCGACCAGATCGGGCGGGAGGACGTCGCCGTCCTCGCCTACACCGCCAAGTACGCCTCCGCCTTCTACGGGCCCTTCCGGGAGGCCGTCGGCTCGTCCCTCGAGGGAGACCGGAAGACCTACCAGCAGGACCCCGCCAATGTGCGGGAGTCCCTGCGGGAGCTGGCCCTGGACCTGGAGGAGGGGGCCGACATGGTGATGGTCAAACCGGCCGGGCCCTACCTCGACATCCTCGCCCGGGTCGCCGGCTCCGTGGACGTGCCGGTCGCCGCCTACCAGATCTCCGGCGAGTACTCGATGATCGAGGCCGCCGCCGAGAAGGGCTGGATCGACCGCGACCGGGCCATTCTGGAGACACTGACCGGCATCAAGCGGGCTGGCGCGCAGAACGTCCTCACCTACTGGGCCGTGGAGGCCGCGCGGATGCTGGGCTGATCCGTTAGGGAGCAGAGGTGGTGCCCGCTGTGAGTTCTCGCAGCGGGCACTGCCAAGTCCCCTGCGCAGTTAGGTTGTCGACCCCGGAGGATCGACACCACCAGGGCACACCCGGCCCGCGTCTACGACGTCTTCCTCGGCGGCCAGGATCACTACCCCGCCGACCTCGCCGCGGCTCCGCCGCGCTCTCCGCCAACCTGCGCGGCTACCTCGACGTCCGGCACAACCGGGACTTCCCGTGGCCCGCCTAAGAGTTCCCGCTGGGCGGCGCGGCCTGGCGGGCCGCGTCGTCGGCGGGCTGAGCGAGGGAGGCGGCGGAGGGGCCCTCGTCGCGCACGCCCTCGCCGCCCCGGCAGCCGCTGAGGGTGGTCGCGGCGACCAGTGCCAGGGCCGCCGCCAGGAAACGGCGGCGGCGAGCCGCCGGGGTGGGACGCGTGGCGGACATGCGAGGGCTCCCTTGACGTCGTCGGCATGATCGGCGCGGTCGGCGATCTCGTGTGCCCCCAGCCTGTGGGGCAGGGCGCCCGGACCGCCAGACCCCGCGGGCGATTTGGGACGAGTCAGCCCGGTCCACGCGCCTGACCTGCACGGATCCCACCCCGTGGGACGGCAGTACGGGACGCCTGCGGAGCCGGATAAGGGGGCATGTCCCTCTGGCGCCGGTGAGCCCTTCCACACCGGCGAGGGACTCAGCGGCTGAGGCGGGTCAGTCCCACCAGAAGTGCCACAGCCGCTCGCCGACCAGCTGCTCGGCGTACGACGAGAGGGTGTCGTCGGCGCCGGACAGCACGGTGTCGGGGCAGAACGCGAAGTGCTCGGCGGCGACCGCCTCCGCCTCGTCGAGGTCGGCGGGCGGGGCGGCCACGGAGACGGCGAGATGGTCCAGGCCGAGGGCCACCACACGTATGCCGAAGCGGTCCTCCCAGGAGCGCAGCACCGCGCACAGCCGGGCCACGTCCTCCTCGTAGTTCACCGGACCGCTCCAGCCGATGGCCGCCGGTATGTCCGCGCTGCGCCGGGCCGAAACCAGCGCCAGATGCGGCTCCTTGAGCCAGGGCCGACCCTGGCTCAGCGCGTCGGCGACATCGGCGGCCCGCGCGTCCGGGTCGGCGACCAGTGCCGGGGCGAGGGCGAGCCCCGGCCACTCCTCGCCGTCCGGCGGGTCCTCCTCCCAGTAGTCCTCCAGCACCTCGTCGGCGTCGTGATCCCCGGGGTACGACGTCTCCCCGGGCGCGAAGTCCCAGTCGTCGACCTCGGTCACGTCGATGAGCACCGGCAGCAGCCCCGCGCGGGCGGCCGGCGCGCCCAGCGCGGTCCAGGTCCCGGGTCCGGCGGGCTGCCCGGCGTACCACAGCAACGGCTGGTGCCAGGGGCCGTCGAGGGTGTCGTCCAGCAGTGTCCCGGGCGGGAGTTGGAGCCCCAGGGAACGACCGCTCGGGTCGGTCGCCAGCCTGGGCAGCGGGTTGGGAAGAGTCGCCATGCCACAGACTGTAAGGGCGCCCACTGACAACGACGGTTGCGATCACATGAAGCGTCAGGTCAGCCCCCGCCGCAACCTCGGCGCCGGTGCCGTCGACGGAGTCGTCGGAGCCCACACGATCCGCGGCGTTGCAGCGCTACCTGAACTGGTTCGGCTACAACCTCGCCGTCGACGGCGCCGCAGGACCGGCGACCAGGGCCGCGTTCTGAGACTTCAACTCCAGCGGCTGCTGAGCCCGCGAACACGGACGGTCCGCCCCCTCTCAAGGGGCGGACCGTCCGTCGTCGTCTGGTTCAGAGGCGCTCGGGCGTCCTGATGCCGAGCAGGGCCATGCCCTGGTGGAGGGTCCGCGCCGTCACGTCGCACAGGAACAGGCGGTTCTCCACCTGCTCCGGCGTCTCCGCCTTCAGCACCGGGCACTTGTCGTAGAACGTCGTGTAGAGGGACGCCAGCTGGTACAGGTAAGCCGCCAGCTTGTGCGGGGCGTACTCCGTCGCCGCCTCCGCGACCGTCTCCGCGAACGCGTCCGCGTGCAGGCCCAGCGCCCTCTCCGCCTCGTGCAGTTCCAGCTCCGGGTGCGCGGCCGGCCCCACCTCGCCCGCCTTCCGCAGGATCGAGCGGACACGGGCGTACGCGTACTGGAGGTAGACGCTCGTGTCGCCGTTCAGCGAGACCATCTGGTCCAGGTCGAACTTGTAGTCCCGGTTCGCCGACGTCGACAGGTCCGCGTACTTCACCGCGCCGATGCCCACCTGGGCGCCCCGCTCGGCGATCTCCGCCTCGGACAGGTCCTGAGCCTTCTCCCGTACGACGGCGGAGGCGCGGTCGATCGCCTCGTCAAGGAGGTCGACCAGCCGTACCGTCTCGCCCTCACGGGTCTTGAACGGCTTGCCGTCCTTGCCGAGGACCGTGCCGAAGGCCAGCTGGTACGCCGCCACGTCGTCGTTGAGCCAGCCCGCCCTGCGCGCCGTCTGGAACACCATCTTGAAGTGCAGGGACTGCCGGGCGTCCACGACGTAGAGGAGGCTGTTCGCCTTCAGGTTGAAGACCCGGTCGCGGATCGCCGACAGGTCGGTGGCCGCGTAGCCGTAACCGCCGTCCGACTTCTGGACGATCAGCGGGACCGGGTTGCCGTCCGGGCCCTTGATGTCGTCGAAGAAGACACAGAGGGCGCCCTCCGAGCGGACCGCCACCCCGGACTCCTCCAGGAGACGGCAGGTCTCGGCCAGCATGTCGTTGTACCCGGACTCGCCGACGATGTCGGCGTCCCGGACCTCCATGTCCAGCTTCTCGAAGACCGAGAAGAAGTAGATCTTCGACTCGTCGACGAACTTCTGCCAGGTGGCGAGCGTGTGCGGGTCGCCGGCCTGGAGGTCGACCACCCGACGCCGGGCCCTGGTCTTGAACTCCTCGTCCGAGTCGAACAGCTTCCGCGCGGCCTTGTAGAGGCGGTCGAGGTTCGACATCGCCTCCTCGCCGCTCACCTCGCCGGCCTTGTGGTCCAGCTCGTGCGGGTGCTCGTCCAGGTACTGGATGAGCATGCCGAACTGGGTGCCCCAGTCGCCGATGTGGTGGCGCCGGACCACGTTCTCGCCGGTGAACTCCAGGAGCTGGACGAGTGCGTCGCCGATCACCGCGGAGCGCAGATGGCCGACGTGCATCTCCTTCGCCACGTTCGGCTGTGCGTAGTCGATCACGGTGGTGCCGGGGTGCGCGGCGAGGGGCACGCCGAGGCGGCCGGTGTCGTCGGCGTAGCGCGCGGCCAGGTTCGACGTGATCGCCCGGTCGGAGATCGTGATGTTGAGGAAGCCGGGGCCGGAGACCTCGACGTCCTTGATCAGGTCCTCGCCGGTGACGATGTGGGAGACGACCTGCGTCGCCAGCTCCCGGGGGTTGGCCTTAGCCTTCTTGGCGAGGGCGAGGATGCCGTTCGCCTGGTAGTCGGCCCGGTCGCTGCGTCGCAGCAGCGGGTCGACGGCGGCCTCCGGCAGGGTTGCCGAGAGGGCGTTCGCGAGGCGCTGATTGACGAGACCGGTGAGCGACGTGACCGAGGCCATGGAGTGGGAGCCGTTCTCCTCGTGGATTGATGGATGGAGTCAGTATCCCACGGAGGGTAAAGCGGTTTTCCGCCCGCGGATCGCGGCAGCACACGCGTGGGCGCCGGTGACGAAAAGCCGTTTTCGTGGATGCGGCCTCGGCTGGGACAATGGAGCGGTCAGCCGTGCGACCGTACCGGCTGCCCCATGTCAGAAAGAAGGACGTGCCGATCGTGGCTCAGAGCACCGAGACCACCGACTGGGTCTCCCGTTTCGCGGATGAGGTCATCGAGGAGTCGGAGCGTCGGGCCCCGGGCAAACCGGTCGTCGTCGCGTCCGGCCTCTCCCCGTCCGGCCCCATCCACCTCGGGAACCTGCGCGAGGTCATGACCCCGCACCTGGTCGCGGACGAGATCCGGCGGCGCGGGTACCAGGTGCGGCATCTGATCTCCTGGGACGACTACGACCGGTACCGCAAGGTGCCGGCGGGCGTCGCCGGCGTCGACGAGTCCTGGGCCGAGCACATCGGCAAGCCGCTCACCTCCGTGCCCGCCCCCGAGGGGTCCGCGTACCCGAACTGGGCCGAGCACTTCAAGGCCGCGATGACCGAGTCGCTGGCCGAGCTGGGCGTGCAGTTCGACGGGATCAGCCAGACCGCCCAGTACACCTCCGGGGTGTACCGGGAGCAGATCCTGCACGCCATGAAGCACCGCGGTGACATCGACGCGATCCTCGCCCAGTACCGGACCAAGAAGGCCCCTGCGAAGAAGCAGCAGCAGAAAGCCGCCGACGAGGCCGAGCTGGAGGCCGAGGAGGGCTCGGGCGCGGCGAGCGAGGACGACGGTTCCGCGGGCTCCGCCGGATACTTCCCGTACAAGCCGTACTGCGGCGGCTGCGGGAAGGACCTGACGACCGTCACGTCGTACGACGACGACACCACCGAGCTGACGTACGTCTGCACCGCGTGCGGGTTCGGCGAGACCGTCCGGCTGAGCGAGTTCAACCGCGGCAAGCTGGTCTGGAAGGTCGACTGGCCGATGCGCTGGGCGTACGAGGGTGTCATCTTCGAGCCGAGCGGTGTCGACCACTCCTCGCCGGGGTCGAGCTTCCAGGTGGGCGGGCAGATCGTCGGGATCTTCGGCGGGAAGCAGCCCATCGGGCCCATGTACGCGTTCGTGGGCATCAGCGGAATGGCGAAGATGTCCTCCTCGCGCGGTGGCGTGCCCACGCCCGCCGACGCCCTGAAGATCATGGAGCCGCAGCTCCTGCGCTGGCTCTACGCCCGCCGCCGGCCCAACCAGTCCTTCAAGATCGCCTTCGACCAGGAGATCCAGCGGCTCTACGACGAGTGGGACAAGCTGGACGCGAAGGTGAGCGAGGGCACCGCGCTGCCCGCCGACGTCGCCGGGCACTCGCGTGCGGTGGGCACTGCCGCCGGTGAGCTGCCGCGCACCCCGCGGCCGCTGCCGTACCGCACGCTGGCGTCGGTCGCCGACATCACCGCCGGACACGAGGACCAGGCACTGCGGATCCTCAGCGAGCTGGACCCGTCGAACCCGCTGGGGTCGGTGGACGACGCGCGGCCGCGGTACGACAAGGCCGAGGCCTGGATCAACACCCAGGTGCCGGCCGATCAGCGCACCATCGTGCGGGACGAGCCGGACGCCGAGCTGCTGAAGTCCCTCGACGAGGCGTCCCAGCAGTCGGTACGGCTGCTGCTCGACGGGCTCGCCGACCACTGGTCGCTGGACGGGCTGACCCACCTCGTGTACGGCGTGCCCAAGGTGCAGGCCGGGTTCTCCGCCGACGCGACCGCCAAGGAGCTGCCGGCTGAGATCAAGACGGCCCAGCGGACGTTCTTCGCGCTGCTGTACCACCTGCTCGTGGGACGCGACACCGGGCCCCGGCTGCCCACGCTGCTGCTCGCCGTGGGGCAGGAGCGGGTGCGGCGGCTGCTCGGGGAGTAGGCCGACACGAACAAGGGGCCCTCTGGTCAGAGGGCCCCTTTTTCATGACGTAGTACGCCCTACGCGATGTGGTCTTCCTGCAGTTCCGCCGTGTGACGGTTGGTGAAGCGGTTGACCATGCGTTCCGCCTCGCGCTGCGGGAGGGTGGTGCCGTACGTCGCCTCCACGTCGCCCCTGAACTGGCTCGAGCTGGGGTAGCCCCCGTCTATGGACTTCTTGAAGACCAGGTAGAAGTCTTCCTCGGTCGGCTCCGGGGGGCCGCCGCCCTCGCCGAGCTCACGGGTCCGGCCGGGGCCGGAGGGGATGGGGAAGCTGCCGGTCGTCTCCGAGGGGGACTCCTCGGGGAGGGGCCGCTGCTCCGGCGGGAACTGTTCTTCCGCGAACTGGGCCGGCGGGAACTGCTGTTGCTGCCTGATCAGTTCCTGCTGGTACTGCTCCTGCTGGTACTGCTGCTGTCGCTGCCAGGCGGCGTACTGCTCCTCCTCGGTGTACTGGGGCTCGAACGTCGGGTCGTAGTCGCCCTGGTACTCGATCTGCTGGGGGTCCCTCGCGTGCAGCCAGGGGTTCAGCTGAGGGTCGGGCTCCGGCTCCGCTTCGTACGCGGGCTGCTCGACGTGGCGGCTGGGTACCAGTTCGGGGCGCTGCTCCCCGGGAGGTGCCGCTTGCCGCGGGACGGGCGCCGCCCCAGCGGAGCGACTGCCCGCGGCTACGGCGGGTGCCTCCGCAGCCGAGATGGCCGGCCGTGAGGGCAGCTCTATGCCCGCCGCCGCCAGGCCCTCCGGGGCCGTCTCCGCCAGGGGGACGCCGTAGCGGGCCAGCCGCAGGGGCATCAGGGACTCCACCGGGGCCTTGCGGCGCCACGCCCTGCCGAAGCGGGAGCGCAGTCTCGCCTGGTAGACGAGACGTTCCTGCTCCAGCTTGATGACCTGGTCGTAGGAGCGCAGCTCCCACAGCTTCATCCGGCGCCACAGGAGGAACGTGGGGACCGGGGAGAGGAGCCAGCGGGTGAGGCGGACCCCCTCCATGTGCTTGTCCGCCGTGATGTCCGCGATGCGGCCGATCGCGTGGCGGGCGGCCTCGACGGCGACCACGAACAGGATCGGGATCACCGCGTGCATGCCCACGCCCAGCGGGTCCGGCCAGGCCGCCGCGCCGTTGAACGCGATCGTCGAGATGGTCAGCAGCCAGGCCGTCTGCCGCAGCAGCGGGAAGGGTATGCGGATCCAGGTGAGAAGCAAATCCAGGGAGAGCAGGACGCAGATGCCCGCGTCGATGCCTATCGGGAAGACGTAGGCGAAGTTCCCGAAGCCCTTCTTGATGGCCAGCTCACGGACGGCCGCGTACGAGCCGGCGAAGCCGATACCGGCGATGATCATCGCGCCGGCCACGACCACGCCGATGAGAACGCGGTGCATCCGAGTCAGCTGCATTGGCGCGGCCACCCGTACTCCCCTCCCCTTGCGTGTTGTTGCGCGCAACAGGGTGGCACATGAGTGCGGCGCGTGTGTTGCCGGTCAGCCCTTCTTGGCTGACGACTTGGAGGGCGACGCACTCGCGGAGGGTGATGTGGAGGCCGATTTCGAGGGCGTCGCGGCAGGTGAACTCGGAGTCGTACCCGAGCCGTTGGCCGTTGCCACCGAGGTCACCGCCTCCTTGGCGGCCTTCTCCGCCGCCTTCGTGAGGGTGGCGGCGTCCGGCGTCTTCTCGCCGGCCAGACCCGCGCCGTTGTAGTCGACCGTGACGACCACGTTCTCGACCCGTGCCACGACCGTCTGCTGCCTGAAGGCGCCCTCCTTCTTCTTCAGGTCGTAGCGCACGACGGTCGCCTGGTCACCGATCCCGGTCACCGGCTGGGTCCTGGTGTTCTTGGCGCCGCTCACGGACTGGGCGTCCTGCACCTGGCTCGTGTAGTACGCCGCGGCCTGCTTCGCGCCGGAACCGCGGTTGGTGTCCGAGTCGAAACGGAGGAAGGCGATGTTGAGCCAGCGGAACTGCGAGCCCTTGACGCCGTTGTTGTCCAGGCTGCTCCACGAGCAACTGCCCCGCGTGGCCACATTGTCCGAAGAGCCCTCCTTGCCCGACTTCGCGCCCTTCGGTGCGAGTGCCGTGAGCGTCTTCTGTGACAGCACCGCGCACGGCTTCGGCAGCTTCTGGTACTTGGCCGCCTGGACGGTCGGCGAAGGGGCGGCAGCGGAGCTGCCGGGTGCGGTGGCCGGGTTCGAGCCGCCACCCGTCTCCTTCGCGGCGCTGCCGGAGTCCGAGGAGCAGGCCGCCGCGAACAGCGCCACGGCGGGGACGGCGGCCGCGCAGACGAGGCCGCGGCGGAGGCGCCCCGCCCGTCGCTGTGCGTTCCGCTCGTTCCGGGCGCGCTGGTCGTCTCGCTGGACTGCTACTCGCTGCATGGTTCCTTCACTCATACGTCCGGGGTTCCTGCGGTCGGATCGGGTCCGAGGGGCCACGGTACGCGGTGAGGGAGCTGTGCGGTTTCGGTTCGCGCGCTTTGCGGGCGGCGTGGAGAGGACGTGTCCGGGCGCTCAGCTGTTGAGGGCCTCGGCCAGGTGGGCGGCCAGATTCTGGGCCCTGTCCTGCAATTCCTTGCTGTCCGGGACGGTCCCGGCGGCCATCGGCTGCTCCTCGTACTGGATGGTCACCACGACGTTGGACGTGCGGAACACCACAGTCACCGTGCGCTGTTCGGCCGTCGAACCGGAGCCGCTGAGCTGGTCGTCGAGATACGCCTGATCGCCGAGGTTGACGAGGGCACGGGGCTGGAGGTCGGCCGGGGTGGTCGAGGGAGAGGCCGAGGTGGACGTCGAGGTGGACGCCGAGGCGGAGGGGCTGGTGGATCCCGAGGGAGACGTGGACGGAGACGGCGTCCCGGTCGCCGAACCGGTCGCCGAACCGGACGGCGAACCGGACGGCGAGTCCGTCTCGGTCGCGCTCGAGGGCGCCGACTCGGGGATGCCGGCCGCCGACTCCCGCTGCGTGTAGATGGTCTGTGCCTCGCCGTCGTCGCTGACCGCGTTGTCGTAGGACACCACGCGTTCGAAGTCGACGTAGAGCCGGTCCGTGGCGGCGGTGGACTCGACCTTCCAGTGGCAGCCGACCTTGCGGTCCGTGTCGTAGGTGAGTGTGGCCTCGCCCTGGTAGGCCTTGTTGCGCTGCTCCTCGTCGGTGATCTGGGCGATGCCCGGGAGCAGGGAGTCGAGGGTGTCGTGCCTGACCGCGCCGCAGGCCTCGGGGAGCGTGCGGTACTTGCCCGGCTGGGCGGCGGTGGTGGGGGTGCCGGTGTCCGCGTTCTTGTCGCTGATGTCGGCGCCACCGCTGGAACCGCTCGTGCAGCCGGCCAGCAGGGCCGCGAGGAGGGCGGCGGTGCCGGTTACGTACGCCTTCCGCTGCACGGTCAGGCTCCTTTCCGTTCGGCTGGGTCGCTCGGTCCTGCTCCAGTGTCCCCGCTGGTTAATCGCTTGCCGCAGCGGGGCGCCCCCTGGAGACAATGTGTATCGCACGCACTGCTGTGAACGCCGGTCCCATGTCTGATTTCAGTGACCTTGGCGACGCATTTGCGTTCTGTGCCTATTAAGTCTTTTTGTCCTTTTTGTTTGTTGTCCGCGGGGGAATGAGGAAGTCATGTCGTACGTGGAGATACCGGGCGCGAAGGTGCCGATCCGGATGTGGACCGACCCGGCGGCCGTCGAGGATGTGGCGCTCCAGCAGCTGCGCAACGTCGCGACCCTGCCGTGGATCGAGGGCCTGGCGGTCATGCCGGACGTCCACTACGGGAAGGGCGCGACGGTCGGTTCGGTCATCGCCATGCGGGGGGCCGTGTGCCCGGCGGCGGTCGGCGTCGACATCGGCTGCGGGATGTCAGCGGTGAAGACGTCGCTCACGGCCAACGACCTGTCCGGGGATCTGTCGCGGCTGCG
Organism: Streptomyces sp. NPDC005866; assembly: GCF_040629895.1. Taxonomy (NCBI): domain Bacteria; kingdom Bacillati; phylum Actinomycetota; class Actinomycetes; order Kitasatosporales; family Streptomycetaceae; genus Streptomyces; species Streptomyces sp. NPDC005866. The sequence continues at coordinate 27,843 of NZ_JBEXWP010000012.1, forward strand.
CTCGAAGATCGAGCAGGCGATTCCGGTGGGGCGGGGGATGCACGCGGATCCGGTGGAGCCGGGGGACTTCCACGGGCTGGCGACGGCCGGGTGGGGGGAGTTCTGGGGAAGGTTCGACGGGGTCGCGGAGGCGGTCAAGTTCCGTGAGGGGCGGGCACATCAGCAGATGGGAACGCTCGGAAGCGGCAACCATATGATCGAATTGTGTCTCGATCAGTCAGATTCCGTCTGGCTCATGCTGCATTCCGGTTCCCGGAACATCGGCAAGGAACTCGCCGAGTACCACATCGGCGTGGCCCAGACGCTTCCGCACAACCAGGGGTTGGTCGACCGTGACCTGGCGGTGTTCGTCTCGGACACCCCGCAGATGGCGGCCTACAGGAATGATCTCTACTGGGCGCAGGAGTACGCCAAGTACAACCGTGCGCTCATGATGGCACTCCTGAAAGACGTGGTCCGCAAGGAATTCAAGAAGGCGAAGCCGACCTTCGAGCAGGAGATCTCCTGCCATCACAACTATGTCGCGGAAGAGCGGTACGAGGGTATGGACCTGCTCGTGACCCGCAAGGGCGCGATCCGGGCCGGCTCAGGTGAGTTCGGGATCATCCCGGGTTCGATGGGTACCAGCTCGTACATCGTGAAGGGGCTCGGAAACGAGAAGGCCTTCAACTCGGCGTCCCATGGCGCGGGTCGGCGTATGAGCCGTAACGCGGCGAAGCGTCGCTTCACGACCAAGGATCTGGAGGATCAGACGCGGGGTGTGGAGTGCCGCAAGGACTCCGGGGTGCTGGACGAGATTCCGGGCGCCTACAAGAACATCGACCAGGTCATGGACCAGCAGCAGGACCTCGTGCAGGTCGTGGCGAAGCTGAAGCAGTTCATCTGTGTGAAGGGCTAGGAACAGTGATGGGCGCGCGCGGTGTTCGTGGCCGCGCCCATCACGTGTCGCTCAGTCTGGGAGCGGTACTACACCGATAAGCAGTTTCCACCGGCGGTTATGGCAGGGGCTCGGCGAGTAGCCGAGTTCGGCCGCTGCGTGGGCGATGGTCGGTGCGGCGAGCAGGATCCGGTCCATTTCGCGGGTCCAGTCGATTCGCGGCGGCCTGCGTTGCATGCCTGCTGGGCGAACCCAGGAGCTGAAAGAACCGGCGGCGACCTGCTTCCGTACCAGTGAGAGGCAGCTTGGGTAGTAGAGATCGGCTGCCAACTCCTGAGCGCTTCCCTTCGTGTAGAGGATGTTGTAGATGCCGTCTCGCGCGTTGCGCTTGAGCGTGCGCTTTGCCTCTGTGACCTCCTGGACGTAGGAGCAGAGGCAGGTGCCGATGGCTGTGCTGGCTGTCGTCAAGGAGACGAAGGGAAAGCCCTGGTTTGTGTAGCCGACCGAACCGTCAGCGTCGATGATGCCTCGAAGGTAGCCGCGTCGCGAGAACTGACCGCGGGGCGGAGCGATCGTCTTTGACTTGCGGCGTAGGGCAGGCCGAGTTCGTTGAGTGTGGTCCCAGCTTCCAGGGAACAGAGGGTCCAGATCGCCGAGGTGTGAGTCTCGGCGAAGTTCGTGGACCGGGTGCGCTGGGTGACGCTGCTGTTGTACGGCGTCAATTTCTGGAAGGCTCGCAGGACATCGGCGCCTCGGGCGCTGAGCTCGACACTCAACCTGCCCTTCTGCCCGACGCCCTGTTGTAGATGCCCGTCCGCCTGCAAGAACCCGAACATGTACGCGTACTCGGGCACTGTGAGGTCCATGAACCGGTGCGCGTTAGGCTCGCATTCAGCCGCAGGGAAGCCTCCACTTCCATGATGGTGAAGCCCTCGGCCGGGAGTGCCATCCCTGCCGAGGGCCGTCGAATTGATCGTGTGGTGCGAGCCTAGGGTGGATGTTCGTGTGGCGGTCGGGTGATCGACGAGGTTCGCCCGTGTGGGTTACCCGCCGCTCACTTCGCGTGCCGGACCGCGTAGATCATGATGAACGCGAGGAAGTGGATGCCGAAGAGGAAGTAGGCCAGGAAGTACCAGACCTGGCGTTCGTTCTTGGTCTCCTGCTCCAGGCGGCGTTTTTCCAGTTGCCTCTCCAGCGCGGCCGCGGGGTCCTCTTCCGGACGGTCGTGCATCACAGTTCCCGGTGGACCTTGGAGTTGGAGGCCTGGGCGCGGGGGCGCACCACCAGGAGGTCGATGTTGACGTGGCTGGGGCGGGTCACCGTCCAGGTGATCGTGTCCGCCACGTCCTCGGCCGTCAGGGGCTCGGCGACGCCCTGGTAGACCTTCGCCGCCTTCTCCTCGTCGCCGCCGAAGCGGGTCAGCGCGAACTCGTCCGTCCTGACCATGCCGGGGGCGATCTCGATGACACGGACGGGCTTGCCGACGATCTCCAGGCGGAGCGTCTCGGCGAGGACATGGGCGCCGTGCTTGGCGGCGACATAGCCGGCGCCGCCCTCGTAGGTGGCGTGGCCGGCGGTGGAGGAGACGACGACCACCGTGCCGTCGCCGCTCGCCTCCAGCCTGGGCAGCAGGGCCTGGGTGAGGTTGAGGGTGCCGATGACGTTCGTCTCGTACATCGTGCGCCAGTCGGCCGGGTCGCCGGTGGCCACCGGGTCGGCGCCGAGGGCTCCGCCGGCGTTGTTCACCAGGACGGCGACCGTCTTGAAGGCGGTCGCGAACTCGTCTACCGCCGCGCGGTCCGTCACGTCCAGCGGGTAGGCGGTGGCCTCGTGGCCGGCCTCGTTGATCTCCTTGGCCAGCGCCTCGATGCGGTCCTCTCGGCGGGCCGTGACGACCACGCGATAACCGGCCTCGGCGAGCTTGCGGGCGGTGGCGGCGCCGATTCCGCTGCTTGCGCCGGTGACGACCGCGATGGGGGAGGGGGCCATGGGGTGCTCCTCGGCGGGGTGAGGGTGCGGCTTGTCCGGGAAAGTCTAGGCGTCGTCCCCGGTCGCGGATTCGGCGGCTGCGGGTGGCTCCGGGGGCCGCTCAGGGTCTGCTGCGGGTCTGTCGTGTGACGGTCTCATCCTCCGTTGCGTGGGGCCCACATGATCACCGCCATGCCCGCCAGGCAGATCGCCGCGCCTGTGAGGTCCCAGCGGTCCGGGCGGTAGCCGTCGGCCACGACACCCCACAGGATCGAGCCCGCCACGAAGATCCCGCCGTACGCCGCCAGGATGCGGCCGAAGTGGGCGTCCGGCTGGAACGTGGCGACGAAGCCGTAGGCGCCCAGGGAGAGGATGCCGCCCGCGATCCAGAGCCAGCCCCGGTGCTCCCGTACGCCCTGCCAGACCAGCCACGCGCCGCCGATCTCGAAGAGGGCGGCGACGATGAAGAGGGTGGCGGAGCGGACGATCAGCATGCCCGCAGCCTGCCATGTCGTCCGGCTGTCACCTGTTGGAGGGCGCCTGCCGCGGGGTTCGGGTGGCATACATCCGTACGAACGCCGGAGACGGACGGGATGGACGGGATAGACGGGACGGGTGCCATGGCAATGCGTCGTTGCGGGCTTGCGGTGGTCGGTGCGGTGGCGGTGGGTGCGCTGGTGGTCGGGGCGGGCGGTACCGCGTGGGCCGGGGACGCCGATATTGAGGTGCACGGGTCGGCGGTGATGAGCGAGGACCTGGTGGAGGTCCGGGTGACCCCGCGCAATCTCGGGCCGGACACCGTGTCCGACGCGACTGTGCGGCTGAGCTGGTCGGCGGCGCTGGCGGACGCGCAGCAGCTGCCGGCCGCCTGCGCGCGCACCGGCGACCGGGAGGTGGTGTGCGGCACCGGGCCGCTGACCCTCGACATGCCGGGCGAGCAGCTGGTGGTTCCGGTACGGCTGCGGGAGCGGCCGTCGGAGGTGACGCTGGGGGTCGACGTGGCGTGGGGCGGGGGTGCGGAGGACCACGACCGTACGAACGACAAGCAGCGGGTACTGGTGCTGGCGACCGGGGATCCGTACGCCTTCTGACGGGAACACCAGGAGCCGATCCGGCTGACGGTGTAGGCGCTGATCCCCTTCGCACCAAGGGACGCGATACCCGTCCGCGCACGGACGGTACGGCGGCCGCGGCGGCGGGCCGGGTCTTCCGGGCGGCACGCCGAGCGCATGCCCGGTCCGCGGTCAGCCGTTGGCCGCGTATGCCGTCGGTGGCACGCCGACCGTCGCCTTGAAGTCACGGATCAGGTGGGCCTGGTCGGCGTAGCCCAGTTCGGCGGCCAGGGCCGCCCAGTCCACGTCCTCCTTTCCTTCCCTCCCCGCCCGTTCCAGGGCCTCGTGGATCCGGTGGCGGAGGATGGCCCACTTCGGGGTGATGCCGACGTACGAGGAGAACAGGCGTTGCAGGGCTCTGGTCGAGAGGCCCTGGCTCTCGGCGAAGTCGGCGACCCGGCTGACCGTGCGGTCGGAGCGGATGCGGTCGGCCAGGGCCATGGCCCGGTCGGCCTGGGGGTCGGGGACCGGTGCGCGGGCGAGGAGGAAGGCGTCCAGGGCGACCACCCGGTCGTGGTCGTCGGCCGGGATGACGATGTTCCGGGCCGTGTCGGCCGTGGCCTGCGGGAACACCTCGCTCGCCCGGAGCGCCCGGCCCGTCCAGTGGGAGACCGGGTGGGCCGGGGCGTACGGCCGGAAGCCGCCGGGGCGGAACTTCACGCCGCACACCCGGCCGCGGCCGGTCAGCTTGCGGGCGTAGAGGCCGAGCGCGACGCCGGTCAGTTCGGCGTAGGGCGCGCCCTCGTCCTCGTCCCACTGAAAGGTGAGGTTGACGGACGGGTGCGGGACCAGGTGGGAGACGTACGGCTCGGGCAGGTCCCAGTCGATGAGCCAGTACGTCTCGATGTGCCGGCGCAGCGGCTCGGCGGGCCGGTGGCGGCGGAACCGGACGCGGGACAGGAGTCCGGCGGGGTCGACGATCCCGCGGGTGTCGTGGACGGGGGCGGCGGCCATGGCCGGATCGTACGTCCGGACGCGGCGTGTCGTGTTCGTCCGATGCGGCGTCGCGTTTGTTCAAGAGGGGCGGCTGTGGGCGTTCGTACGGTCGTGGGCATGGAGACGAACACGGACAGCGCGCAGGAGTACGGCATCGGTGAGCTGCTGGGGAGGGCGCGGGACGGGGCCCTGCCGGTGGTGCGGGGGATCTCGGACGGGACGCTCGGGGGGCCCACGCCCTGTGCCGAGTACGACGTGAAGGCCCTGGTCAACCATCTCTTCCAGGTGATCGTGGAGTTCCAGAAGCTGGCCGAGAAGGGGTCGGTGGACTTCACGCGGACCCCCGACCGGGTCGGGGAGGGCGCCGACTGGCGGGAGCGGTTCGCGGACGAGGCGGAGCGGCTGGTGGCGGCCTGGTCCGTGCCCGGGGCGGAGGACGGCAAGGCGGGGGCGATGGACATGCCCGCGCGCACGGTGGGCGCGATGGCGCTGCTCGATCTGACCGTGCATGGGTGGGATCTGGCCCGGGCCACCGGGCAGCGGGAGCCGTCGGCCGACCCGGCGGTGGTGGCGGAGCTGGCGGGGCAGGTCGCGGGGCTGGCGCCGACCGCGCGGGCGATGGGGGTGTTCGGGGAGCCGGTTGCGGTGGCGGAGGGAGCGTCGGCGTTCGAGCGGCTGCTGGCGGAGACCGGGCGGGACCCGGGCTGGAAGGCGTAGGGAATACCGGTGGGTGGGGTCTCGTTCTCCGGGTATAGTTGAATCGTAAACAACCTGGAGGGTGAGCGAGCATGCAGTTCGGGATCTTCACGGTCGGCGATGTCACGCCGGACCCCACGACGGGTCGGACGCCGAGCGAGCGGGAGCGCATCAAGGCGATGGTCGCGATCGCGCTGAAGGCCGAGGAGGTCGGCCTGGACGTCTTCGCGACCGGTGAGCACCACAACCCGCCGTTCGTGCCGTCGTCGCCGACGACCATGCTCGGCTACGTGGCCGCGCGGACGGAGAGGCTGATCCTCTCCACCTCCACCACCCTCATCACCACCAACGACCCGGTGAAGATCGCAGAGGACTTCGCGATGCTCCAGCACCTGGCCGACGGTCGGGTGGACCTGATGATGGGCCGCGGCAACACCGGCCCGGTCTACCCCTGGTTCGGCCAGGACATCCGGCAGGGCATCAACCTCGCCATCGAGAACTACGCCCTGCTGCACCGGCTGTGGAGCGAGGACGTCGTGAACTGGGAGGGCAAGTTCCGCACACCGCTGCAGGGCTTCACCTCCACGCCGAGGCCGCTGGACGGGATCGCCCCGTTCGCCTGGCACGGCTCGATCCGCTCGCCCGAGATAGCCGAGCAGGCCGCCTACTACGGCGACGGCTTCTTCCACAACAACATCTTCTGGCCCGCCGACCACACCAAGCGGATGGTCGAGCTGTACCGGGCCCGGTACGCCCACTACGGGCACGGCACGCCCGAGCAGGCGATCGTCGGCCTCGGCGGCCAGGTGTTCATGCGCCGCAACTCGCAGGACGCGGTGCGCGAGTTCCGGCCGTACTTCGACAACGCGCCGGTCTACGGCCACGGGCCCTCCCTGGAGGACTTCACCGAGCAGACCCCGCTGACCGTCGGCACGCCCGAGCAGGTCATCGAGAAGACGCTGGCCTTCCGGGAGTACGCCGGGGACTACCAGCGCCAGCTGTTCCTCGTCGACCACGCGGGGCTGCCGCTGAAGACGGTGCTCGAGCAGATCGACATGCTCGGCGAGGAGGTCGTGCCGGTGCTCCGCAAGGAGTTCGCGAACGGCCGTCCGGCGGACGCCCCGGAGGCGCCCACGCACGCGTCGCTGCTGGCCGCTTCGGAGAAGGCCGCCGCTTCCGAGAAGAAGGAGGTCGAGGCATGAAGCTCGTCGTCGTCTCGGCGGGGCTGAGTGTGCCCTCGTCCACCCGGCTGCTGGCCGACCGGCTGGCCGCCGCGGTGGGCCGGCAGGCCGCCGGTGTCGAGGTCGAGGTCGTGGAGTTGCGCGACCTCGCGGTCGAGATCGCCCACAACTTCACGAACGGATTCCCGGGGCGCAAGCTGGCGGCCGCGCAGGAGGCGGTGACGGAGGCGGACGGCGTGATCGCGGTCTCGCCGGTGTTCACGGCCTCCTACAGCGGCCTGTTCAAGTCGTTCTTCGACGTCCTGGACAAGGAAGCGCTGGTGGGCAAGCCGGTGCTGATCGCGGCGACCGGGGGTACGGCCCGGCACTCGCTGGTGCTGGAGCACGCGCTGCGGCCGATGTTCGCGTACCTGCGGGCGGTGGTCGCACCGACGGGCGTGTACGCGGCGTCGGAGGACTGGGGCGCGGAGGGCCTGGACGACCGGATCGAACGGGCGGCGGGGGAGCTGGCGGCGCTGATGACGGGGCTCAGCGGGGCCAGGCCGGAGAAGCTCGAGCCTCTGCCGGTCGTGCCGTTCGAGGAGCAGCTGGCGAGGTTGGCCGTGAGCTGAGGTGAGCCCCGTAAGCGACAGTCAAAACTCCAGGCCCGTTGCTTCTGTAAGGGTGAGAGGCAGGTAAAAAGGGTGATCGTAGGCCCGCTCACTCCGGCCGAACCCCCGGAGCCTTGGCAGACTGGGGGCGTGCCCCAGACTGTGCTGCTCGCCGAAGACGACCGCGCCATCCGACACGCCCTCGAGCGGGCGCTCACCCTGGAGGGTTATGAGGTGACGGCGGTCGCGGACGGCGTGGAAGCCTTGGCGCACGCCCACCGTGACCGGCCCGACGTCCTCCTCCTCGACGTGATGATGCCCGGCATCGACGGCCTCCAGGTCTGCCGCGTGCTGCGCGCCGAGAGCGACCGCACCCCCATCCTGATGTTGACCGCGCTGGTCGAGACCGCCGACCGGATCGCGGGACTGGACGCCGGCGCCGACGACTACGTCGTCAAGCCCTTCGACGTGGAAGAGGTCTTCGCGAGGCTGCGGGCCCTGCTGCGGCGCACCTCCCCGGTGACCACGGGCGTGGGGTCCGGCGCCGTCGCCGACCCCGGCCGGGAACCGCAGGTCTCCGACCGGCAGGTCGAGGCGGCCGGCCTGCGGATGGACCTCCAGGCCCGCCGGGTCTGGCGCGGCAGCCGCGAGCTGGAGCTGACCCGCACCGAGTTCGAGCTCCTGGAACTGCTCGTCCGCAACGCCGGGATCGTCCTCGACCACTCCACGATCTACGACCGTATCTGGGGCTACGACTTCGGCCCCGGCTCCAAGAACCTCGCCGTCTACGTCGGCTACCTGCGCCGCAAGCTCGACGAGCCCGGCGCCCCGCAGCTGATCCACACCGTCCGGGGCGTGGGTTACGTGCTGCGGGAGGACTGAGTGGTCCGCCTTCAGCGGCTCCGGCGGGTGCTGCTGCGGCGTCGGCCCAGACTCGTCTCCCTGCGCACCACCTTCGTCGTCTCCTTCGCGGCCGTCACCGCCGTCGTCACGATCGTCGTCGGCATCCTGTCCTACAACGCCGCCGCCCGGCTGGTCCGCGTCGACGAGCAGTCGGTGTTCACGCAGGTCGTCTCCGACGTCCAGGACGAGGTCAAGCACCAGAGGATGGTCCCGGAGGACTTCTCCTCCTCCCGGTCGGGACATGACGTGGTCCGCCCGGCCCGCACCGACGTCCAGGTGCTCGGCGCGCAGGGCCAGATCGTCGACCACGGCAGGCCGGTGCTGCCCGTCACCGACGAGGACAGGGCGGCGGCCACCGCGAAGACGGCCGGGAAGACGGTCCAGCGCAAGGACGTCCGGGTCGGCGACGACCTGTTCCGGATCGCCACGGTCGCGCTCGGCGACGGCCGGGGCGCGGTACAGGTGGCACAGGAGTTCAGCGAGACGGAGGACCTGCTGCGGGCGCTCCAGCAGCGGACGCTGGTGCTGATGGCGGTGGTGGTCGTGGCCGCGGGGCTGTTCGGCTGGTGGCTGGCCCGCCGGATCACCCGGCGGCTGGTGATCCTCACCTCGGCCGCGGAGGACGTGGCCCGCACCCGGCAGCTCGACGTCCAGGTCCCCGTGACGGGACTCGACGAGGTGGGCCGCCTGGGCAGGGCCTTCGACCGGATGCTGGGGCGGCTGGCCCAGTCGGAGGAGGACCAGCGGCGCCTGGTCCAGGACGCCGGCCACGAACTCCGTACCCCCCTGACCTCCCTCCGTACGAACATCTCCCTCCTGCGCCGTATCGACGAACTCCCGCCCGCCACCCGCGACGAACTCGTCGCGGACCTCGGCCAGGAGGCGCGCGAGCTGACCGACCTGGTCAACGAGCTGGTCGACCTCGCGGCCGGGCAGTCCGACGCGGAGCCGCCGCAGCGCGTGGACCTGGCCGACATCGCGGAGGACGTCGCCGGGCTGTCCCGCCGCCGTACCGGCCGCGAGGTCCTGGTCCGCGCCAGTGGCGACACCATCACCGACGGCCGCCCCGGCATGCTCCAGCGGGCGGTCTCCAACCTCGTCGAGAACGCGGCCAAGTTCGACCGGTACGGCAAGGCCCCCATCGAGATCAACGTCACCGGCCCCGCCCGGCCGGGCACGGTCCGCGTCGAGGTCCTCGACCGCGGCCCCGGCATCGCCGAGGGCGACCTGATCCGGATCTTCGACCGCTTCTACCGCGCCGCGGACGCCCGCTCCCTCCCCGGCTCGGGCCTCGGCCTCTCCATCGTCCGCGAGGTCGCGATGGCCCACGGCGGAGCCCCCTTCGCCTTCCGCCGCGAGGGCGGCGGCGCGGTGATCGGCTTCACGGTGGGCGGGGGATTCGCGGGCGGCGCAGCCCCACGCGCGTGAACCGCCGCTTCCCGTCCGGCCCGGTCACGCCCCCCAGGGAATCGTGAGGAACCCCTCGGCGCGGGCGCTCGCCAGGCCGATCCTGGGGATGTCGCTGCTCCTCGCGAACAGCAGGTAGCGCGGTTCCCACACCGGGCGGTACTTCGCGTTCGCGCGGTACAGGGACTCGATCTGCCACCAGCGGGAGAAGAAGGTCAGGGTGGCGTGCCAGAGGCGCAGGACCGGGCCCGCGCCGAGGCGGGAGCCGCGTTCGAAGACCGAGCGGAACATCGCGAAGTTCAGGGAGACCCGGTCCACCTTCAACTCGGCTGCCCTGAGCAGGAGTTCCACGACCATGAACTCCATCAGGCCGTTCTCGGAGCCGCGGTCGCGGCGCATCAGGTCCAGGGAGAGGCCGTGGTCGCCCCAGGGGACGAAGCTGAGGAGGGCGCGGGGCACGTCGTCGGCGTCCCGGCACTCCAGCATCACGCAGCGGCCGTCCGCCGGGTCGCCGAGGCGGCCCAGGGCCATCGAGAAGCCCCGTTCCGTGGTGCCGTCGCGCCAGTGGTCGGCTCGGTCGATCAGAAGAGACAGCTCGTCGGGCGGGATGTCCTCGTGGCGGCGGATGCGGACCGTGTAGCCGGCTCGGCGGACCCGGTTGTGGGCCTGGCGGACGACCCGCATCGGACGGCCTTCGAGGGTGAAGTCGGCGATGTCGACGATCGCCTCGTCGCCCAGTTCCAGGGCGTCCAGGCCGTGGCGGGCGTAGATGGTCCCCGCTTCCTCGCTCGCGCCCATGACAGCGGGGGTCCACGCGTGCCGGCGCGCCTCCGCCAGCCAGGCGTCGATCGCGCCGGGCCACGCCTCCGGGTCACCGATCGGGTCGCCGGAGGCCAGGCTGACGCCGCCGACGACCCGGTAGGTGACCGCCGCCTTGCCGGTGGCGGAGAAGATCGCCGCCTTGTCGCGGCGCAGGGCGAAGTAGCCGAGGGAGTCGCGGGCGCCGTGCCGGTCCAGCAGACACCGCAGCTTCGTCTCGTCCTCCAGGCTCAGCAGGCGGCGGCCCCGGGGGGAGCGGAAGCAGGCGTACAGGACCAGGCAGAAGGCCGCCGCGAGGAGGACGTTGATGATGATGTCGGTCCAGCGGGGGGCGTGGACCGCGGTGACGTGGTCGGCGAGCGGGCCGACGCTGACGCCCCGCAGGAGCGTGTAGGCGATCTCGTCGGGGAGCGTGGCGCCCGGGAGCTTGTTCGTCGCGTGGACCAGGAGCGTGCCGAGGCCGCCCGTGACGGCCACGCCGCCCACGCCCACCGCCAGCGCCAGCCTCGGGTTCGACGGGTCGCCCACCGCGTTGAACTCGCGGCGGCTGATCAGCAGCGCGGCCACGAACAGGCCGGTGAGGGCGGCGGAGACCCAGTTGAAGACGTGGGCGCGGTACTCGTGCTGGGTGAGGGCGAGGACGTAGAGGGCGAAGAGGGGCGTGGACAGGAGTACGTTGACCACCCATGCCGCTCGCTTGCGGCGGCGCATCACCAGGACGAAGAAGATCGCCAGGGCCGCCGAGACCAGACCTGCCGTGGCCAGGTACGGCGTGAAGAACTGGCCGGAGTGGTGGGCGTGCTGCCGGTGGAGGTGGAGGGTGATGCGACCGTTGTTGTGTTCGTCGACCTCCTGGCGGAACGGGAGCGACATCACTGCCACTATGTTCAGCACGGCGATCAGACGCAGGTACCAGACGGTGGCGTCGGCGGCCCGTCTGCGCAGTGCGCCGCCGGAGGCGGCGGGGGCGCGGCGGTCGGTGGACGCGCGTGGGGGGATCAGGGCCGACAGGTGTGGGGGCATGGTGACAGGTCACCTTGGGGACGGGAACGATGACGGAGGGGGCTGACGCTACAGGCTGTAGGGTAACGGCGGGAGTGGGGGGAGCGGCCGGCCGCGGTGCGGAAAACGGTGTGAAAGGGGCCCCGGATTCTTACGGGCACTCCCGCTCACGAGCATTCGGGACCAGGGCACTCCCGCCCGGCCCGCCGCCGTGCCACCAGCACCCACGCCAGGTTCCCGACCGCCGCGCCCGCCAGCACCGCCGCGACGATCACCCCGCCCGTCGCCAGCCCGTCGCTGAACAGGTGCGGGCGCCGGTCGAGGCTGTGCAGGCCGAAGCCGGACAGCTCGTACACGCCCACCGCCGCGACCAGCAGGCTCACCACCAGCATCGCCACCGTGGGGGCGAGGCTGCGCCGCGCCTCCTGTGTGTCCGTGCCCTGCATGAGTACCCCCGATGAGCTGACGTGCCGCCGTGGCCGATGGGGAACCTACAATACGTAGGGTCTGGATGGTCTCAGCGCGTGCGTATTTACCTCAGCGTGGACATGGAAGGCATCACCGGGCTCGTCGACCGGGACGATGTGCAGCCCGGCGGCCGGGACTACCAACGCGGCCGGACGATGATGGCAGAGGACGTGAACGCCGCACTTCGCGGCGCGGTCGCCGCCGGGGCCACCGACTTGCTCGTCAACGACGCCCATGGCCCCATGCGGAACCTGCTCCCCGAGGCCCTGCACCCCGCCGCCCGCCTGGTACGCGGCAAGCCGAAGCGGATGGGCATGCTGGAAGGGCTCACCGACGGGCACGACGCCGCGATATGTGTCCGCTATCACGCCCGGGCCGGTGCCCTCGGAGTGCTCAGCCAGAGCTTCATGGGCCACTAGATCGAGGACATCTGGCTGGACGGCCGCCCGGCCGGCGAGATCGGGCTCGGGCACGCCACCGCCGCCGCGCTCGGCGTCCCCGTCGTGGCCCTCACGGGTGACGACGCGGCGTCGAGATGACGGCGTGGGACGAATCGGTCGCCACCGTCCCGGTGAAGTACGCCCGGGACCGGTTCGCCGCCGAGTTGCGCCCGTCCGAGGAGGCCCGCCGGGCGTTCGAGGAGGCCGTCGCCGAGGCCCTCTCGCCCGCGCCGAAGCGGCCCGCCCCGCCGGACGGCGACTCCACGCTCGCCGTCCGCTGGCAGTCCGCCTCGGTCCCCGCCGTTCTCCTCGGCATCCCGGGAGTGACGGCCACCGACAGCCGTACCGTCCAGGCCCGTGGCCAACTCCCGGCGCTGTAGCGGCAGTTCGGCGTCTGGATGCGGGTGGCCGCCTCGCTCACCAACCAGCCCCCGTACTGCTGAGCCGGCTCAGCCGAACCGGCCCGCCACGTAGTCCGCGGTCCGCTGGTCCTGCGGGGAGTTGAAGACGGCCTCCGTGGCGCCGTGTTCGACGATGCCGCCCGGGGTGCCCTGTTCGGCCAGGAAGAACGCGCACTGCTGGGAGACACGCGCCGCCTGCTGCATGTTGTGGGTGACGATCACGATCGTGACCTGGCCGGCCAGGTCCTGGATGGTCTCCTCCACGCGCCGGGTGGAGGTGGGGTCGAGGGCCGAGCACGGCTCGTCCATCAGCAGGACCCGGGGGCGGACCGCCAGTGCCCGCGCGATGCGCAGGCGCTGCTGCTGGCCGCCGGAGAGGGCACCGCCAAGGAGCCTGCGAGCGAGCCGAGTTCGGCCAGGGGTCGGGGGTCGACGGCTGCGGCCGGGTGACGGGGAAGTTAAGTCTCGGGCGACGTCGGGGAGTTGAGCCACGGCCGGGGCGGGGGAGCCCGGGCGACGGGCGGCCGAGGAAGTCAAGCCAAGTGCCGGGCGGGCGAGTTCGGCCCCCGGCCGGGCGAAGGAGCCCGGAGTCCGGCGACGGGCGGGTGAGGGAGTGGGGCAAGCGCCGGGGCGCCGACTTCGGCACGGGCCGGGGGAGGTCCGGTCGTAGGGGGAGGGCAGGGACCGGGGCGGGGCGTGGGTCAGCTCGGCTCGGCGCAGAACTGTGACGCGGGTCGTCGCCGTTGCCCGAGCGGCCGGCCTCGCGCCGGGCGTGTCGCGCGCAACCCCGCTGCGAATGCCGGGCGGCCCGGGTATAGCGTCGCGCAGTGGGTCTGACCTGACCCGTTTCGTCCCGAACCCAAGAAGGGGGAGCCGGATGGCCGAGCTGACCGCGGACCGGCTGCTGACGTCGTGGCAGCTGGACGTACCGGCGCTGCTGCTGGTCGTGGTTCTGGGCGGCCTGTACGGCTGGGGCGTGCTGCGCGTACGTGCCCAGGGCGAGCCCTGGTCGCCGGTCCGCACGGTCGCCTTCACGTTCCTGGGGCTGGGCACGGTGGTGGTGGCGACGATGTCCGCCCTCGCCGTCTACGACCACGTGCTGTTCTGGCCGGCTGCCGTCCAGAACATCCTGCTCGACCTGGTGGCGCCCCTGGGCCTGGCGTTGGGCGATCCCCTCCGTCTCGCGGCGGAGGCGCTGCCGGAGCCCGCGGCGGCGCGGCTCCGCCGCACGATGACCGGCCGCCTGGTCCGCTTCCTGACGTTCCCTCTGGTCAGTACGGCGCTGGTGCTCACCGCCGAGTTGACGATCTACTTCACCCCGTATTTCGCCACCGCGCTGCGGGTGGGCTGGCTGCACGAGCTGATGTATCTGCACCTGCTGGTGGTGGGCTGTCTGTTCGTCGTACCGGTGCTGACCCGGGAGGAGACCCTCCCGGCCTGGTGCACCCACCCGGTCCGGGCGGCCCTGGTCTTCCTCGACGGTGTGATCGACGCGATCCCGGGCGTGGTCGTCATGACGCACGGCACGCTGATCGCCGGCGCCTGGTATCTGCACCACCACCCGTCCTGGTCCCCGGACGTGCGGCACGACCAGCAGATCGGCGGCGGCGCGATGCTGACCATCGCCGAACTGGTCGCGCTGCCGTTCCTGCTGTCGATCCTGTTCCAGTGGGCGCGGGCGGAACGCGTACAGGCGGCGGCTCTGGACCGCCACCTGGACCTGCAGCAGGCCGCCGCGATCCCCGCCCCCGCTCCGTCCAGCCCGTCTGCCCCGTCCGCCCCCTCTTCCCCGTCCGCCCTGTCCGCCGAACGGGTCCGCCCCTGGTGGGAGACGGAGGAGAACGAGGTGGCCGCGAGGATCCGCCGACAGCGCGGCGAACACTGACCGGCTCTGAAGGGCCGTCACGCGGTCGCGAGGGACACCTCGGTCGACTTGATCAGGGCCACCACCGGTGAGCCGGCCGTCAGGCCGAGGTCGGTGACCGCGTCCTTGGTGATCGCGGCCGTCAGTTCGCCCCCGTCGACCGTCACCTTGACCGTGGCCATCGCCCCGCCCGTGGTGACGTCGCTGACCGTGCCGGGCAGCTGGTTGCGGATGGAGACGCCCGACAGCCGGCCGGTGGCGAGCGCTACCTCGGTGGACTTCACCATCGCGCGTACGGCCGAGCCCTCGGCGAGCGCCAGCTCCCTGACCGCCTCCAGGGTGATCGCGGCGGTGAGGTCCTGGCCGCCGTCGAGGCGCACCTTCACGGTCGCCATCACCTCACCGGGGATGACGGCCGTGACGGTGCCGGGAATCTGGTTGCGGATGCTCAGGCTCATGACGGACCGCCTCACAGAAGAGAGGAAAGGGGTGGATTGCCTGCTTTGCGACGACTGCGAATCCACACGTTATCCGGCAGCGCCCGTCATGACCCGCGTCTACGTCCGTCCCTGGATCTGAGGGCGGGGCCGTAGGGCGCGCTTCGCTGCTCAGGGGGCTGCGGGCGGCACGGCCCGCCGGCGGGCGCTACGGCGCAGGCGGCCTGCTCGGCGGTTCCCAGCCGTGGGTGAGGATGTCGAAGACTGCCTCGACGGCGGCCCGGCGGTCCTGCCGCCCGCGAGCGAGGGCCGGGATCTCGAGAACGAATCGGGCGAGGGCCACGCAGGCTAGGTTGTCGTGCTCCACGCCGAACTCGTCGGCGATGGCCGCGCTGAGGCTGTCGGTGTACCGGGTCCACATGCGTTCGGCGTACGCGCGCAGCACCGGCGTGGAGTTCACCAGGTTGGTGAACTCGGCCGACTGAGGATGTGCCTCGATCGAGGGCCAGGTGTTCAGGACGTGCTCTCGGAGGGCGTCGGGGACGGTCTGACCGGAGGGCCGCTGCCGCACCACGGCGATCAGTTCCGACTCCCGGTCCTCCTCCTGGTCGAACACCAGCGCTTCCTTGCCGCTGAAGTGCTTGAACACCGTGGCGGTCGACACGTCGGCGGCGTCGGCGATGTCACGGATGCTCACCTGGTCGTAGCCGTGCTCCAGGAACAGTCGCAGTGCGGCGTCGGCGATCGCCTGCCGGGTGGCCGCCTTCTTGCGGTCGCGGCGGCTGACAGAGGGCGCGTTCATGGCTGGAGCGTACCCGATAGTCGAATCAATCGCTAAGTAGAGTCGTTGCACTTTTCCATTCGCTCTGTTTTTATCTTCATTGCGAGTACTGGAGCGGTGCCCGCTCGCCCCTCCTTCACCCCCTCCGCCACCTCCTCACCCCTCTTCGCCGACGAAGGGAACCACCAATGAACTCCCCAGCGCCCACCCGTGCCCGCATCAGCATCATCGGCGCCGGACCCGGCGGACTGACCTGCGCCCGCATCCTCCAGCGACGCGGCATAGCGGTCACCGTCTACGAACGTGACCCCGGCCCCGAGGCGCGCAACCAGGGCGGCACCCTCGACCTGCACGCAGACAACGGTCAGATCGCCCTGCGGGAAGCCGGCCTGCTCGACGAGTTCTTCACACTGGCCCGTCCCGAGGGCCAGGAAATGCGCCAGATGGATCCGGCCGGCACCATCACGTCACATCAAGTCCCGCAGGCCGACGAGCTGTTCAAGCCGGAAATCGACCGCGGCCAGCTGCGCGACCTGCTGCTCGACTCTGTACAGCCGGGAACCGTGCAGTGGGGCCGCGGCCTCGACATGGTCAGCGGACCCGCCGACGGGCCGCGGCGGTTGCACTTCGCCGACGGCACCAGCGTCGAGACCGATCTGGTCATCGGCGCCGACGGCGCCTCCTCCCGGGTGCGCCCGGCCGTGTCCCCCGCCGTCCCCGGGTACACCGGGGTGAGCTTCCTGGAGGCCTGGTTCGCCGACGTCGAGAACCGGCACCCGGACATCGCCGAACTCGTCGGCCAGGGGAGCGCCCACGCGGCCGACGGTGAGCGAGCCCTGTTCGCCCAGCGCAACAGCGGAAACCACATCCGCGTCTACATCATCCGACGAGTCCCGGCCGGCTGGATCAGCGCGAGCGGCCTGCGGACCGAGGACACCGACGGCATCCGCGCCCTGCTTCTCGGCGAGTACGGCCACTGGTCACCCCGTATGCGCCGGCTGATCGCCGAGAACGAGGGCCGCTATGTCGACCGCCCGATCTTCGCTCTCCCCGTACCGCACACCTGGGAGCCCAACCCGACGGTGACCCTGCTCGGCGACGCCGCCCACCTCATGCCCCCGCTCGGCGTCGGCGTCAACCTCGCCATGCTCGACGCCTGCGAACTCGCCCTCGCTCTCGCGAACGCCGCCACCGTCGCCGACGCGGTCCGCACCTACGAGAAGACCATGCTCGGCCGCTCCACCGAGACGGCCAGGGCCCTGGAAGGCGGTGCCGAAGACCTGCTGTCCGCCGGAGTACCCGACTTCGGCAGCGACGCCTGACCGTGCGTTACGGCGGCCTGCCCGACCCGGTCGCTCAGCGGGCCGTTGCGACGAGTCGCCGTAGGGCCGCCCGGGCCGGCGGGCCCCAGCTGGGCTTGCCGCCGGGGCGGCCGTGGATGCCGGCGTCACCGATGAGGATTCCGCCGAGGGCTTGCCGCACGGCCCAGCCGCGGGCCCGGCGCAGGGTCGCGGCGTCCGGGGCCGGCCGGTAGGCGTCAAGGAAGCGGTCGACGGCGCCGTCCGGCAGCAACGACCAGGGCGCGGCGAGGTCGCGGGCCGGATCGCCCACGCAGAGGTCGCCGAAGTCGATCACGCCGCAGAAGGTGCCGTCCGCGGTGAGGACGTTGGCCGCATGCAGGTCGCCGTGGATCCACAGGGCCGGACCCGTCCACGCGGGCGCGGCGACGGCGTCCTCCCAGACCGCGCGGACGGCGTCCGGGTCGGGGATCAGCCCCAGCTCGGTGGCCGAGGCGAGGCCCGCGGCGAACTGCTCGGTGAGGGGGGCCAGCGGCCCGCCGTTGCCGTCACGGCCGGTGGGCGCCCCGTCAGGTGCGGGCCGGTGAAGGGCCGTCAGGAAAGCGGCCAGGGCGTCGGCCGCCTCCGCGGCACGCGTGACAGGGGCGTGGTCGGCGGGCGTGCCCGCCACCCAGGTGGTGACGATCCAGGGCCGCGGAAACCGCTCGGAGGGCTCGCCGAGCCGCTGTGGGACGGGGACCGGCAGGGGAAGACACGGCGCGAGGCCCGGCAGCCAGGCGTGTTCCTTGCGCAGCAGGTCGTCCGCGGACCGCGTCGCCCACGGCAACCGGACCGCGAGGTCGTCGCCGAGCCGCCACAGCTGGTTGTCCCAGCCACGCGCGCCGAGCCGCAAGGGGCGATCGGCCAGGCCGGGATGCTGCTCGCTCAACAGATCCCGGACCAGTTCCGCGGTGATCTCGATCTCGGTGAGGGCCATACGGGGCGACGCTAGCAGCACGGGTGGCTCACCCTGCCCTTCCTCCGGTCCGGATGCTCCCGCTGCCGCGTCCCGCGCACGGTGTCGTTCGCCCCCGGGGCCGACGTCACTGTCGGCCGGCGGTCAGTACGTCGGCCAGCTCCCGCAGGTCCCCTGCGGCGTAGTCGGGCCGGGTCATCGTCTGTGGGTACATACAGGCTCCACGGCGCAGCCAGGCACCGGCCAGTCCGGCGCGCCGGGCGCCGTCGATGTCCCAGGGGTGCACGGCCACCAGCAGAGCCTGGTCGGGCCGTACCCCGGCGCGCCGGACGGCGTAGTGGTAGGCGGCCGGGGCCGGTTTCCAGCAGCGCGGGCCACCCACGTCCCATACGGCCTCGAAAAGATCCAGCAGCCCGGCCCTGTCCAGCAGCCGCTCGGCCAGGTCGGCACGGCCGTTCGTCATGGCCGTCAGCCGGTACCCCGCGTCGCTCAACTTCCGTACTCCGTCGGGCACATCGGGATGCACGTCCAGTTTGGCGAAGCCGTCCAGCACATGCCGGACCGCGCCCTCCTCGTCCCCCGACCAGCCCGCCAGCCCGGACAGCACCGCTCGCACACCGTCCTCGGCGACGGCGCCGAAGTCGGCGTACCCACCGGCGGCCGTCAGCGCGAACCCGTCCCGCAGCACCCCGGCGAACCAGCCCGGCATCAGATACCCGGGTACGCCGATGTCCTCGAAGCGGTTGCCCAGCGAACCGAGATCACTGAGCGTCTCATTGACGTCGAACACGATGACCTGATGCCGGTCGTCAGACATGCTCTCCTCCGCTTCACTCACGCGCGCCGTGCCCTCGCGATGCGAGTCCCGTCAGACGCGAGTACCCACCGCACGCCGATTGGCGCGGCGGCCGGCCCGGTTCACCGAAGACCACCGGAGACAAGGCAGTACGGCTGATGCCCCGCCTGGTGTTTCGCGAGGGAGTCCGCGTTGACCTGGGAAAGCTCCTCTCCGTAGTTATCACGGGTCAACGCCGTTTCCCAGGCTCATGCGCCCTGGACGTGCCCTCTCCGGCGTCCAGCGCAGCACATCGATGCCGGGCACCCGAGTCAGGTACTTCTCGTCCACGATGCCGTCTTCGTCACGCCACCGGACGCGCCCGCGCCCAGCGCTGCTCAAGTCGCCTTCTCTCCACGGCGGATGAGATGACGAGTACGATCACCGCGAACTGGCTCTGTAGTTCTCACCGGCGCGATGGAGTTGCCATGACGACCAATCCTCAGCCGTCTCCGTCGATCGACACCAGTAGGGCACACCCTGCGCGGGTCTACGACTGGCTGCTCGGCGGCAAGGACAACTACCCGGTCGACGAGGCGGTCGGTGAGAAGCTGCCGCCGGAGGCGAGGGACGCCGCCCGGCAGAACCGTCAGTTCATGCACCGGGCCGCCGCGTGGCTCGCCGGCCAGGGCGTCGACCAGTTCCTGGACATAGGCACCGGAATTCCCACCGAGCCGAATCTCCACCAGATCGTGCAGAACGTCGTGCCGTCGGCCAAGGTCGTCTACACCGACAACGACCCGATCGTCCTGCGGCACGCGGAGGCGCTGCTGATCAGCCGCCCCGAGGGGACGACCGACTACATCCAGGCGGATGTGCGCGACCCGGAGGCGATCGTCCGGCACGCCCGGCACGTCCTGGATTTCGACCGCCCCGTAGCGCTGTCGCTCATCGCGCTGATGCACTTCATCAGCGACGAGCAGGACGCCCACGGCATAGTCCGTGCCCTGGTCGACACGCTGCCGTCGGGCAGCCACCTGATCCTGTCGCACGCCGCATCCGACCTGTTCCCGGACCTTGTCGAACAGGTCGTCGCCGAGTACGCCAAGGGCGGCATCCGACTCGCCTTCCGTACCCGCCCGGAAGTGGAGCGGTTCTTCGAGGGCATGAGTCTCGTGTCACCGGGCCTGGTCACGGCGACGGAGTGGTTCGCCACCACCCCGGCCCCGGCCCCCGAGGGCAGCGGTATCTACGCGGGCGTGGCCCGCATCCGCTGAACCGGCGCGTGGACGTCCGCTTCGGGCACACGAAAAAGGCCGGGTTCGAAAACCCCGGGCACTTCGCCGGCTCCCACGGCAGTTGAGAGCCCGGTCAGCCGGCGTCTATGCGCCCGCTCGGTCGGCGAGCGAGTCCAAGGCGGCAGTCACCGTCTTCCGCAGCGTCGCGGCATCGGCACCGGCACGGGAGCGCAGGTTCACGCCGTAGGCGAGCAGCGCCAGCAAGTCGGCGGAAGCGCCGGGGTCGGTGCCGGGGGCGAGTTGCCCTTGGGCCTCGCCGGCGACGAGCGCCGCGTACAGCGCGTCCCGCAACTGCTGGTGATGCCGGTCCAGGACGGCACGCACCTCCGGATCGGTGTTGTCGGCCCCGGCGTGGGCGTTGGAGACCATGCATCCCCAGCGGGCGTACTCGCCGGAGCAACGCGCCTCGATCAGCCCACCGAAGAACTCGGAGACGGCGGGGAGTCCGCGCCCGTCCTCCGCCAAGCGCCGGAACATCGGCTGGGACCGCTGCTCCAGGTAGCGGTGCAGCGCGGCGAGGTAGAGCTCCTGCTTGCCGCCGAACGTGGCGTACAGACTGGAGCGGTTGAGCCCGGTCGCGGTCACCACGTCCTGGATCCCGGTCGAGGCCACGCCCTGCCGCCAGAACAGCCGCACCACGGTCTCCAGGGTGGCTTCCGGATCGAAGTGCTTGATGTCCGGCATGTCTCACCCCGCCATCTTGAAATAGAGATTCCAAGATACTGCCCGTGCACCGCGCCGCAAAGGTGCTGACGGGTACAGAGCGGGGCAGGCCGCCCGCCTGCGCAACGGCGTCCGGCTTCGTCCACGATCCGCCTTGGAGCCTTGGAGCCTTGGAGCCTTGGAGCCTTGGAGCCGAGAGCATGCCCCATGAATCGCGTACCAGCCCTGTGGGCCGCCGCGCTCGCCCTGGCTGATCGCCACCCGTTCACCAGCCTCTGACTCATCGCCGCCTCCGCACGGCTGGCGCGGAGTCACGCATGCCCTTATCTTGGAACGGCCATTTCAAGATACGTTCACCTGTGCCGCCCTGCCCCCGGGTGGCGTCCGGCTCCGCGTCAGCCACCAGCCAGGAGGAACAAGCGCCATGACCACCCTCAACGCCCAACTGCGCACCTTCTACGAGGCTCGCCAGCAGCAGATCCCCGCCGAGGTCCGGGAGATCATGCGGCGCGCCGGCCAGGAACTCGCCGACTCCGGCCAAGCCGACCGCGCCCTGGCCGTCGGCGCCCAGGCCCCGCGCTTCAGCCTCCGCTCCGCCACCGGGCAGGCCGTGGCTCTGGACGACCTGCTTGCTGACGGCCCGGTCGTCCTGACCTTCTACCGGGGCGCCTGGTGTCCGTACTGCAACATCGCCCTCCGCGCCCTCCAGCAGCACCACGACGCCGTCACCACGCGCGGCGCCCGGCTCGTGGCCGTCTCCCCGCAGATCCCCGACGAGTCCCTCACCCTGGCCGAGAAGCACGCCCTCACCTTCGACGTCCTCAGCGACATCGGCTCCGACACCGCCAAGCAGTACGGCCTCACCTTCGACCTCCCCGACGACCTCGCCGCCGTCTACGACAAGCTCGGTGTCGACCTCCAGCGCGTCAACGACGGCCATCCGCGCACCCTGCCGCTGCCCGCCACTTACGTCATCGACCGCGAGGGCGTGATCCGCTGGGCCTTCATCGACACCGACTACACCACTCGCGCCGAACCGGCCGACATCCTCGCCGCCCTCGATGCCTTGTGCTGATCGTCCTGCTGAGAGGGCACATGGTGCCCCCGGCGAAACCCATGTGCCCTCAATGAGCCCCGGCCGTCCGACGGCCCGTCCCGGCGCATGACAAGGGCGGAGCCCGAAAGCCCCGCCCGCACACAATGACGCCCCGGCTCAGGGCCAGACAAGGCAATAAGGCTGATGCCCCGCCTCATGCAGCCGATGGCTGAAGTCCTGCCACTCGTGCAGCAGTTGGTACACGTTGAACGCGTCCCTCGGCCCGCCCCGGTCCGGGACCGTCGACCAGATGAAGGCTGCCGCGCCGACCGCTTCCTCGCCGACGCCGCGCAGGGGGTCGACGACCGTCATGGGGAGCTTGACCACCGCGTAGTCCGGGTGCAGGACGACCAGCTCCAGGGGTGGCACCTTGTTCAGAGGTACGCCTTCGATGCCCGTCAGCACCATCGCGGCCATGGTCTCCGGCTTGATCTTCGTGAACATGCCGTTCATGCCGAGCTCGTCGCCGCCGAGTTCCTCGGGGCGCATCGAGATCGGGACACGGGCCGCGGTCGCGCCGTCCGGTGCGCCGAAGTATTTGTACGTCACCCCCACCCGACCACCATTCCTGCTCCCGGTCTGCAGCCGGTCGATCCGGCGATCGATCCGCTGGCCCCTCTGGTCCCACTGATCGATACGTCGGTCGCGCCGATCGGACTCACTCGGTACGCCGCCCTGTTCCTGACGTGCTGCCTCAGCCGCTTCCTCCGCGTCGCGTCGGTGCCTTCCCTGCCGGGCACGTCGAGGACCCAGGTCATCAGTCCCCTCGCCCAGTCCGCCACCGCGATGCATATCTCCACCCGACTGCTTTTCTAGGACGCGTGGCCCCCGCCGCGCAACCCGATCATCGTGTCAGTGACCTCCCCCGCGGCCGCCCGCCGAAACGTGCGTCGAAACATCAGTCCGCAGGATCTTTACAGCCTCAGGCCGGCTATGTGCCGGATGAGCTGGGTGTATCGGGTCACAGTCTCGCAGATGCCCCGCGCACCGCGCGGAGACCGCCGTCCTCGCTGCGAGAAGACCACCGTCCTCCGCCTACCCTGAGGAGGACACCCAGCAACCGGAGTCCGAGAAGTCGGAGAAGTCGCACGTCATGAGCGCCCAGAGCGAAACGCCCTATCCCTACGACGCGCCCGTCTCACAGGCGCTCTTCGACCGCGCCTCCGCGGTCACGCCCGGCGGCGTGAACTCCCCGGTGCGTGCCTTCCGTGCCGTCGGCGGGACCCCCCGCTTCATGGTCTCCGGCAAGGGGGCCTACCTCACCGACGCCGACGGCCGCGAGTATGTCGATCTTGTCTGCTCCTGGGGGCCGATGATCCTCGGGCACTCCCACCCAGAGGTCATCGCCGCCGTCCATGACGCCGTCTCCCGCGGTACCTCCTTCGGTACGCCCGCCGAGGGCGAGGTCGCCCTCGCGGAGGAGATGGTCGCCCGGATCGAGCCCCTGGAGCAGGTGCGGCTCGTCAGCAGCGGGACCGAGGCCACCATGAGCGCCATCCGGCTCGCCCGCGGGTTCACCCGGCGCAGCAAGGTGATCAAGTTCGCCGGGTGTTACCACGGGCACGTCGACTCGCTGCTCGCCTCGGCCGGCAGTGGCGTGGCCACCTTCGCGCTGCCCGACACCCCCGGTGTCACCGGTGCGCAGGCCGGGGACACGATCGTGCTGCCGTACAACGATCTCGAAGCCGTGCAGGAGGCCTTCCACCGGCACCCCGGCGAGATCGCCTGTGTCATCACCGAGGCCTCGCCGGGCAACATGGGCGTCGTGCCGCCCGAGCCCGGGTTCAACCAGGGGGTCAGGGACACCTGCTCCCGCAACGGCGCCCTCTACATCTCCGACGAGGTCATGACCGGCTTCCGGACCAGCCGCAGCGGGTGGTTCGGAATCGACGGGGTCGTGCCCGACCTCATGACGTTCGGGAAGGTCATGGGCGGTGGGTTCCCGGCCGCCGCCTTCGGCGGTCGTGCGGACGTCATGGCCCATCTCGCTCCCGCCGGGCCCGTCTACCAGGCCGGCACCCTCTCCGGGAACCCCGTCGCCACCGCCGCCGGGCTGGCCCAGCTGCGGCTGCTCGACGACGCGGCGTACGAGAAGGTCGACGCCGTCTCCGCGCAGATCCAGGCCCTGATCACGGAGGCGCTCGGCAAGGAGGGCGTCGCGCACCAGTTGCAGACCGCCTCCAACATGTTCTCGGTGTTCTTCACCAACCGGCCGGTGCGCAACTACGAGGACGCCAAGCGGCAGGAGTCCTTCCGGTTCACCGCCTTCTTCCACTCCCTCCTCTCCAACGGCGTCTACCTGCCGCCGTCGTCCTTCGAGTCCTGGTTCGTCTCCACGGCCCACGACGAGCGGGCCATCCAGAAGATCGCCGACGCCCTCCCGGCGGCGGCCCGAGCGGCCGCGGAGGCCACGGCAGAATGAGCGAGCAGCAGGACGTCACCGTCGTCCATGTGATGCGGCACGGCGAGGTCGCCAACCCGGACGGGGTGCTGTACGGCAGGCTCCCCGGCTACCACCTCTCCGAGCTCGGCCGGCAGATGGCCGACCGGGTGGCCGAGTACCTCGCCTCGCGGGATGTGACGTACGTCGTCGCCTCGCCGCTGGAGCGTGCGCAGGAGACCGCGACCCCGATCGCCAAGGCGCACGGGCTCGACCTCGCCACCGACGAGCGGCTCATCGAGGCGGAGAACATCTTCCAGGGCAAGACCTTCGGCGTCGGTGACGGGGCGCTGAAGAAGCCCGCCAACTGGAAGTACCTCGTCAACCCGTTCCGGCCGTCATGGGGTGAGCCGTACGTCGAGCAGGTCGGCCGGATGAGGGGCGCGCTGGACGCGGCCAAGGACCAGGCGCGCGGTCATGAGGCCGTGCTGGTCAGCCATCAGCTGCCGATCTGGATCCTGCGCTCGCACGTCGAGAACCGCCGGCTCTGGCACGACCCGCGCAAGCGGCAGTGCACGCTCGCTTCCCTGACGACTTTCACATACCAGGGGGACAGGATCATCTCCGTCGGGTACAGCGAGCCGGCCATCGACCTCGTCCCGGCCCACCTCCGCGCCGGCGCCAAGCCGGTGCAGGGGAAGGACAAGGCCTTCGGGGCGTAAGGCTCTTGTGACGTACGGCACTTGTCCATACCTTTTTCATATTTCACGTAAAACAGCAGAGAAGTGAAGGAACCCGTTCGTTCGTCACGCCCTCTGACTGGGTGACCACCAGAGGACGTGACGAATCGGGGAACCATGCGCACCTTCACCCGAAGGGGAATGCTCGGCCTTGGCGCGGGCGCCACGGCCGGACTCGGCCTCGCCGGCTGCGGCACTCTCACAGCATCGGACGGGGCCAACCACGCCGCCGGTTCCACCAAGGGGCCGTCGGGCAAGCCCTCGCACAAGCCCAACGCCCGCCCCCTCGGCGACGGCTCCACCTCGAACACCGGCAAGCAGCCCCACCAGCCCGGCGCCCCCGAGCCGCTGGAGCCGGGCCAGACCCCGCCGCAGTTCGTGATCTTCTCCTGGGACGGCGCCGGCGAGGTCGGCAACGGCCTCTTCCCGCGCTTCCTCGACCTCGCCAAGGAGCACGGCGCGTCGATGACGTTCTTCCTCTCGGGTCTCTACCTCCTCCCCGAGTCGAAGAAGCGGCTGTACAACCCGCCGAACAACCCCCGTGGCGCCTCCGACATCGGCTACCTCACCGACGAGCACATCAAGGCGACGCTCACCAACGTCCGCCGCGCCTGGCTCGAAGGGCACGAGATAGGCACCCACTTCAACGGCCACTTCTGCGGCGGCTACGGCACCGTCGGCAACTGGACGCCCAAGCAGTGGCGCAGCGAGATAGACCAGGCCAAGGCGTTCGTGAAGGAGTGGCGGAGCAACAGCGGCTGGACCGATCTGCCGTCGCTGCCCTTCGACTACGACAAGGAGCTGGTCGGCGGCCGCACGCCCTGTCTCCTCGGCCAGAACAACCTGCTGCCCACCGCCCGCGAACTCGGCTGGCGTTACGACGCCTCCTCGCCCGGCGGCCGCCAGGTCTGGCCCGAGAAGAAGCTGGGCGTCTGGGACCTGCCGTTGCAGCAGATACCGTTCCCCGGGCACTCCTTCGAGGTCCTGTCCATGGACTACAACATGCTCGCCAACCAGTCGGTCAACTCCACGAAGGCCCCGGCCTACAACTACCCGGGCTGGCGGCGGCAGTCCGCCCAGTCGTACATAGCGGGATTCGAGCGGGCATACACGACAAACCGGGCGCCGTTCTTCATAGGCAACCACTTCGAGCAGTGGAACGGCGGTATCTACATGGACTCCGTCGAGGAGGCCTTCAAGCACATCGCCCGTGAGAAGGAGAAGGGCGCCGACGTACGGCTGGTCTCCTTCCGCCAGTTCGTGGACTGGATGGACGTACAGAAGCCCGAGGTCCTGGAGGAGCTGCGCACCCTGGACGTGGGTCAGCGTCCGACGGGCGGCTGGAAGACGTTCCTCAAGCAGGGGGTCGCGGCCTGAAAGGGACGCTTCCCGGACCAAGGGGGGTGCGCAAGATCCTCAGAACGGGCATGCGAAACTTTTCACATGAGTACCCGTAGCCGCGCCGTCCTGCTCGGCGCCATGGCCGCCGCGGCGGCCCTGACCCTGTCCGCGTGCGGCAACGGCGGCACCTCCGGCGGAGGCGGCAACACCAACTTCGTCACCGGCAAGAACGGCATCGACACGGTCGCGAAGGGCCACCGCGCGGCGGCCCCCGACCTGTCGGGCAAGACCATCGACGGCAGGACGCTGGACGTCGCGGACTACAAGGGCAAGGTCGTCGTCCTCAACGTGTGGGGCTCCTGGTGCAGCCCGTGCCGCGCCGAGGCGCCCTACTTCGCCTCGGTCTCCAAGGAGTACGCGAACAAGGGCGTCCAGTTCGTCGGCATCAACACCCGTGACACCAGCACCGGTTCCGCGGTCGCCTTCGAGAAGCAGAACGGCATCGGCTACCCGAGCCTGTACGACCCGACGGGCAAGCTGATGCTCCGCTTCGACAAGGGCACGCTCAACCCGCAGGCGATCCCCTCCACCCTGGTCCTCGACCGGCAGGGCAAGGTCGCGGCGCGCTCGCTGGCGGCGCTCAGCGAGGAGAACCTGGTGAAGATGATCAAGCCGGTCCTCGCGGAGAAGTGACGTGAGCGCGCTCCTCACCCTCGCGGCCGCCACGGGCCGGAACGAGACCGTCCTCAACGGCGCCCTGCTGATCGCCCTGCCGGTCGCGCTGCTCGGCGGAATCGTCTCCTTCTTCTCCCCGTGCGTGCTGCCCCTCGTACCGGGATATCTGTCCTACGTCACGGGGGTTGCCGGTACGGACCTCGCCGAGGCCCGGCGGGGCCGGATGGCCACCGGCGCCGCCCTCTTCGTGCTCGGCTTCACCGCGGTGTTCGTGTCGGGCGGCGCGCTCTTCGGGTACTTCGGCTCGACGCTCCTGGAGCACTCCGGCACGCTCAGCAAGGTGCTCGGCGT
This sequence comes from Streptomyces sp. NPDC005866, assembly GCF_040629895.1. Taxonomy (NCBI): domain Bacteria; kingdom Bacillati; phylum Actinomycetota; class Actinomycetes; order Kitasatosporales; family Streptomycetaceae; genus Streptomyces; species Streptomyces sp. NPDC005866. The sequence continues at coordinate 55,297 of NZ_JBEXWP010000012.1, forward strand.
GCTGATGATCGCCATGGGGGTGTTCTTCATGGGCCTGATGCCCTGGTTCACCCAGCGCGAGTTCCGCTTCCACCGGCGGCCGGTGGCCGGTCTGGTCGGGGCGCCCCTGCTCGGCGCGCTCTTCGGGATCGGCTGGACGCCGTGCATCGGCCCGACGCTCGCCTCCGTGCTGACCCTCTCCTCCCAGCAGGGCAGCGCCGGGCGGGGCGCCATACTGACGGTCGCGTACTGCCTCGGTCTCGGTGTGCCCTTCGTGCTCACCGCGGTCGCCTTCCGCAAGGCGCTCGGCGCCTTCGGCTGGGTCAAGCGCCACTATGTCTGGGTGATGCGCATCGGCGGCACGATGATGATCGTGACCGGTGCGCTGTTGCTGACCGGGGCCTGGGACAGCCTCGTGCAGCAGATGCAGGGCTGGTCCAACGGCTTCACTGTGGGGATCTGATCGATGAGCACGACTTCGAAGAACGCGGCCGACGATCAGGATCTCGGCGCGGCCGCCTCCCAGCTCTCCACCGCCCCCTCCCAGGACGAGCCGCCGATCGCCCCGGGCATCGGTGTCATCGGCTGGGCCCGCTGGTTCTGGCGGCAGCTCACCTCCATGCGGGTCGCGCTGCTGCTGCTCCTGCTGCTGTCGCTGGGCGCGATCCCGGGCTCGCTGATCCCGCAGTCCGGCGCCGACATCTCCAAGGTCGACGCCTTCCGTAAGGCCCACAAGACGCTCTCGCCGGTCTACGACAAGCTCGGCCTGTTCCACGTCTACAGCTCGGTGTGGTTCTCGGCGATCTACATCCTGCTGTTCGTCTCGCTCATCGGCTGCATCGTGCCGCGCACCTGGCAGTTCGTGGGCCAGCTGCGCGGCCGTCCGCCGGGCGCGCCCAGGCGGCTGGACCGGCTGCCGGCGTACACGAACTGGCGTACGACGGCCGAGCCCGAGCAGGTCCGTGCGCACGCCCTGGCGCTGCTGAAGAAGCGGCGCTTCCGCGCCCACCTCGCCGGGGACGCGGTCGCCGCCGAGAAGGGCTACGTCCGTGAGTTCGGCAACCTCGCCTTCCACATCGCGCTGATCGTGCTGCTGGTCGCCTTCGCCACCGGTCAGCTGTACAAGTCGGACGGCACCAAACTGGTCGTCGAGGGCGACGGGTTCGCCAACTCGATCCTCCAGTACGACGACTTCAAGTCCGGGTCCATGTTCAGCACCGACGACCTGGTGCCGTTCAGCTTCGACCTGAAGAACTTCCACGCCACCTACCAGACCAGCGGCCCCAGCAAGGGCACCGCGAGCTCCTTCACGGCGGACATCACCTACAACGAGGGCGCGTACGGCAAGACGAAGAAGACCACCATCAAGGTCAACCAGCCGCTGCACATCAGTGACTCCAAGGTCTACCTCGTCAGCCACGGCTACGCCCCGGTCATCACGGTCCGCGACGGCAAGGGCAACGTCGTCTACCACGACGCCGTACCGCTGCTGCCGCTGGACGGCAACGTCACCTCCCAGGGCGTGATCAAGGTGATGGACGGCTACAAGAACGCCAAGGGCGTCAGCGAGCAGCTCGGCATCTCGGCGTTCTTCCTGCCGACCTACGGCGGCGGCTCCTCCGTCCTGTCCACCTTCCCGGCACTGAACAACCCGGTGCTGAACCTGATGCCGTACCACGGCGACCTCGGGGTCAACTCGGGCATCCCGCAGAGCGTGTACCAGCTCGACAAGACCCATATGACGGAGTTCAAGGACTCCAATGGGCAGCAACTGCGCGGCAACCTCAGGCCCGGGCAGACCATGCGGCTGCCGAACGGCGCCGGTTCCGTGACGCTCGAGAAGGGCGTCAAGGAATGGGCCGGCTTCGAGATCGTCCAGGAGCCCGGCAGCGGCTGGGCGCTGGGCGGTGCCCTCACCGCGATCTTCGGCCTCGCCGCCTCGCTGTTCATCCAGCGCCGCCGCGTCTGGGTGCGGGCCGTGCCGGGCCCCGACGGCGTCACCGTCGTCGAGATGGCCGGGCTCGGCCGCAGCGAGTCGGCGAAGGTGCCCGAGGAGCTGGGCGACCTCGCGGGAATCCTCTACGACCAGGCGCCGGGGGCTCCCGACCCCGACGACGACCCCGATCCAGCAGCATCCCCCGTACCTGCCGAAGGGGCTGAGAAGCGATGACTTCCGCCGCCGCAACCACGCTCGCCGCCGCGACCAACGAACATCTCGCGAGCATGAGCAACACGCTCATCTACTCCTCGATGGCCGTCTACACGCTGGCCTTCTTCGCCTACATCTTCGAGTGGCTGCTGGGCAGCCGCAGCCGGGTGGCCCGTACGGCCCACGCGCTCACCACCGACGCCACGGCGACGCAGGCTCCGGCGGTGACGGTCAAGAAGGCCGGCGGCACCGCCGTGCTGGAGCGGCCGAAGGTCGTCGTCCGGTCCGCGGCCGGCGCCCGGGACGTGCCGGACGGCCCCGGCGCCCACGGCGGCGACGAGCAGGGCGACCTCTACGGCCGGATCGCGATCTCCCTCACGGTTCTCGCCTTCCTCGTGGAGCTGGCCGGCGTGATCGCCCGCGCGGCCTCCGTGCAGCGGGCGCCGTGGGGCAACATGTACGAGTTCAACATCACGTTCTCCACGGTCGCCGTCGCCGTCTATCTGACCCTGCTGGCCCTGAAGAAGAACGTCCGCTGGATGGGCCTCTTCCTCATCACCACGGTCCTGCTCGACCTCGGTCTCGCGGTCACCGTCCTCTACACGGCGAGCGAGCAGCTGGTCCCGGCCCTGCACTCGTACTGGCTGTACATCCACGTCTCCACCGCGATCTTCTGCGGTGCGGTCTTCTACGTCGGCGCGGTGGCCACGATCCTCTACCTCTTCAAGGACTCCTACGAGAACAAGCTGGAGACCGGCGGCACCCCCGGCCGCTTCGCCACCTCGGTCCTGGAGCGCCTCCCGGCATCGGCCTCGCTGGACAAGTTCGCGTACCGGGTGAACGCGGCGGTCTTCCCGCTCTGGACCTTCACGATCATCGCGGGCGCGATCTGGGCGGGCGACGCCTGGGGCCGCTACTGGAACTGGGACCCCAAGGAGACCTGGTCCTTCATCACCTGGGTCGCCTACGCCTGCTACCTGCACGCCCGCGCCACCGCCGGCTGGAAGGGCCGCAAGGCCGCCTACCTGGCGATGCTCGCCTTCGCCTGCTGGCTGTTCAACTACTACGGCGTCAACATCTTCGTCACCGGCAAGCACTCCTACGCGGGCGTGTAACCCCCTTGCGGCAGCGGCCGGTTCCCGTGACCCGGGTCACGGGAACCGGGGCGGGTGCCCCCTAGGGGTGCGGATCCCGCGGGCGGGGGTCAGTCTGGTGTCATGACCGGTTCCATCGCGCAGGGCACCAGTCAGACCCACGGGAACACGCACATCCTCCACTTCCTGGTGCGGCTCCCGAGACCCGTGGGCCAGGTCTGGCCGAGCCTGTCCACCCCGGAGGGCCTGGCCGCCTGGTTCACCCCGGTCGACGTCCTGCAACCGAGACTCGGCGGCACGGTCACGCTCCGTGACCTGGGCACGGGCAAGGTCACCGCCTGGGATGTCGACCGGGTCGTGGAGTACACGGTGGAGGGCGGCGGCAGGATCCGCTTCCACCTGGAGCGGGAGAGCGATGGCGGCAGCGCCCTGCGCTTCACACACGAGTTCAAGGGCGAGGCGACGACGGAGCAGGCCTGGCGAACCCGCTTCGAACGTCTGATCGACCTGTTGGCGGTATGAGAATCAGGGCGCGCACCGCCCCACGATGACATCGCGCAGCCGCTCGACGTAGAGCCGCAGGTTCTTGTAGGCGATGTCGGTGTCCGGGTAGCGGCTCGCGAACCACAGCCCCTCGTGCAGCCGTTGCACCCACGCGCACAGCTGGTCGCCGTACGACACCCGGATCAGGCCGTACGTCTTCAGCTCGGCCCAGCGTTCGGAGCCGGGGACGCCCCGGCTGTCGACGTACGAGACGATCGAGTACAGGTCGGGTGAGGTGGGCCGGAAGTCCGTGCCCAGCAGGTGCAGCACGCGGGCCAGCGGTATCCGGGCCAGCGGCCGGGCCGCCTGCAGTTCGGCGCGTACGGCCCGCAGGGCGCCCGGGAGGTCGGCGGCCACCGGGACCTCCAGGGGTGCCCCGCCGACGTACCAGCCGACCGACTCCGACCAGCGGGACCTCGTCCGGGTGTGGAACGGCACGATCGTGCGGTACACGGACTGCCCGCCGAGCTCACCGACGATGAGGCTGGTGGCGGCGAGCAGCCCGACGAGGCTGCCGCCGTAGGGCCGGCAGTACGCCTCGAAGGCGGCGGCCGCCGCCGCGTCGACCAGCGGCTCGCACAGCATCTTCTGCGCGGGCAGCTCGCCGCCGGGCGGCAGGCCGAGGTCGACGGGGAAACGCGGCAGCGTGCCGTCACAGCGCCGGAGGAAGTCCCGCCAGCGGGCGACGATGTCATGGCCGTCGTCGATCCGGTCCGCGTCCGCCCGCTCGGTCTCGCAGAAGTCGATGTAGCTGGCGGCGGCCGGCCGCGGCTCCGGCAGACCGGGACCCTCGGCACGGCCGGCTGTGTACAGCTCGTGGATCTCGGCGGGCAGTGCCTGGAGGGAGTAGGCGTCGACGTTGCTGTGGTCGAAGGCCAGGTAGACGCTGGTGGCGTCGTCCCGGACTACCGCCGCGTAGATGATGTTCGGCCAGCGCAGGGCGTCGGCGGTGACGTCGAAGCGGTGCTGGAGATGCCGGACCAGGGCGTCCGCGTCGGTGAAGTCGCCGACCACCTCGCGGCGTAGGGACACGGCGCCGGCGTCCAGGGTGAACCGGCGCAGTTCGTCTCCCGAGGGGCCCGCCCAGCGGAAGCCGCTGCGCAGGGTCTCGTGCCGCACGGTCCAGGCGCGCAGCGCCTCCTGGAGGGTGTCGAGGTCGGCCCGGCCCGGGAGGTCGAAGGCGGTACCGAGCCAGGTCGGCACGAACAGCCCGTCCTCGCGTACGGATCTGGCGGTGCGGATGTGCGACTCCTGGATGTAGGCCGGCCGTCGGGAGTCCTCCGGCAGCGCCAGTGCCGTCTCGACGGCCGCCGGGCTCAGCGTCCATTCGACGAGCAGCCCCGGCCGGACCTCGCAGCGCTGGATGTCGGTAATGCGCACGCAGTCTCCGATCGCAGTAAGGGGCCCCAGGAGTTCCGGGGCCCCATACAAGGGAAGGACGGCCGTCCGGCCGGGACATGCCCTGTTCCCGCTTTTCAACGGATCGGATGGCACCTCAAACAGAGAAGCGATCAATCGACCGTGATGGAGTCCAGCTTCTCCCGCAGGTAGACGTGCGAGTCGACCGGCGGGTACGCCACCCGCCCGACCGGCGCCGGCACGGACTCGACGACCGTGCCCGGGGTGCACTCGCCGAAGTAGACGAGGGACATCAGCTCCTCGCCCGGCGCGTCCGTGGGCGGCGGCAGCACCCGGTGCCGCCCGGACCGCCACCGGTCGCCGGTCCAACGGGCCATCAGGTCACCGATGTTGATGGTGAAGGCGTCCGGGTCGAAGGGCGCGTCCTCCCAGCCGCCCTCGTCGGTGCAGACCTGGAGTCCGCCTTTGCCCGCCTGCCGGTCGAGGATGGTCACCGTCCCGAAGTCCGTGTGCGGCCCGATCCGGAACTGCCCCGGCTCGGGCTCGCCGACGACCTCGGTCCCCGGATACCAGTTGATGTTGAAGCCGTACGTCGGATGGTCCATGTGCCGGGAGAAGAAGTCCCGTTCGAGCCCGAGCGCGTACCCCAGCAGCTCCAGCAGTTCCTTCTCCAGCTCACCCATCCTCCCCAGGTACTCCTCGCAGACCGCCCGCAGCTCCGGCACCTCGGCCGGCCAGACGTTGGGCGCGTACCACTCCGCGTTGGTCACCGGGTCCTCGAAGGGCTCGTCGGTCGCGAAGGTCAGCGACTCCTTGAGGTCCGGCGGGGTCTCGGTGCCCTCCGAGTAGGCGTTGGCCTCCGCGCCGGGCCCGAGCCAGCCGCGCCCGCCGACCTTCGCCGCGTAGGCCGCCTTCACCTCCGCCGGCAGACCGAAGAAGACCCGCGCGGCCTGCCGTACGGCGCTGCGCAGTTCCGCCTCGACGCCGTGCCCGGTGACGAGCAGGAAGCCGGCGGTCCGCAGGGCCGCGTCGACGGTCCGGGCGGTCTCCTGCCGGGTGTCCTCGTCGCCGCCGAGCCAGGGCCGCAGATCGATGGTGGGGATACGGGGGCTGGGGCTCGTGGTGTCACTCATCACCGATGTCCTCGTTCCACAGGGCCGGATTGTTCTTGATGAAGGCGCGCATCACATCGACGCACTCCGGGTCGTCCAGCAGGACGATCTCCACGCCGTGCTCGGCCAGCCAGTCGTGTCCGCCGTGAAAGGTGGCCGCCTCGCCGATCACGACCCGGGAGATCCCGAACTGGCGGACCAGACCCGAGCAGTACCAGCACGGCGACAGGGTCGTCACCATGGTGGTGCCCCGGTACGACCGCAGCCGCCCCGCCGCGCGAAAGGCGGCCGTCTCGGCGTGCAGGGACGGATCCCCGTCCTGCACCCGCCGGTTGTGCCCGCGTCCGAGCAGCGTGCCGTCGGCGCCGTAGAGCGCGGCGCCGATCGGGATGCCCCCCTCCGCGAGCCCGGCGCGGGCCTCGGCGACGGCGGTGGCGAGCCAGGTCCGTGCTTGCAGCTGATCCATGCCTTCACTCTCCTGTGACCGAAACACGAGGGCAACGTGCGGAAAGTACCCTCCGGGCAACCCGCGGCCGGACGAAATGTCAGCGCCCGCGCCCGACCCCTGGAGGTCCCCGTGCCCGCACTCACCCTCCGCGAAGTCCTGGCCCTCGACCCGGTGCGGGCGGCCGGCCCCGAGCTGCTCGCCGGTGCGGACGCCCTGGACCGGCCCGTCCGCTGGGTGCACTCCAGCGAGGTCTACGAGGGCGCCAACTTCCTCGACGGCGGCGAACTGCTGCTCACCAACGGCTTCGGGCTGACCGACGCCGGTGACGAGGTCCGCCGCCGTTACGTCCGTGAACTGGCCGCGCGCGGTGCCGCCGGGCTCGCGGTGGAGGTCGGCCGCTCCCTGCCGAGCATGCCGCCCGAGGTGACCGACGAGGCCCGCGCCCGCGGCCTGCCCCTGCTGGCCCTGCACCGGGTGGTGCCCTTCGTGCGGATCGCGGAGGCCGCCAACCGGGCGATCGTGGCCCGGGGCCTGGCTGGCCGGCGTACGGTCGTACGGCCCTTGGGGGACGACCACGCGGCCGCGCTGCTCGCCGACCTCGCCGACGGACAGGCCCTCAACCAGCCCGAGGTGGAGGCACGGGCCGCGCTCGCCGGGTTCCACCCCGGCCCCGGCGCCCGGCTCCTCGGCGTCTCGCTGCACGGCACCCGGGGCGTGGGCGCCGTGGACCGTGCGGTACGGGTGCTGGGCGGGGCCGGGGTGCTGCGGGCGGCGTTCCCGGGGGACGTCCTGGCGCTGCTCGCGGTGCCCGCCTCGGTCCCCGGCGATACCGCCTGGGCCGTGCAGGAGGCGTTCCGTACGGCCACCGAGCCGGGCGCGACGGCCGCCGTGGGCCTCGCGGTCGCCGCCCGGGACGGCTGGCTGCACTGGAGCGAGACGCTGCGTGCGGCACGTACGACCCTGGAGCTGGCGCTGACCGTGCCGCCCGCGGAACCGGCCCCGGCGGAAGGCCCGTTGGTCACCTCCGCCCGCGCCCTCGCCCTGGAACGCGAGCTGACCCGGGGCGGTGTCACCGCCAACCGCGAACGCCTCACCGCGCTCGTCCAGCACACCCTCGGCCCGCTGCTGGCCTGGGAGGCGGCCCACGCCAGCGACCTGGTCCGCACCCTGGAGACACATCTGCGGCACGGCTGCTCCCCGACCCGCACGGCGGCCCTCCTCCACATCGGCCGCCAGTCCCTCTACCAGCGCCTGGAGCGCATCGAGTCCCTCCTGGGCCTGGAGATCGACGACCCGGACGTCCTGGGCGAGCTGCTGACGGCGGCGTGCGCGCACCGGGTGGTGCGGGGGATGGGTGCGTCCACGGCGGGCAGGCTCCGGCGCGCCGTGGCCTGACCGCGGCGCCGGTCCCCGCGGTCAGGCCGACGACAACTGGGACACCCGCGGGCGCAGTCGCAGGGCCGCGTACAGCAGCGCGCTCACCGCGAACCCGACCACCGGAGTGATGTCGCCGAAGGCGGGGTGGTGCTGGGGCACCCAGCCCACGTAGTCCTCCTGGTTGGAGAAGAGCGGGACCGACACCGCCACACCGATCAGCAGGGCGGCGAGACCCGGCCAGTTGGTGAAGGTGCGGTCGGTCAGCCGGGCGGCCAGCTCCGTGTCGGTCGCCGTACGGCGCTGGAGCCGGCGCTCCACCAGGACCACGCCCAGCCAGGGCGCCACCCAGTACGCGATGACCAGCAGGAACGCCTCGTACGCCGCTCCCGCGTCGTCCAGCGAGGCCCAGGCCGCCGCCGTACCGGCGAGGCCGGACACCACGACCAGCGCGCCGCGGCTCAGCCAGGTGGGGAGCTTCAGGCCGAAGGAGGCGATGGACATCGCCCCGGAGTACACGTTGAGGGCGTTCGCCGAGACCCCGCCCAGCATGATGGCGAGCAGCACCAGGTCGCCGAGCCAGCCGGGCAGATGACCGGTGAAGGCCGCCGTCGGGGTGGCGTCCTTCGGCGCGATGATCGTGGCCGAGGCCGCGCCGACGACCGCGACGATCGAGACCGACACGAACAGGCCGACGGCCGGCCACAGGACCGTCTTCAGCTTGCTCGCCGTCCGCGGCAGATAGCGCGAGTAGTCCGTGGCGTACGGGTTCCAGCCCGCCGCGTACCCCCAGGCCGCGCTGAACGCCAGCAGGAAGCCGCCGACGCCGCCGCCCGAGCCGCGCCCGCCGAGGTCCGCGTCCTTGAAGGTCCACACCCCGGCCAGCAGGAAGATCACCGCGAGCGCCGGGAACGCGTACTTCTCAAAGGTGTGCACGAAGTTGTGGCCGATGAAGCCGATCAGGATCTCCGCGACCACGACGAGGAGGAGGGAGGGGAGCGGTCGTAGTCCCGTCAGCGTGTTCAGGGCGAAGGCCGCGCTCACGCTGTTCACCGCGAACCAGCCGACGCCCGCGAGCAGGCCGTTGGCGGCGGAGGGCAGGATGTTGCCGAGGTAGCCGAAGGAGAGGCGGCCGATCACCATCTGCGGGACGCCGAACCGCGGCCCGTCCAGCGAGAGCACGCCCTGGGTGACCGCGCCGATCGCCGTGCCCAGCAGGATCGCGCCGGTCGCCGTCCAGAAGTCCAGGCCGAAGAAGAGGACCGCGATCACGCCGATGTAGACGGTCGCGAACTCGATGTTGGGGGACGCCCACGTCCACAGGAGCTGGAGTGGGCTGCCGTGGCGTTCGGCGTCGGGGATCGGTTCCGAGCCCGCCGCCTCCACGGCGATGACCCGGTCGCCGTACTCGGGCGCGACACTGGTGGTGGAACCGGCGGGAGCAGTCGTCATACGAGGTAAGTGTCGGGATCGCGCCCGGTCCGGCCCAGGGGCGCATCGTCCGTTTCGGACGGCTCACCGGCGTACAGCCTGCACGCATGCGGGGGGTTCCGGAGGCTCGTGGTCCTCCGGACCCACCCCCGCACCGGAGCTGACGGGTCGTCCGTCAGTCGTTGACGCAGACGTTGCCGGCCGTCGGGTTGAGCAGGCCGATGATGCCGATGCTGTTGCCGCACACGTTGATCGGGATGTCGATCGGGATCTGGACGACGTTGCCCGACAGTAGGCCCGGGCTGCCGACCGCGGCGCCTTGGGCGCCGGCGCCGTCGTCGGCGCAGGCCGCGGTGGTGCCGGCGAGGACAAGGGCGGTGGCGAGGGCGCTGGTGGCGGCGAGAGCTCGGATGCGCATGAAGGCCTCCTGGTAGCGGGGTGAGAACTCGTTCATCAGAACCGCCCGCCACCGGGACCGCATGCGCTGCTGGGCCGATCGGCGCAATTCATGGTGGATCCGCGCCGTCCAGGTGGACGGGGGCTACGCGGCGAGACGCTCCGCCAGGGTCTTGCCCTTGGCCGCCGCCTCCTGCAGGGCACGCTCGCGGGAGGCCTCGTAGAGCGGCACGAGCTCGGCCATCGCCGGGTTCTGCGGGGCCATGGTCAGCTCCGGCACGATGAAGTCGACGTCGAGGCCGAGGCCGTCGCCGAGAACCGCGGTCAGGTAGTTCTGGACGTACTCGAACGGCTCCCGCGGAGTGCCCGGCGCGTAGGAGCCGCCGCGGCTGGCGACGACGGTGACCGGCGTGCCCTTGGCGGACGGGGTCTCGCCCATCGTGCGGCCGAACAGGACCACGTTGTCCAGCCACGCCTTGAGCGTGGACGGGATCGTGAAGTTGTACATCGGCGCCCCGATGAGCACCGCGTCCGCCTGCTCCAGTTCCTCGATCAGCTTCACCCGGTCCGCGAAGGCGTCCGCCTGCTCGGGCGTGTGCGTGGCGGGATCGGCGAAACCGGCGCTGTGGGCGGCCGCGGTGATGTGCGGTACCGGGTCGGCCGCGAGGTCGCGGTAGATCACCGTGCCGCCGGGGTGCTGCTCCTGCCAGGCCGTGCGGAAGGCGTCCGTGACGGCACGGGAGGCGGAGGCCCCGCCCGGGAGGAGCGACGAGTCGATGTGGAGAAGGGTGGCCATGGGTGTCTCCAGACACGGGATGACGAGCCCGGCGCGAGACGCCAGGGGCTGAGGATTCGTACTCAGCTATAGATAGCATAGGTACTTACTTTTTTTCACCCCTTTCGTGGTGGGCCTGTACCCTGATCCCATGGCGGTGGAGCAGGCCCATGACCCGGAACAGTGCAAAGGTGTGGACGCCGGCATCACGCGCGTCTTCCAGGTGCTCGGCAAGCGGTGGAACGGCCCGATCCTCTCCGTCCTGATGAGCCAGCCCACCCACTTCGCGACCCTCCGCCGCGCCATCCCCGGTATCAGTGAACGCATGCTCTCCGACCGCCTCGCCGAACTCGGCGCCGCGGGACTCGTCGTACGGGAGGTCGACGAAGGGCCCCCACTGCGCGTCTCCTACCGCCTCACCGCGGCGGGCGCCGCCCTTGGGCCCTCCCTCAGGGAACTCGGCGAGTGGGCGAAGGATCACCTTCCCGACGACCAGTCCTGCTAGGGCCTGTCCGGCGGATCATGCCGCCGACGCGGGGTGTGGCACGCCCTCCCCCAGAGGGGGTGCCCCCAGCGGCGTTGTCGTCGGTCGCCGACGTCCCCCAGCCTTCGGCCGGGGGTGCCCCCACCGCGTCGCCCGCCGCGGTGGCGGCTGATTGTCCACGCCTCCTCCGCCTTGCGGCTGCACGCACCACACCCCGCTCACCGGCGTCGATGAGTGACCGCTGATTTCCTGCGACTTGATCCGCCGGACAGGCCCTATCGGGCGGCGGCCTGCGGCTCCAGGACCGCGTAGTCGGTGAAGCTGCGGCGGTAGCGGTGGTGCCCGGTGGCCTGGGTGTGCTTGCGCTGCCATTCCTCGACGGCCTCCGGAGACCCGCAAGGCCCCGACGCCGCCGCGCAGTCCGCCTCCTCCCCGGACACGCAGTACGCCTCGTACTCCGGCTCGGCGGTGTCGTCCTGGGCGATCAGGTACGGCACGAAACGGAAGACGCGACGGGGCCGGGTGCCCCAGTGGTCCCGGCGCAGATGCCTGCGGAGCAGTACGTCGGCGTCGGTCGCCCCGCTGGCGTCGGACCGGGCCTGCGCCTGCTCCCGCTTCCCGGCGAACTCCGCGCAGGCGGCACAGCCGGGCACCGGTTCCGGAGCCGGGGTGTCCATGACCGGGTAAGTGAACGCGGTGGAACGGTGGTTGGCGGCCCGCACCTCCGCGCTGAGCCGTTCCTCCGCCGTCGCAGGGCGGATCGACTCCGGCCGCGCCTCCCACTCCCGGCCGCCGCCGAGCGGTCGTAGCGAGGCGTACGGGCCTGCCTTGCCCTGGTACTCGCCGACCTTGTTCATACGGGTGTCGTAGACGACCGTTCCCGCTTCGATCCCGTTTTCGATCTGTTCAGTCATGTGCGCTCCGACGCCACTTCGTGACTCTGGGTGTATCGAGCGTCGCGGACGGGCACCGTCGGTATCAATGCCCGAGGCGTGCCACCGGGCGCTGTCACGGAGGGGGCCGGAGTTGTGACCACCAATGCCGAGTTCTTCGGAGAGCTGCTGCGGCACTTCCGCGAAGCCGCGTTCCTCACCCAGGAGGCGCTGGCCAAGCAGATCCCCTGCGACCGGTCGTTGGTGGCCCGGGTGGAGGCGGGCACGCGGGTGCCGTCGGACGCGTTCGCGAAGAAGTGCGACGAAGTGCTGGGCACGGGTGGGGCGTTGATGCGGTTGTGGGGGCGGGTGGACTGGTATCCGGACGTGGAGCATCCGGACTGGTTCCAGCGCTGGGTGGATATGGAGGCGAGAGCCGTCACGCTGTACGACTACCAGGTCATGGTCGTGCCGGGTCTGTTGCAGACACCGGATTACGCGCGGGCGCTGCTTTCCCGGAAGGCCACCGGTGAGCTACTCGAAAATCGGGTCAGGGCTCGACTGAGTCGACAGCCACGTTTCCTCGCAGAAGGTGGACCTACGTACATCGCTGTACTCGACGAGAGCTGTCTGCGTCATGCGGTGGGCAGTCCTGCCGTGATGCGGGATCAGTGCGCGCACCTGCTGAGTGTGGGGCAACTTTCCAACATCCGCGTCCAGGTGGCTCCAGCCGGTTACTTCGAACTAACGCCACCCAACCAGCCGATGTCGCTGATCGTGTTGCCCGATGGCGAACACTGGATCTACTCGGAGTCGCTGACTCGCGGCCACTTCAACAACGATCCGGATGTCTACGCCGAGGCGAGCCGAACCTATGATGTGCTCAGGGCAGACATCTTGTCGGCTCGCGAATCGGCCGCTCTGATCGGCAAGTTGATGGAGGGGTACGGCGACGATGAACCAGCAGCAGCTGAGCGCGGCGACCTGGATCAAGAGCAGCTACAGCGGCGACAACGCCGGGCAGTGCCTCGAATTCGCCCCCGGGTTCACCTCCGTCGTCCCCGTCCGTGACAGCAAGAACCCCGACGGCCCGGCGCTGTTCATCGCGCGGAGCGCCTGGGTCGCGTTCGTGGGTGGCGTCCGGCGCTGACCGACTTCCGCATACCGCTGGAGCGATGAAGCTGACAGCGGAAGTCCCCACCGCATTACGTGTCATGTCTCCGTCGATTCATGCGTGGCCGTCAATGTCCTGACACAAAGCCACCAACTGGAGGACACGTGACCGGTCAGTCGAACCGCTGGGTTTCCGTGGGGCTGCGTACGGCACAGATGGGCACGCTAGCCGTCTGCCTGGCGCTCACCATCGCCGGCGCCGGAGGCGGCACGGCAGTCGCCGACGCCACCGGAACGGAAACGCTTCCGCTCTCGGGCGCCACCACGTCCGGCCTGCACAACACCTACGATCCCGCCGCGTTCAGCTACCTCGCGCAGGCGCTCGACACGGGCACCTCGATGATCGAACTGGACGTCTGGGACGACTTCTTCACCCAGGAGTGGAAGGTCAGCCACGACAGCCTGACGAGCAACAGCAACAACTGCGTCAACGCGTCCACCCCCGCCGATCTCTACACCGGCAGCGCCAACAAGGACCTGGAAAGCTGCCTGGACGACGTACGGGTCTGGCTCGGCGCGCACCCGGGGCATGCCCCCCTGATCATCAAGCTGGAGATGAAGTCCGGCTTCCAGGCCAGCCTCGGGATGAGCCCGGCCAAGCTCGACCAGTCGATCAGCAGCCACCTCGGCAACCTGGTCTTCAAGCCCAACGACCTGCTCAACAAGCCCGGCGGCGGCCAGTACGCCACCCTGAACGACGCGGCCGACGCCAACAACTGGCCGGCCCGGCAGGCGCTCGCCGGCAAAGTGATCTTCGAGATCATCCCGGGCACCGTCGAGGAGAACAACCCGAGCGACACCCTGTGGACGGACAAGGAGTACGCAGGCTACCTTCGCGACCTGCACACCCAGGGCAGGACCGCACAGGCGAACATCTTCCCGTCGGTCCACAACGCCCAGGCCGGCGACCCGCGCACCCGCTACTCCGACACCTCGCTGCGCCCCTGGTTCGTGGCGTTCGACGGCGACGCGGCCACGTACCTCGGCGGCTCCATCGACACGAGCTGGTACGACACCCACCACTACCTGCTGGTCATGACCGACGCGCAGAACGTGCCGCCCACCCTGAACGCCACCAACCCCTCGGACGCGGACGCCCGGGCCCGGATCACTCAACTGGCCAAGGCGCACGCCACGGTCGCCTCCAACGACTGGCGTGGCCTGACCGACGTCCAGTCGATGGTCGTACCCCGCGGCTGACCTGACAGCGGTCACGCGGTACGACCAGGTGCCCCCACGCGTCCGCCGGCCGTGGGGGCGCCGCCGCCCATCCTCACTCGCCCTGAGGGTCCTGTAAGTCAACTCCCGTCCCTTGCGTGGTGGTTGATGCTTGAAAAATTCACAGCTCAAGCACAGGCTTTACCAATGCCCGGTAGTGCCTTGGGGTGGGTGCTCACTACCTTCGGCGAGGCCACCACTGACGAGGTGACGGCTCACAGCCAAGGACGCACGCCATTCGCAGCCCACCGGCACAGCGATACGTGCTGTCCGAAAGCGATCAATTGGCATGCTCGTGACAAATGAGCATTGATCCCCATGGAGGGCAGTCTCTTGCGATCGCAGAACGTCGACCACGCGAGACCCGACCGGCTCCGACGGCTCACCCGCCGCGGGGCCACCGCCCTGTTGTCGGCCGCGGCCCTGATCACCGGCGGCATGCTGGCCGCCGCGCCTCAGGCGGCCGCCGCGCCGACGGCGTCCCACGCGCCGAGCAGCTCCGTCGCCAACCCCTACAGCCCCGCGTACCAGCACGCGTATCGGCACGGCGTGGTGCCGACCCTCCAGCAGCACGCCAAGATGAAGGACTGGGCCGCCTCTCATCCGGCCGCAACCGCGGCGACCGGACCGCAGACGCTGTCCTACGGCGGCGGCGTCGACGGCATCGGCGTCCAGAGCGGCCACTCGAAGGTCTACCTGGTCTTCTACGGCACGCAGTGGGGCACACAGAGCACCAACAGCAGCGGAGACCTGACCTTCTCCGGCGACTCGTCGGGCGCCGCCCCCGTCGCCCAGGAGATGTTCAAGGACATCGGCACCGGCAACGAGCGGTGGTCCGCTGAGCTGACCCAGTGGTGCGACGGGCCCAACGTCGCGGCGGGCGCCACCAGTTGCCCCGCCAACGCCAACTTCATCCCCTACCAGAGCGGCGGCGTGCTCGCCGGCACCTGGTACGACAACGCGGCCGCGTCACCGAGTGCCGCCACCGGGCACCAGCTCGGCGTCGAGGCCGTGAAGGCGGCCAGCCACTTCGGCAACACCACGGCCGCCGCCAACCGTGACGCGTACTACGTCATCCTCTCGCCCCACGGCACCAACCCGGACGGCTACCAGGGCCAGTACTGCGCCTGGCACGACTGGAACGGTGACACCACGCTGACCGGCGGTGCGGTCTCCTCGACCGTCGGCGACATCGCCTTCAGCAACCAGCCGTACAACATCGACTCGGGCGCGGGCTGCGGCGTCGGCTTCGTCAACTCCCCCGGCACACTCGACGGCTGGACCATGACGCTCGGCCACGAGTGGCAGGAGATGATGTCGGACCAGAACCCGGCCGGCGGCTGGACCAACCACACCGGCAGCTCGTACAACGGCCAGGAGAACTCCGACGAGTGCGCCTGGATCGCAGCAGGCAGCACGGGCGGAGCGGCGAACATCACGATGGGCACCGGCACCTTCGCCGAGCAGGCCAGCTGGTCCAACGACACCAACTCGTGCGCCATCACCCACGCGATCGTCGGCGGTAGCACCGGGAACACGGTCACCGTGAACAACCCCGGCAACCGGACCAGCACCGTGGGCACCGCCGTGTCCCTGCAGATGACGGGCTCCGACTCCGCCTCCGGTCAGACCCTCACCTACACCGCGACCGGTCTGCCGGCCGGGCTCAGCATCTCCTCCAGCGGTCTGATCAGCGGCACCCCGACCACGGCCGGCACCTCCTCCGTCACGGTCACCGCCAAGGACAGCACGGGCGCATCCGGCAGCACCTCGTTCACCTGGACCGTCAGCACCAGCGGCGGCGGTGGCTGCGCCGCCCCCGGCCAGAAGCTCGGCAACCCGGGCTTCGAGACGGGCACCGCTTCCCCCTGGACAGCCGCCAGCGGCGTGGTCGACAACTCCAGCGGTGAGGCTGCCCACTCCGGCAGCTGGAAGGCCTGGCTGGACGGCTACGGCAGCACCCACACCGACACCCTGTCCCAGTCGGTGACCATACCCGCCGGGTGCAGCGCCACCTTCTCCTTCTACCTGCACATCGACACCGCCGAGACCACCACGACCTCGGCCTACGACAAGCTGACCGTCCAGGTCGGCAGCACCACCCTGGCCACCTACTCCAACCTGAACGCGGCCGGCGGCTACGCGCTCAAGTCCTTCAACCTCTCCAGCTACGCCGGTCAGACGGTCACGCTGAAGTTCACCGGCACCGAGGACACCAGCCTGCAGACCAGCTTCGTGGTCGACGACACCGCTCTCAACGCCTCCTGACCCACCAGGCCCCCTGGGCACAGCACGACGCGTTCCGCCCCGGCAGGGAACCCCGGCCGGGGCGGAACCGTCCCATCGACGCAAACCGCCTGGAAGGGGTCCCGTTCATGGCGCTCCCGCGCACCCACCTCGCAGCCCGCTTCGCCGCATGCCTGGCTCTCGCCGTCATCTCGGCCTGCGGCTCCGGCGCCGCGCCGACCACCGCGCCGACCACCGCGCCGACCACCGCGCCGACCACCGCGCCGACCACGCAGGCGCCCACACCCCTCCGGCTGGACGAGCGCGCCAACCACACCACTGTCTCGGCCACGGTGGGCACCTCGGTGGTGGTCACGCTGCACAACACCTACTGGTCCGACCTCACCAGCGCAACGCCGGATGTCCTGACCGTAATCGGCACCCCGCGGGTCGCACCGGCCCACACCTGCGTCCCGGGCGGCGGCTGCGGCACTGTCGAACTCACGCTGCGCGCCGTCGGGGCCGGCTCAGCGAACATCGCAGCCAGCCGCACCAGTTGTGGCGAGGCCCGCCGCTGCACCGGCGACGAGGGCCGGTACGGCGTGACGGTGAAGGTCCGCGGATAAGCAGTGCCGCTCCGCCCGCACGCCGGTGTCAGTCGGTACGCGGATCGTCCGGCTTCAGGGACTGCAGGAACTCCGGGTTGTCGTCCGGTGCGACCCACCGCTCGCGCGGATGCCGTGCCCTGCCCGCGATCAGCCAGGCCAACGGGCCGACCAGCACCTCGCCGAAGAGCAGGATGATCAGCACCCACACCAGTTTCGGCAGGGCGCGGACCTCGTCCTCGGGGGTGTTCAGGCAGTCCACGAAGGCATAGATCCACAGCGCGAGGACCAGCAGGAAAGGCAGATACCTGAGCATGGCGGCCAGAGTAGCGGCTGGGCGACGTCCGGTGACTGGGCCGCGGGCACGATGGGTGGACGGGCCCCGGTGACCGGGCCCTGACCCCCGGTGGCCGATACTGGGACGCATGGCTTACGACGATCTTCGCTCCCTGCTCAGGGCACTGGAGCGCGAGGGAGACCTCAAGCGTGTCAAGGCCGAGGTCGACCCGTATTTGGAGGTCGGGGAGATCGTCGACCGGGTGCAGAAGGCCGGCGGCCCGGCGCTGCTCTTCGAGAACGTCCGCGGCTCCGCCATGCCCCTCGCCATGAACGTCTTCGGCACCGACCGGCGGCTGCTCAAGGCCCTGGGCCTGAAGTCGTACGGCGAGATCTCCGAGAAGATCGGCGGGCTGCTGCGCCCCGAACTCCCGCACGGGTTCGTGGGGGTTCGGGAGGCCTTCGGGAAGCTCGGCGCGATGGCCCACGTACCGCCGAAGAAGGTCAAGGAGGCGCCGGTCCAGGAGGTCGTCCTGCACGGCGACGACGTCGATCTGGACCAGCTCCCGGCCCTCTTCACCTGGCCGCAGGACGGCGGCTCCTTCTTCAACCTGGGCCTGACCCACACCAAGGACCCCGAGTCCGGCATCCGCAATCTGGGTCTCTACCGGCTGCAGCGCCACGACAGGCGCACCATCGGCATGCACTGGCAGATCCACAAGGACAGCCGCAACCACTACCAGGTGGCGGCCAGGCGCGGCGAGCGCCTCCCGGTCGCGATCGCCTTCGGCTGCCCGCCCGCCGTCACCTACGCCTCCACCGCCCCCCTCCCCGGCGACATCGACGAGTACCTCTTCGCCGGGTTCATCGCGGGCCGGCGGATCGAGATGGTCGACTGCAAGACGGTCCCGCTCCAGGTCCCGGCGCAGGCCGAGGTCGTGCTGGAGGGCTGGCTGGAGCCGGGCGAGATGCTGCCCGAGGGTCCCTTCGGCGACCACACCGGCTTCTACACCCCGCAGGAGCCGTTCCCGGCGCTGAAGATCGACTGCGTGACGATGCGGAAGCGGCCGCTCCTGCAGTCGATCGTCGTAGGCCGCCCCCCGACGGAGGACGGACCCCTCGGCCGCGCCACTGAACGGTTCTTCCTCCCCCTCCTGAAGATCATCGTCCCGGACATCGTGGACTACCACCTGCCCGAGGCAGGCGGTTTCCACAACTGCGCGATCGTCTCGATCGACAAGAGGTACCCGAAGCACGCGCAGAAGGTCATGCACGCGATCTGGGGGGCGCACATGATGTCCCTCACCAAGCTCATCGTGGTCGTCGACTCCGACTGTGACGTCCACGACCTGCACGAGGTCGCCTGGCGGGCCCTCGGCAACGCCGACTACGCCCGTGACCTCACGGTCGTCGAAGGCCCCGTCGACCACCTCGACCACGCCTCCTACCAGCAGTTCTGGGGCGGCAAGGCAGGCATCGACGCGACGAAGAAGTGGCCCGAGGAGGGCTACACCAGGGACGGGGGCTGGCCGGACATGGTCCTGTCGGACCCGGATACGGCGGCGAAGGTCGACCGCCGCTGGAAGGAGTACGGCCTGTGAGCTCCGCCTCCGCAGCACTCCCGCAGCCGGGACGCACCAAGGCGTTCCTCCGCCTCGTGATGATCGAGCACTCGGTCTTCGCGCTGCCCTTCGCGTACATCGCCTCGCTGACCGCGATGTACGAGTGGGACAGGAACATCCACTGGGCCCGGCTGCTCCTGGTCACGATCTGCATGGTCGGCCTGCGCACGTTCGCCATGGCGGTGAACCGGATCATCGACCGCGAGATCGACGCCAGGAACCCGCGCACGGCCCACCGTGAACTGGTCACCGGCGCGATGAGCGTCAAGCACGCCTGGACCGGCGCGCTGATAGCGGTCGTGGTCTTCCTCGGCGCGGCGGCCCTCCTGAACCCCCTCTGCCTGGCCCTCGCGCCCGTCGCGGTGATCCCGATGGTGGTCTACCCCTACGGCAAGCGGTTCACGAACTTCCCCCAGGCCATCCTCGGCCTGGCCCAGGCGATGGGCCCGATCGGCGGCTGGCTGGCGATCACCGGCGAATGGTCCTGGGACGCGGTCATCCTCGGCCTCGCCGTCGGCATCTGGATCGGCGGCTTCGACCTGATCTACGCCTGCCAGGACGTGACGACCGACCGCGAGATCGGCGTCATGTCGGTCCCGGCCCGCTTCGGCATCCCGGCGGCGATCTGGGGCGCCCGGGTGTGCCACGCGATCACGACGGCCCTGTTGGTCTGGTACGCCGTGGCGACGGACGCGGGCGCCTTCTTCTGGCTGGGCCTGGTCGTCGTCGCGGGCGCCTTCGCCTACGAGCACTCCATCGTCCGCCCCCACGACCTCTCCCGTCTCGACCGCGCCTTCTTCAGCGTCAACGGCTTCATCGGCATTGCCCTCTTCGGGTGCGCACTCCTGGACCTGCTGGTCCGGGGCCTGACGGTCTGAGTGCGGTCGGCCACCGCGGCCCCGTCCTGAACTCGGTCGGGCCCGCCGGTACGCTCAAGGTGTGAACGCAGGAGAAACGCAGCGCGTGCCTTGGATCGTGGGGGTGTCCGGGGCGTCCGGTACGCCGTACGCGGCCGCGGTGCTGCGTGCGCTGCTGGCGGCCGGGGAGAGCGTCGACCTGGTGGTCAGCCGGGCCTCGCGGCTCACCCTGCTGGACGAGACCGGGATCTCCTTCCGGGACGCGCACTGGAAGGACGACCTGGGGGAGTGGCTGGCGCGGGGGGCCGACGGCAAGCCGGGGACCTTCCAGGTGGACCTCGGGCGGGTGCGGTACTGGAACGCCGGGGACCTGGCCGCCGGGCCGTCCTCCGGGTCGTACCGGACCAAGGGCATGCTGATCGTGCCGGCGTCCACCGCCGCCGTCGCCGGGGTCGCGCTCGGGCTCTCCAAGGACCTGCTCCAGCGGGCGGCCAGTGTCAACCTGAAGGAGCGCCGCCCGCTCGTCGTCGCCGTCCGCGAGACCCCGCTCGGCGGTCAGACCCTGCGCCACCTCGTCACCCTGGACGACCTGGGGGCGGTCGTCGTCCCCACCTCCCCGGCGTTCTACGCGGGCGCGACGCACATCCAGGACCTGGTGGACTTCGTCGCCGGGCGGGTGCTGGACGCGGCGGGTGTCGGGCACCGGCTGTACCGCCGCTGGGAGGGCGACCTCGGCGGCGCCGGCAAGTAGCAGTACCTGGCAGTACCGGCACTACCACTGCACTACCTCTGCACCACCCCTCATCTACTTCGGGAACTTTCAGCGGAAGGCTTCGATCGCATGGACGCCGTGGACAGGCAGCTCATCCAGGCCCTGAGGGAGAACGGCCGGGCCTCGTACGCGGAGCTGGGGCGCCTCGTCGGACTTTCGGGACCCAGCGTCACCGACCGCATCAACCGGCTGGAGGCGGCCGGTGTCATCACCGGCTACCGCGCCACTGTCAACGCCGTCTCGCTCGGCCTCGGCGTCATCGCCCTGATCGGCATCTCCCTCTCCGACGCGGCCGACCACGAGGACGTGGCACAGCGGCTGCGGGACCTTCCCGAGATCGAGGACTGCTGGTTCATCGCCGGCGACGACTCCTTCATGCTCAAGGTGCGTTCGACGGACGTCGACGGCCTGGAGAAGACCATCCGGCGGCTGTCCGGGACCAAGGGCGTCTCCCGGACCCGTACCACGATCGTGCTGTCCACGAAGTGGGAGAACCGGGTCGGGGAACTGCCCGAAGAGGCGTAGCCGTACCGTTGTCGGAGTCGTCGGAGAAAGGTGTGGCCATGGATGTCGGGCTCAAGCGCGAGCTGGAGGAGAAGGTCAGGGCCGGTGAGCGGCTGACCCGTGAGGACGGCATCGCACTGTACGAGTCGGACGACCTGGCCTGGTTGGGCGGCCTCGCCCACGAGGTGCGGACGCAAAAGAACGGTGACGTCGTCCACTTCAACGTCAACCGCCACCTCAACATGACCAACGTGTGCACCGCGTCGTGCGCGTACTGCTCGTTCCAGCGCAAGCCGGGCGAGAAGGACGCGTACACGATGCGCATCGAGGAGGCGGTGAAGCTCGCCAAGGCGATGGAGTCGGACAACCTCACCG
This sequence comes from Streptomyces sp. NPDC005866, assembly GCF_040629895.1. NCBI lineage: Bacteria > Bacillati > Actinomycetota > Actinomycetes > Kitasatosporales > Streptomycetaceae > Streptomyces > Streptomyces sp. NPDC005866. The sequence goes on from NZ_JBEXWP010000012.1 coordinate 76,941, forward strand.
AACTCCACATCGTCAACGGCCTGCACCCCAACCTGCCATGGCGGTACTACCCGCGCTCGCTCAGGGAACTCAAGGCGGCCCTCCCGCATGTCTCGCTGAAGGCGTTCACGGCCACGGAGATCCACCACTTCGAGACGATCAGCGGTCTGTCGGCCTCCGAGATCCTCGACGAGCTGATCGACGCGGGTCTGGAGTCCCTGACCGGCGGCGGTGCGGAGATCTTCGACTGGGAGGTCCGTGAGCACATCGTGGACCACCGCACCCACTGGGAGGACTGGTCCCGCATCCACCGCCTGGCGCACGAGAAGGGCCTGAAGACCCCCTGCACCATGCTCTACGGCCACATCGAGGAGCCGCGCCACCGGGTGGACCACGTCCTGAGGCTGCGCGAACTGCAGGACGAGACGAACGGCTTCCAGGTATTCATCCCGCTCCGCTACCAGCACGACTTCGTGGACATGAAGGACGGCAAGGTACGCAACCGGCTCCAGGCGCGGACGCAGATGGCGACCGGCGCCGAGGCCCTGAAGACCTTCGCGGTCTCCCGGCTGCTGTTCGACAACGTCCCGCACGTCAAGGTCTTCTGGGTCATGCACGGCGTCCAGACGGCGCAGCTGGCGCTCCAGCACGGCGCCGACGACATGGACGGCTCGGTCGTCGAGTACAAGATCACCCACGACGCGGACAACTACGGCACGCCGAACAAGCTGACGCGCGAGGACCTGCTGGACCTCATCCGTGACGCCGGCTTCCGGCCGGTGGAGCGGAACACGCGCTACGAGATCATCCGGGAGTACGACGGCCCGGACCCGGCGCGCAGGGAGGCCCCGCAGCCGATGCGGGTGTGAGGCACGGGGCCCTGCCCCCGGTCCCCCGCGAGGTACTGCACCGACGGGCCAGGGCCCACCCGCGGTCGGGACGAGTCCGCGCCGCTGCGGCGGGTACCCGGCCCTCATGTCCACCACCAGCACTCCGGAGGACGCCTATACCGCCGCCCCCTTCCTCCCCGACCGGCTCAGCCTCGCGGCTCTCCGCCGGGCCGCCGCCTGCTGCCGTGGCTGTCCCCTGCACCGCGACGCCACCCAGACCGTCTTCGGGAAGGGCAAGGCGCCCGCCCGGGTCATGCTCGTCGGAGAGCAGCCCGGCGACCAGGAGGACCGGCAGGGCGAGCCCTTCGTCGGGCCCGCCGGGCGGCTGCTCGGCAAGGCTCTCGACGACGCCGGCATCGACCCGGCCGAGACCTATGTCACCAACGCCGTCAAGCACTTCAAGTTCACCCGGACCGAACCCCGTAAGCGCCGTATCCACAAGGCCCCGACCCTGCGGGAGATGGCGGCCTGCGCCCCCTGGCTCGCCGCCGAGCTGACCGTCGTGGCGCCGGAACTGGTCGTCGTGCTCGGTGCCACCGCCGGCAAGGCCCTGCTCGGCTCCTCGTTCCGGGTGGGCGAGGTGCGCGGGACCGTGCTGGAGCGGGAGATCCACGGGCGTATGGAGCGGCTGGTGCCCACCGTCCATCCCTCCTCCGTGCTGCGCTCGGAGGACCGGGAGCAGGCCTACCAGGGATTCGTCGCCGATCTGAAAGTGGCTGCACAGGCGCTCTCGTAATAGATACCATGCGCCCATGCCCCTTACCTTCACCCTGGATCCCGCCGTCACCCCCGCCCTCCGCGACGGCATCCTCGACCTGTGGACGGACGTCTCCAACGCCGGCGGAGCCGTCGGCTTCGTCGCCCCCGTGACCCCCGAGGACATCCGCCCGGAACTGGTCAAGCACTTCGTCGCCATGGCCGAGGGCCGCAACCGGCTCCTGGTCGGCCATGACGAGGCCGGTACCGTCGCCGCCACCGCCTTCTTCTCCTTCAACACGCACCGGCTCATGAAGCACTGGGTGTGGCTGTACACGGTGATGGTGCACCCGAAGCACCAGGGGCAGGGCTACGGCCGTGACCTGCTCGCGGCCGCCGCCGACGCGGCCCGCGGATTCGACGGCATGGACGCGATACGCCTCGGCTGCCGCGGCGGCCACGGCCTGGAGAGGTTCTACGCCTCCTGCGGCTACCAGGAGGTCGGCCGCGTCCCCGCCGCGATCCGCGTCGCACCCGGCGACGACCGCGACGACATCACCATGCTGCTCCCCCTGACCTGACTGACCTGAGCAGACCCCGGTGCAAGATCGGTCCCGCACCGTGCTTCACTGGACGGTGCCCCTTTTCGTCATCGGAAGACTGGATTGAGATGCTCCGCTACACGCTGATGCGCCTCGGTATCTTCGCGGGCTGCCTCCTCCTCGTCTGGGGCCTCGTCTACGCCGGCGCGTTCCCGCGTGGCTTCGGCGACTCCAACTTCCTGTGGGTCCTGCTGCTCTCCTTCATCCTGTCGGCGCCGGTCAGCTTCGTCCTGCTGCGCAAGGAGCGGGACCGCGCCTCGGTCCAGGTCGCACAGCGGGTCGACCGGATGAAGGCCAACATCGAGGCCAACCGCAGCCAGGAGGACGACGCGGTCGACGAGGCGGCGCAGGCCCAGTCCCAGGCTCAGTCGCAGCCCCAGGGGCAGGCTCAGACCTCTTCCTGAGGTTCCCGGGCGACTCGCTTGCCCCCCGGCCCCCTTTACGCTTTCCCTCATGGGTGCCGTGAAGACCAAGCGCATGCCGCGGGCGGTCCGGGAGCAGCAGATGCTGGACGCGGCCGTGCGGACCTTCGGGCAGCGCGGCTACATGGCCGCGTCGATGGACGAGATCGCCGAACTCGCCGGTGTCTCCAAGCCGCTGGTGTATCTGTACCTCAACTCCAAGGACGACCTGTTCACGGCGTGCATCCGCCGTGAGGCCAAGGCGCTGACCGAGGCGATCCGTACCGGCGTCCGCCGGGACCTGCCCGCCGACCGTCAACTCTGGGACGGCCTCCAGGCGTTCTTCGCGCACACAGCCGAACACCCCGACGGCTGGTCGGTGCTGCATCTGCAGGCGCGGACGCACGGCGAGCGGTTCGCCTCCGAGGTCGCGGCGATGCGCACGGAGATCGTGGAGTTCGTGACCCAGCTCATCGTCGTTGCCGCGCGTGACGCGCGGCGCGATCCCGACCTGCCCGAGCGTGAGGTCGCCGGGCTCGCCGAAGCCCTGGTCGGCGCCGCCGAGTCCCTCGCCGCCTGGGCGAACGTCACTCCCGGTGTCACCGCGCGAGAGGCGGCGGCGACCCTGATGAACTTCGCGTGGGCGGGCCTCGGCAACCTGATGGACGGCCGGCCGTGGGTGCCTCCGATCACGGTTTCCTGATCACCGTAAGCCGCCCGAACGGCGGCCCGCGTCACGCCTCAGGCGGTGAGCGGCAGTACCCGCCCCTCGACATGCACCCGCTTCGCGCCCCGCAACTCGAACCGCCCGGCCCCGTCCGCCGCGTACGTCACCGTGCCGGGCAGCAGCACCGGCGCCCGGAACTCCGCCTCCACCCGGGTCCGTTCGGGCACACCGTGCGCGGCGAGACACCGGGCCACGGTCCACATGCCGTGCGCGACGGCGCGGGGGAAGCCGAAGAGCCGAGCGGTGAGCGGATGGAGATGGATGGGGTTGCGGTCCCCGGAGGCGGCGCCGTACCGCCGGCCGACATCCCCGGCGATCCTCCACTCCTCGACGACGGGCAGGGGGTTCCGGTCCTCCCGGGGCGCGTCGACGCGGCCCGCCGTGGTCCGGTGCCGCGCCAGATACCTGCTTCGCGACTCCCATACGACGTCGTCACCGACGCGCGCCTCGGTGACGACGGTGGCCTCGGTGCCGCGCCGATGGGGGGTCAACTTCTCGATGCCGACGGAGAGTTCGTACGTCCCGTCACCGGGCAGCCCGGCATGCCGCTCGATCTCGACGGAGGTGTGCACCAGCCCCAACAACGGCAGCGGAAAGTCCCGGGCGCTCATCAGCCGCATGGCCAGCGGAAACCCGAGGACGTGCGGGTAGGTGATGGGCAGCCCGTCGTCGCCGGTGGCGAATCCGCAGACGCGTTCGTAGGCGGCGAGCCTCCCCAAGTCGGGGCGGAGCGAGGGCAGTACGAGGCGGGTGCGGGGGAACGAGGCGTCGGCGGCCGGCTTCTTGAAGGGTGACCGCAACGCGCCACGGGCGAGCAGGGGCGCGAGGGCGGGCGCGCTACCGAGGACGATCACCGGGCAGGCCTTTCCGGCGCCCGCCGGCCCGGACAGCGGTCCGTCATTCCGTCCCCCAGATCGCCCGATTGCTGACTCTGGAGTAAGGTTACCGCAGGTAAATCTACGTCACAGCCGTCAGGTCCTGCAGTGGGGCCTAATGTGAGAGTCCCTCACGTAACCTCCGGGATTGCACAGCCCCGGCCCCGTACCATCCCCGAAACCCCACAACCCCGCCACAGCGGCCCCGTACGATCTCCAGAACTAACCCCCGGTAACCCTTTTCCGAGGCCCGGCCTGGTGAACGCCTCGGTGTGCGAGGCGCGTACGAGATGCAGCAAGCAGTTCACCCGCTGCACGCCCGAGGAGCCGCCCCGTGTCCATTTCCTCTTTCCAGAACGCAGCCCCCGTCTCCTCGGGCGCCGCGATCCAGGCCACGGACTACGACGGGAAGCCGATCCTGGTCGAGCCCCACGTCCAGCGGTTGGGCGGGGTGGTACGGGAGGCCTCCGTACCACCGTTCTCGCCACTGGTGCGGCACGGCTCGCTCGCCGACCTGCCGTTCGAGAACGCGGAGGCGGATCCGGGCACGATCGTGCTCAGCCGCAAGCCGGCGGCGGGTGAGGGCCGTTGGGAGCAGGTGACGGCGGCCGGGTTCGCCGCGCAGGTGCTGGCGGTGGCCAAAGGGCTGATCGCGGAAGGGCTGATGCCGGGCGACCGGATCGCCGTCATGGCCCGGACGACGTACGAGTGGACGCTCCTCGACTTCGGCGCCTGGGCGGCCGGTCTGGTGACGGTCCCGGTCTACCCGACCTCGTCGGTCTTCCAGACCCGCTGGATCCTGCACGACTCCGGCGCGGTCGCCCTGGTCACCGAGGAGTCCGCCCAGGCCGCCGCGCTCGGCCCCGAACTGGACCGGCTGCCCGATCTGCGCCACCTGTGGGTGATGGAGAAGGGGCACGTGGACCGGCTCGCGGAGGCGGGCGGGCACATCCAGGACGCCGAAGTGGCCGTACGGCGGGGCATGCTGGGCCCGGACACGATCGCCACCCTCGTCTACACCTCGGGCACCACCGGCCGCCCCAAGGGCTGCGCCCTCTCGCACGGCAACTTCTTCGCCGAGGTCGACAACGCGATCGAACTCCTCTACCCGATCTTCAAGGCCCGCAACAACGAGGAGGTCTCCATCCTCCTCTTCCTCCCCATGTCCCACGTCTTCGGGCGGATGGTGGCGATCGCCTGCATCCGTGCCCGGGTCCGCCTCGGCCACGCCCCCAGCCTCAAGGCCGAGGACCTCCTCCCGGACCTGGCGGCCTTCAAACCGACCTGTCTCCTGACCATCCCGTACATGCTGGAGAAGGTCTTCAACGCCGCCCGGGCCAAGGCCGAGTCGGGCGGCCGGGTCTCGGTCTTCGACCGGGCCACGAGCGTCGCGCAGAAGTACGGCGAGAGGCTGGAGGCCAAGCAGACCGGCACCGGCAGCGGCCCGAGCCGCGCCCTGAAGACCGCCCGCGCCTTCTACGACCCGCTGGTCTACCGGCGTATCCGCAGCGCCATGGGCGGCCGCGTCCGCCACATCATCTGCGGGGGCTCCCCGCTGGGCCGCCGCCTCGCCGCGTTCTACACCGGCGCCGGCATCGAGGTCTACGAGGGCTACGGCCTGACCGAGACCACCGCCGCCACCACGGTCACCCCGCCCCTCAAACCCCGTCTGGGCACGGTGGGCTGGCCGATGCCCGGGACCAAGGTCCGTATCGCCGCCGACGGCGAGATCCTCGTCGCCGGTGACCATGTGCTGCGCGGCTACTGGGACCCGCAGGCCGGCGGGGTCGTCCCGGCGACCAGGGACGGCTGGCTGGCCACCGGAGACATCGGCGAACTCGACGACGAGGGCTACCTCACCATCACCGGCCGCAAGAAGGAGATGCTGATCACGGCCGGCGGCAAGTCGGTGGCCCCCGCCCCGCTGGAGAACTGGCTGCGCTCCCACCCGCTGATATCGCAGGTGATGCTGGTCGGCGACGGCCTGCCGTACGTCGCCGCGCTGGTCACCCTCGATCCGCAGGGGCTCACCCACTGGCGGCAGATGAACGGCAAGCACCCGGTCCCCGCGGAACTCCTCCTGGACGACGCCGAGTTGCAGGCGATCCTGCAACGGGCCATCGACGACGCCAACAAGCTGGTCTCCCGCCCCGAGTCCATCCGCCGCTTCACGATGCTCCCCGTCGACTTCACCGAGGAGGCCGGGCACCTCACCCCCTCGATGAAGCTGCGCCGGAAGGCGATCATGAAGGACTTCGCGACGGAGATCGAGAGCCTCTACACAAAGCACAGGTAGCCCGCCGGGCTGCCGGGATGCCCTCGTCCCCGGCCGGGTGCCACCGGGTGCCCGGCGGTGCCTTCTCCAGCGCCGGCCGGAAGGCCCGGGCCACATCGAGGGTGTGGCCGGAAGGCCGGCGGTTCGTGCCGTCCCGCGCAAGCGGTGCTGCGCGATCTGCAGGAACGGGCGGCGGAGCTGGGCGCCGAGGGGTGGGTGCTCTAGGCTCCGTCGGCCAGGCGGTCCAGCCACTCGCTCATGAGGTGCTGTTCCGCGCGGCTGAGGGTCGTCTGGTCGGGGAGGCTGGCGCGCAGGGCGCGGGCGGCACCGGCCGGACCGGCGGTGCGTACGGCGGGCTTCTCGTTGGTGATGGCCGTGACCATGGCCTCGCGGAGGGTCGTCAGCAGGGCCGGGTCACGTTCGGACTCCGGCGTGGAGAGCCAGGTGAGGACGGCGCCGCGGGCCGTGGCGTGGATGACGTTGGCCGCGAGGGCCTCGCTGACGCGCAGCCGGCCACCGGCGGCGAGCCGCCGGACGCGGCTCTTCAGTATCCCGAGTCCCGTCCGGAAGGCGGCCGAGTCACTGCGCGTGCTGTCGCTGTACATCAGTGAGTAGAGCGCGGAGTTCTCAAGGCCGAACTCGACCGCCAGGTCCCAGCTGTCCCGCAGGTCCTGGATCAGGTCCTCGGGGTCCGGGTCGATGCGCTTGCTCGCGAGGAACGCGGCGAAGCCGTGCTCGGCCACCGCTTCCAGCAGCCCCTCCTTGTCGCCGAACAGCCGGTAGATGGCCGGGGGCTGCAGCCCCGCGGCGACGGCGACCGCCCGGGTGGTGACCGCGTCCCGCCCCTCGCGCTCCAGCAGCCCGATGGCGGCGTCGATGACGCGCCGGCGGGTGTCGGAGGCGGCGCCGCTGGCAGCGCTGGTCGTGTCACGTGATCCGGAGGCCATGTATCAATGATATCGCGTACTTGATTCCAGCGTTAGTATCGATGTTACGCTGAAAGTGTTTCCGGCGATAGCGGATCATCCGTAGCGCCATCGGGAGCGCCATCGCGCCATCGACAAACCCCCCTCTCTGGAGGACATCGTGATCATCGTGACCGGAGCGACCGGACAGCTCGGAAAGCAGATCGTCGAGCGGTTGCTGGACCGCGTACCGGCAGAGAGGGTCGGTGTCAGCGTCCGTGACCCGGAGAAGGCGCAGTCCTTCGCCGCCCGGGGCGTGCGGGTACGGCAGGGCAGCTTCACCGACCCGGCCGGCCTGGCCCACGCCTTCGAGGGCGCCACTCAGGTCCTCGTCGTCTCCGTCGACAAGATGGGCGAAGAGGCCGTACGACAGCACCGCACCGCGATCGACGCGGCCGTGGCGGCCGACGCCCGCCGCATCCTCTACACCAGCCATATGGGCGCGAGCCCCACCTCCCGCTTCCAGGCCTGCCGTGACCACGCGGCCGACGAGGAGGCGCTCCGGACCTCGGGCGTTCCCCACACCTCGCTCCGCAACGGCTTCTACGCCACCAGCGCACTCCAGTTCCTCGGCCATGGCCTGGAGTCCGGAGAAGCCGTCCTGCCGGCCGACGGCGCGGTCAGCTGGACGGCCCACGCCGACCTGGCGGAGGCGGCCGCCGTGATCCTCGCCGACGAGGGCCGCTTCGAGGGACCGACACCCCCGCTGACGGGCGCCGAGGCGCTCACCTTCGCGGACATCGCCGCCCTGGCCACGGAGATCACGGGCCGCACCATCACCATCACCAGCACCACCGCTCCCGACGACAAGTTCCGCGCTCAACTGGTGGACAGCGGCGCGCCCGCCGACCTGGCCGACCAACTCCTGAGCATCTTCGCGGCGAGCCGGGAGGGCGAGTTCGCGACCGTGGACCCGACCCTGGCGGACCTGATCGGCCGCGAACCCGTCAGCAGGCGCACCCTGCTGCGCGAGCGGCTGTCCGGCTGGTGAGAGGCAGCGCCGGCCGGGCCGGGGCACGCCCCGCCCGTCTTCACCACGCGCACGGTGACCGGCGTGCGTCGCCAACCGCAGCGCGTCCCGTACGTAGTCGTCCTGGTCGAAGGTGGTGACGACGACGTTCGGCCCGTAGCCGCTGCTTCGTCCGGCGGTCGGCGTCCGGGTGACCTCCAGTCCGCCCAGCCGGGGCATCCGGATGTCGACCAGCACCACATCGGGCCTCAGCCGCCGGGCCGGCTCGACACACTCGGCGCCGTCGATTGCCACCCCCACGACCCGGATGCCCGGCTGGGCGCCGAGGATCATCTGGAAACCGGCAGCCGACGGATCAGGCCCAGTTGCTGCGGACCCAGGTCGAGGACGGCGTGCACGGCCCACCCAGCGAGACGGCGACGTCCTCCCCCTCGGGCCGGGCCCGGAGGTGCCCGGCGAGCACGCCGACGGTGCGCTCGACCGGGTCGAGCAGGATCGCGTCCTTGTTCGCGAAGTACCGGCAGACCGTGGAGACCGCCGTCTCGGCCCGCTCGGCGACCCGCTCCAGCGCGGCCGCCTCGTACCCGTCCCGCTCCGCGAGCGCGATCATCGCGTCGTAGGTCGCCGCCCGGACCTTCTGCGCCGTCTTCTCCCTCAGCCCGTCGCCAGCAGAAACGCCTGGGGGCTCGATTCGCTGAGGGCCGTATCGGCTTCCCGGACCGTGCGGGAGCGGAGCGTGAAACCGGCCTCCGTCAGCAGCCGTGCCATGTCCTCCGGCCGCCGCCTCTCGAAGTCCAGCGCCACCGGGTGCCCCCATGGATCCTCGTGCCGCCGTGCCGCGTCCCCCACCTGGAACGCCAGCAGCAGCGGGCCTCCCGGCCGCAGCACCCTCCGGAACTCCCCGAACAACACCGGAAGCTGGTCATCAGGCGTGTGGATGGACGAGTACCAGCACAGCACCCCGTCGAGCGCCCCGTCGGCCACCTCCAGCTCCAGCATCGAGCCCTGTACGAAGCGGAGGTCGGGGTTCTCCCGGCGGGCGATGGCCAGCATCGACGAGGACAGGTCGAGGCCGAAGACCGACAGCCCCAGACGGGCCAGCCGGGCGGTGACCCGGCCGGGGCCGCAGCCCAGGTCGGCCACCTCGCCGCCCTCACCGACCAGTTCGGCGAACGCGGCCAACAGGGCCCGCTCCAACGGCCTGGGGGTGAGGTCCGCGCGGAAGTGGTCGGCGTAGTCTTCGGCGACCGTGTCGTAGAAGGTGCGGGTGGCGGCGAGGAAGTCGGCAGTCATGTCGGCGGACCCTAGCCGCCGCCACTGACAACGGACGGCTGTCCGGCTCCCGCTGTCCGCAGACCCCATGGCCAGTAGGCCACCTCGGCCGGCACGCCGGCCCCGGTCAGTGCGCCGGTCGCCAGGAGAGCCATCAGCAGTCACCAGCAGTCATCGGCAGAGCCACCGGCAGGACCACCGCCCCCGCCGACGCCGGCTTCTGGACGCGGCCGGGATCTCCGCCCGGCCGTGCAGGGCCGCGCGTCGTACGCCCGCGTACCGGGGGAGCAAACGACGAGATGTCCGCGACGTCCGAGACACCCGACCGGCCTGACGTCCGGGCCGGGCATTCGGGGGACCGCCGAGCATCTCGTCGCATGCGGCGGACAGTGAAGGCGGGGCCACGCGAAGAGACCGTCGAATGGAACCCCGGGGATTACCTGACGTATCGCGGGGATATTCCGTATTCCTGTAGGGCGCCGATGCCCGGCATCACTTCTGTGCTCGTTATGCAGCACATCGAGGTCGGCGTGAAAAGGGCAGGAGCCCCATCGCCGGAAGGCGCGGGGCTCCTTGGGTACTGCACTCAGTCTGCGATCAGACTTGGGTTTGTCTGGATCAGTGGGATCAGACGGGGGTGACGTTCTCTGCCTGAGGGCCCTTCGGACCCTGCGTGACGTCGAAGCTCACCTGCTGGTTCTCCTCGAGCGAACGGAAGCCGCTCGCGTTGATCGCGGAGTAGTGAACGAAGACGTCGGGGCCGCCGCCCTCTTGGGCAATGAAGCCAAAGCCCTTTTCGGCGTTGAACCACTTAACGGTTCCGGTAGCCATAAGCCCTCCTTGGGCTCAAAAGGGTCGCCCTGCTCCAGAACCTGCAAGTGTGAAAACAAACTAAGTGCCGCACAACTGCATACGTCTGAAAACGACGAGAGCCCGCGGTTACATGCTCCGCAGGCTCTGTACTGCAAGGGAAACCAAACTGCAACTTGCGGCGAGCCTAGCATGTGGGCAGCCGAAAGCAACAGAGGCCAAGATCACGTCACCCGGACGTTTGAACGGCCTCGCGAGTGGGTTGACGCCCGGGGTGGCTTCGGTGCCGACGGCGGGGGCGGTCCAAGCACCGTACCCCATGGGGTCTAGTGTCGCGATGTGGACAATTCTCGCACCCGGCCGCGCGTCGGCCACATCCAGTTCCTGAACTGCCTGCCCCTCTATTGGGGGCTCGCGAGAACCGGCACCCTCCTCGACTTCGAGCTGACCAAGGACACCCCTGAGAAGCTCAGCGAGCAGTTGGTGCGCGGCGACCTCGACATCGGGCCCATCACCCTCGTCGAATTCCTGCGTAACGCCGGCGACCTGGTCGCCTTCCCGGACATCGCCGTCGGCTGCGACGGCCCGGTGATGTCCTGCGTGATCGTCTCGCAGGTCCCGCTGGACCAGCTGGACGGCCGCAGGGTCGCCCTCGGCTCGACCTCGCGCACCTCGGTCCGCCTGGCCCAGCTGCTGCTCGCCGACCGCTACGGCGTCCAGCCCGACTACTACACCTGCCCGCCCGACCTCAGCCTGATGATGCAGGACGCGGAGGCGGCGGTGCTCATCGGCGACGCGGCCCTGCGCGCCAACCTGCTGGACGCCCCTCGCTACGGCCTCCAGGTGCACGACCTCGGCGCGCTGTGGAAGGAGTGGACGGGCTTGCCGTTCGTCTTCGCCGTGTGGGCGGCGCGCCGGGACTACCTGGAGCGCGAGCCGAACATCACCCGCGAGGTGCACGGCGCCTTCCTCGCCTCCCGCAACCTCTCCCTGGAGGAGGTCGCCAAGGTCGCCGAACAGGCCGCCCGCTGGGAGGCCTTCGACGAGGCGACCCTGGCCCAGTACTTCACCACCCTCGACTTCAGCTTCGCCGCACCGCAGCTGGCCGCGGTAACGGAGTTCGCCCGCCGAGTGGGCCCGACGACCGGGTTCGCCGCCGATGTGAAGGTCGAACTGCTGGAGGCCTGACAGGCAATAGGCTGCTGCCCGGACTCTTACTGGGGGGTGGGGGCATGCAGCCGCTCGCGGGTGACGAACCTACGGCCGTCGGGCCGTACCGGCTGCTCGGCCGGCTCGGCTCCGGCGGCATGGGCCGCGTCTATCTGGGCCGTTCGGCCGGCGGCCGGACGGTCGCCGTGAAGAAGTCGGTGACCGCCGAGAAGCTCGTCGCGTCCACGGCGGGTACCGAGGGCAACCACGACGGCTGCGACCCCGGCCCGAACACCGTGTACCTGACCCCGAGCGACGGCGAGCTGATCTACACGTCCAACAGCTCGGCGGAGGGGAATGCGGTGGCGATGATGTCGAGGGCGGGGGGCTGAGCCCCCCCGTACGACTACTGCGGGGTGGTCACCGTGACGTGCTCCCCGCTGCCCAGATGCAGCATGCCCCTGCCGGGCTGGATCGGCCCGCCCACCATGGCCCGTGTCGTCCGGATGCCGATCAGCTCCCCGGAGCCGGACTCCTGCGGGGAGAGCAGGATGCCCCGGCGGGCCTTCTTCGCGTCGACCTGCCAGCCGGAGAAGCCGTCGCAGATCTCGTCCTCGTCACCGGCGATGACGACGGCGAGACCCTCCTCGGTCCCGCTCTCGACGATCCGCTTGAAGACATCCCCGGCGTCGCAGTCGTCCAGCACCTCCGCGTCGTCGACCAGGACGACGATGGGCTGGGCCGGGGACGCCGACGCGATGACCTCGGTCAGCTCGTCCTCGTCGATGTCCCGCCCGGTGAAGACCTTCAGCACGCCTTCCTGACCCTCGAGTCCGCGCAGCGGAGACATCCTGGGCGCGGCGACGACGATCCGCACGCCGTTGGCGAGGTAGGAGCGGGCGAAGCCCAGCAGGGTGGTGGACCGGCCCGACTTGGCGGGACCGCCGATCACGAACGCGGGCACGCCCTGCGCCAGGTCGGGTCCGAAGGCCGTGAGTTCGTCGCCGCCGACACCCACTAGCGCCCACAGCGGAGCGGCGGCCGTGGCGGGATCCCGCATCGCCCACGCGTCCTCGAAGGAGATCCGGCCGGGCAGCACGTCCACCCGGAACGGGCGCCGGGAACGCGGCACCTGGGCGTCCCGGGCCTCGGCCGCCTCGCCGATCGCGACGATCGCGGCGGCCTGGCCCTGACCGGTGGTGTCCGCGGACAGCAGCGCGAACTGGGTCTCCGCGGCCGTCTCGCTGCGGAAGGCGCGGCCGGGCGGGATCTCCTCGGGAACCTTGCGGGAGTTGATGTCCAGCATCGAGAAGTCGGCGCGGTCCGCGAGCCGCAGACCGTACTTGTCCTCCGTGAGGGAGGAGATCCGGCCGGCCAGGATCTGCCGGTCACCGGTGAGGACGAGATGGATACCCACGCTCGCGCCCTCCCGCATCATCACCATGATCTGGTCGGTGAGATCACCGTGGTTCAGCTCGCCGAGGGTCGGCAGCCAGCCCTCCCAGCGGTCGAGAAGCAGCACGATGTGCGGCAGCCGCTCCGCCTCCGGAACGGCGGCCCGCTGCTCCCCGATGTCCGCGAACCCCTTGTCGGCCAGCGACTCCTGACGGCGGCTCAGCTCACCCGACAAGCGGGCCATGAGCCGCTCGACGCGCTCGGTCTGGTTACGGCCGACGACCGCACCGCAGTGCGGCAGCCGGGTCAGCGCGTTCAGCGCGCCGTTGCCGCAGTCGATGCCGTACAGATGCACGTCCGCGCAGGAGTTGGTGCGGGCCAGCGAACCGGCGATGGTGCGCAGCACCTGCGAACGTCCGGTGCGCGGGGCACCGGCGATGATGAGATGCCCGAAGGTCGCGAAGTCGACGGCGACCGCACGGCGGGCCTGGTCGGCGGGCAGGTCCTCGACACCGTACGGGGCGGCGGGCAGCGCACCCTGCGCCGGGGCGGCCGGCACGTCGTCGAGCAGCAGCATGTCGTCGAGGGCGGGCAGCCACGGCGAGTGCTGCGCCGGGATCGCGAGCGCGGTGTTGGCCTCGCGTACGGCGTCCACCAGCACCTTCAGGTCCGTGATCTCGTCGTCCTCCTTGGTCTCGGACTTGGGCTTGCGCAGCGCGGCCCGCCCGAGGTCCTGCCAGGACAGCGCACCGGCCCAGGGCGCGAGGGTCGCCGGGTCCGCCGCCCCCGGCCGCCTGCCGCCGACCCGTCCCGACTGGAAGGGAATCAGCGAGGCATGCCCGAGCCGGACGTACGCCCGGCCCGGCGTGCTCTTCGCGATGTGCCCGGCGTCCGGCGCGTCGATGACGTCGGTCGACTCACCGGCGTCGGTCACGCGCAGCGCGATACGGAGGTTGGTGTTGGCACGGATCTCGGGGGACACCACACCGGAGGGCCGCTGCGTGGCGAGGAGGAGGTGGATCCCGAGGGACCGCCCTCGCTGGGCGATGTTGACGAGACCGGTGACGAAGTCGGGCAGGTCCCGCACCATCGACGCGAACTCGTCGATGACGATGAGGAGTCGGGGCACGGGGGAGCGGGACGGATCCCTTCTCACCAGGTCCTGGTAGTCCTCGATGTCCTTGGCGTCGGCGGCGGCGAGGATGTGCTCGCGCCGCTTCAGCTCCGCGCCCAGGGACTCCAGTGCCCGCTCCACGAGGTGGGCGTCGAGGTCGGTGACCATACCCACGGTGTGCGGCAGCTTCACACAGTCCTTGAACGCCGAGCCACCCTTGTAGTCGACGAGCACGAAGGTCATGTTCTCCGGCGTGTTCGCCACCGCCAGCGCGGCCACGATGGTCTGCAGCAGCTCGGACTTACCGGAACCGGTCGTACCGGCGATGAGGCCGTGCGGCCCGTCACGCCGCAGGTCGATGCCGAACGCACCGTCGTACGACTCCCCGACGACCGCCATGGTCGACTGCCCGCCCATCCGCCACCGCGCGGCGATCGCGTCCCGCGTGGGCGGCTCCAGCTGGAGCACGTCGAGCAGCCGGCTGGCGGCGGGCAGCGCCGAGTCCTCGGTCTCGCCGCTGATGTCACGCAGGGGCGCGAGGGAGCGGGCGAGGCGGGCGCACCAGGCGGGGGAGACGAAGTCGGGCCGTACGTCGCGCTTGCGCAGCGCCCCGCTCTGCTCGACGCGCAGCCGCAACTCCAGCTGCTGCGAGGCCTGTTCCTCGGCCTGCTGGGCCTGCGAATGCCAGGCCTGGAAGGAAGGGAAGCCGCCGGCCGCCTGCTGCGCCACGGCCGTGGCGGGGGCATCCTTGGCCGCCCGTGGCTCGGCGACGACGACACCCTGGCACTCGCCCGGCAGGAACCGCTCCTCCTCGTCGAGACAGATGGAGCGCAGGGCCACCCCCGGCCCTTCCTTCAACAGCCTTACGACACCGGGCATGGACCGCAGCCGCCGCGACCCGTCCCACACGATCACGATGTCCGGATCGGAGAAGGCCGGCCCGTCGGTCTTGTTGCGGCCGCCCTGCTGGAGGGCCTTCTGCCGGCCGTCGAGGAGCTGGGTGAGCTCGCCGACGCGGGCGGCGACGGTCTCGGAGTCGGTGCCGATGAGGACGTTCACGTCCTGGCCGCCGCCGGGGCGGGAGTGCGGCAGCCAGCGCACCCAGTCCCAGCGGGCGCCGGCGTCGTTGTCGGTGAGGACGTAGAACTGCACGTCCATGGGGCTGTGCAGGACGGCCGTCTGGGCGACCGCCCAACGCCCCAGCGCATGCGCCGCGTCACCGGGCCCGGCGACGCCGATGACCCCGAGATCGCGCAGCGACAGCGCGACCGGGGCGTCCTCGATGTACCAGCGGACCTTGCGCTTGTGCTCGTCCTGCTCGGGGTCGTCGAGTTCGACCTCGGAGGGGACGCGCCCGGTGCCGAAGCGGATCAGCAGATGGTCGGCGTCGGTGCGGCGCCGTTCCCAGAGCCGGGTGCGCGGTCCGGTGCCGTACGTCAGCACGGCGGCGGGATCCGGTACGGCGGCCCGACGGT
Source organism: Streptomyces sp. NPDC005866 (assembly GCF_040629895.1). Taxonomy (NCBI): domain Bacteria; kingdom Bacillati; phylum Actinomycetota; class Actinomycetes; order Kitasatosporales; family Streptomycetaceae; genus Streptomyces; species Streptomyces sp. NPDC005866. The sequence continues at coordinate 92,536 of NZ_JBEXWP010000012.1, forward strand.
CGCTGCGTTCGGCCGCCAGGGCGTCCTGCGCGTCCTTGTCGATCCGGGCCTTGTGCTCCTTGTACTCCTTGAGTTGCTTCGCATGGGACTTGCGCCCGTGCTTCTTGTCCATGAAGTAGTTGCCGAAGAGCATGACCGGGCTCATCACGGCCATGATCAGGTAGTACCAGCGCCCGAACATCATCACGGAGACGACGGCACCGACGAGCGGCAGCAGCGCCATCAGCCAGGGCAGCGGACGGGCCTCGTAGTCGCTGAGCGGGTTCGGCAGCGAGAAGTGCGTCTGGCGCTCGGCGGGGCGCAGCCGCGGGGGCCTGTTGTAGTCGAGCCCGGCACCGTCGTCCGACCACTTGAGGGCCGCGTTGGGCGGGGAGTACCCGGTGATCTCGAGAAGGGTGTTGCCGAGGGCGAGCTGGGAGTCGAGGGGCCAGTCACCGCCGCTCTCGAACTCCTCCCCGTCCAGCCGGGCGTCGTCGCTGTGTATCTGGACTTTGCAGGTGCCGTCGATGGCGATGGCGAGGGTGGCGGCGCGGGCGGGCAACTCGGGGTCCTCGACGCGGATGTGGCAGGCGGGGCCGGTACCGATGTCGTACCGCCCGACGCCGAGGCGGTGCACGGCACCGGCGGCGGGACCGCCCGCGACCCGGAACTCGACGATTCCGGTGGGCTCGCCGAGCACGCACCCGGCCGGGTCGTGCAGGCTGACGACGACACCGTCGCGCAGCGGCGATCCGACGACGGTGGCGGCGGGATCGAGGGCGTAGCCGTCGACGTAGGCGAGGGGACCGGACGTCTGGACAGCCGCGGCCCCCCTGTGGGCGCCGATGGGTATGACCTGGGCGCCCTCGCTGCCGTCCGGGTAGCCCAGACCGACCTGCCGGGCCAACTCCCGGGCGACGTCACCGACCGTCGACTCGGGATCTGCGTCGAGCACGACGTCGGCGGTGGCACCGCCGACCGGGTCGACGACGGTCAGACTCAGGCGCACGTTCGTCCTCCTCGCAGGCCCGGCACATTCGAAGTGACCTTAGCCGGACCCTAGCCGGATGGGCTTTCCAGGATGCAACGGGACTGCTGCGGTTCACGATTCCTCGCACGGGGACCGTGCGGTCCCGTGCGTCCCACCCGTAGGATCTTTGCTCGTGCGGACGGCCGAGCCATGGCCGCGGATCCGTGCGAAGAGTGCCACGGGGGAAGGCCCTGCGGCCACACCAACGGGAGGGAGCCGTCATGGCCGGCAAAGACACGGACCTTACTTATGCCGAGATGGAGAAGGTCGCAGGCGACCTGATCAAGGACATGCACGACCTGGAAGACAAGATCAAGAACGTCGAGAAGCGCGTCTCCGCCCTGGTGGAGAACGGCTTCACCACCCAGAAGGCCTCGGGAGCGTACGACGACTCCATGAAGGACTTCACGAAGGGCGCGACGAAGACGATCCAGGGTCTGCACGGTCTCTCCGACTTCCTGAAGAAGGCCAAGGAAGCGTACGAGCAGCTGGACGACTCGCTGGCGAAGCAGGCCAAGGGTTAGTAAGTCCGAGGTCTTCGAACGACCGGGTGCGACTGAGCGCGTCAAGTGCTCGGTGGCACCCGGCTGTCAGGCTTCGGTGGCTCGGGTCTCGCCCGGCTTCGGATGGCGCATCAGGTAGGTGTGCAGCTCGCTGCGCCACTCCTCGGTCGTCAGAGTGAGCCACGAGCCGTCCTTGAAGCGCAGGAGCAGCCGGTCGTTCTCGAACTCGGGGAGGGGGTCCACAAGGACGGCGTCCCCGGCGGGAATCTCGTCGACGACCTGCATGAGTGCATCCCGGCGGATGGACACGCGCTTGGGCGGAGCGGCCAGCACGATGTGGTTCCCGGCAAGGGCGACCAGGCGTTGGTGGTGGGAGGAATGGCTGTACCACTGCAGGAGGAGGCGACCGGCGGCCCCGTTCCAGTCGCCGTCGAACGTCTTGTCGAGACCGAGTTCGACGATGGCCTCGTCTCGCCGCTTCTCGTCGAGTTTCGCGGCGCGGTGACGCTCCTGTTCCCCTGTGGTGGACAGCATGCGCCTGAGGGCCTCCTCCCCCGCGCCCAGGAGACTCAGCAACTTGCCGATGAACAGCAGGGGCGTTCCCACAGCGACGCCGAGCATGCCGAGCGGCCTCACGGAGGAAGGACGCAAGGGCTCGGACCCGGCTGCCCGGTGTACTTCGGCGGGCGGCTCGGGGATCTTGCCGATCGTGCACCAGGCCGCTGCGTCGGGTGTGACGCCGAGTCGGTCCCGTACGGTGCGGTCGGTGCTCGTGGACAAACCCGTCCCACCTTCCAAGTCGTTTGCCGAAGGAAGTCTCGCGGCAGTGTCTCCTGAAGGACGCTTTCGGCGAGGGACTGACGGACCGGTCGAGACTAGTTGGGGGACGGTCGTCGCGAGGTCGGCCGCGCCGGGACAGGTCTGCACCGCACGTCGGATTCAGATCGGATTTCGAACAGGTACAGCCGCCGACCCGCGCCGCGCCTCGGGTGCGAGCCGCGAGATACGAGTGGATGGGCCGGCCTTATACGAACACGCTCGGCATCGCTGTCTCCTTGTGTTTGTGAGGATGCTGTAGGCGACAGGAAATAGGGCTTCCGGCTCCCGGAGCCCCTCCCTAGCCTCCGGTACTCATGACAACAGAACACGCGCAGCAGTCTCAGGGCCACAACGGACACAGCCGCAGACGCTTCCTGACGGCGACCGGGGGAGCGGTCGCCGGAGTCGTCGGAGGGGGAGCGGTCGGCGCCTTAGGGGCTGCCGGCAGCGCGGCCGCGGCCTCCTCCGGCAAGCGCGTCGCCGTCCTCGGCGGCGGAGTCTCCGGCCTCAGCGCCGCTCACGAACTCGCCGAACGCGGCTACCAGGTCACGGTCTACGAGTACTACGACGCCCTCGGCGGCAAGGCCCGCTCAATGGACGTCCCCGGCACCGGAACGGGCGGCCGCAAGCCGCTTCCCGGCGAGCACGGCTTCCGCTTCTTCCCCGGCTTCTACCGGAACCTGCCGGACACCATGCGCCGCATCCCCTTCCCCGGCAACGCCAACGGCGTCCACGGCAACCTCCGTAACGGCACGGAGGAGTTGTTCGCGCGCGACTCGGGCCGCCCGGACCTGCACTTCCCGCTCCGCCGGGCCACCACCCCGCCCGCCCCCGGCGACCTCACCCCGTCCTGGATCCGCGACCAGGTCCTGTCGGTTCTCGACCTCGGCACTCACCTGCCCGCCGCCGAGGCCGCCTACTTCGCCGACCGCCTCCTGGTCCACCTCACCAGTTGCGACGCCCGCCGCGAGGGCCATTGGGAGAAGGTCGCATGGTGGGACTTCATCCGCGCCGGCGAGATGAGCCGCGAGTACCAGGTGCTGCTCGGCATCGGCCAGACTCGCAACCTCGTCGCCACCCGTGCCGAGATCGCCTCCACCCGCACCGTCGGCCGCATCATCATCGAGGCCCTCATCCTGTGGGGCCTGCTCGGCCGCGGCATGGACGGCGACGCGGACGTCGACCGGGTGCTGAACGCCCCGACCAGCGAGGCGTGGATCGACCCCTGGGAGACGCATCTGCGCTCCCTGGGCATCGAGTTCGTGCTCGGCACCGAGGTCCAGGAGGTGTTGTACGACGGCGGCCGGGTGACCGGCGTACGGGTGGCGGCGCGCGACGGCAGCAGGCAGCGCACCGTCACCGCCGACCACTACGTCTCGGCCCTCCCGGTCGAGCACGCGCGCGTGACCTGGGGCCCGGCCCTGCGCGCCGCCGACCCGCAGCTCGGGCGATGCGACGCGCTGAAGACGGACTGGATGACCGGCGTGATGTTCTACCTGCGCACGCCCACCCCCGTCGTGCACGGCCACATCAACTGCCTCGACTCACCGTGGGCGGTCACCGGAATCGGCCAGACGCAGTTCTGGGACGTACGGGACTTTTCGCGCGACTACGGAGACGGGCAGGCCCACGAATGCCTGTCCACGATCATCTCCGAGTGGGACAAGCCCGGCATCCTGTACGGCAAGACGGCCCGTGAGTGCACCAAGGATGAGATCGTCGCCGAACTGTGGGCCCAGCTGAAGGACGGTCTGAACGACTCAGGCAAGACGACGCTCAGGGACGAGGACCGGCTCGGCTGGTTCATGGACCCGGCGGTGACCGGCCTCGGCGGCCCCGACCCCCAGAACCGCGAACAGCTCCTCATCCACCCCACCGGCACCCTCTACAACCGCCCATCGGCCAGGACAGCGGTGCCGAACTTCTTCCTCGCGGGCGACTACGTCCGCACGGATGTGGACCTGGCGACCATGGAGGGCGCCAACGAGTCCGCGCGACGCGCCGTCAACGCACTCCTGGATGCGGACAATTCGGGCGCCCAGCGGTGTCACATCTGGGAGTTGTTCCGGCCGCCGGAGATGGAGCCCCTGAAGCGGGTCGACGAGGTGCGCTATCGGCTGGGGCTGCCCAACACCTTCGACCTGGGGTAGCACCTGGAACCGAGTTGCGACGGAAGGGCGTCTGCCGGTCAGGAGCTTGAGCTTGCCGCGGTGCCTGGTCACCCCGCCCTGCGCGTCGAGCTTGTAGGCGCGCAGGGTGAGGCGGGAGCGGCGGCGGGTGGAGTCGAGGGCCGTACTCGTCCTCGTAGTGGCGTTCAAGTGGCTGGTGGTGTTGGTGTGACCGCGAGTTCGCCGAGGTGAATTGCCAAAGGGCAAGCGGTCGGTGATTTCTGTACTTCGTTGTGGAGGTTTGCGTTCGGTCGGGCGTGCGGGGCGAGGGGTGAACCCCGTGCCCCGTTCCGCCTCTACGGGCCGCGGGATGGTCCGGACGGACACCATGGCCACTTGTAACGTGTGTGCTGCAATGGATCGGTCGGCAGGCGTCGTACGCGTGACGGGCAGTACGCTCCGACGGTCGCATTGCAAAGGCGACTTGCGCTACGGCAGCACATTCTGGGTTATTGGGGGAAAACCAGACATGCCTAAGGGTGATCTCGTCCTGAGCCTCGCCGGGCTCGACGACTTGGCAGGGCAACTGCGGTCGATCAAGCAGCGCATGGACGACACCGGCCAGGTCGACCGGAAGCTGGGCAACGGCGAGCTGGGCTCAAGTGCGGCTTTCGACGCGATGGAAGACTTCATGCACGGCTGGAAGGACGGCCGTAAGGAGATCGACGTCGGCCTTGAGAACGTGGCGAAGATGGCGCAGGAGATCGTCGACAAGATGACCAAGCTCGACACCGATCTTCGGAACGCCGTCCGAAAGCACGAGAAGGAGGGCAAGGGTGGAAACTGAGGCCCCCGACGCCGCTGAGCCCACCGCCGAGGACCCCTTCGCAGGAGCCGCCCCCGGGGACGTCATCGGAATCAACATCCAGGTCCCCAGCACGTGGTACGAGTTCGACGTCCACCCGGCCACAGTGAACCGCTCGATCCGCGAGGTCGTGGCGGAGCGCGTCAAGCAGCGGCCGGAACTGGCCCAGCATCAGGCCGAGCTGATCAGGACCCTGAAGAAGGTGGCGCGCGAGGCCCGGAAGGCCAATGTCGTCTACTCCGGCTCGATGTGCGAGATCGTCGATGACGAGCCGATGGTGGCCAGCCTCACGGTCAGCGTGAGCACGGCGGTGAACGAGACCACCGGCGAGACCGCCGTCACCGGACTCGACACGCTCATGGGCGTCCTGACGCCGATCGCCCCCGGCCGTCGGCCCACGGATCCATGGCGCCGAGTGCGCCTGGTCGAGCTACCGGACGCCGGCCAGGCCGCGCGTACCGAAGGCATCGAGGACATCGAGATCCCCGACGACAACCGCAGCTACCGCGCGGTGATGATGCAGACCCTCGTCCCCTTCCCTGGCGGCAACCCGAAGGTCGCCGTCATCAGCGCCAGCACACCCCAACTGGCCCTCGCAGAGCCCATGCTGGAGCTCTTCGACCTCATCACCAGCACCTTCCGCTTCGTCCACCGCGCCGACCTCGACACGGAGAGCTGAGCTCAATGGTCCGCCCCACCGACTGGCACAACCTCGACCTGCACGACGACCCGACGCCCGGCGACCCGCACGAGGTCAAACTCCAGGGCCAGCGGTACAAGACCTTCGTCGAAGACGTCGCCACGGTGCTCAGGGGCATACGCTCCGCCTCGAAGGACTCCGTCCTCAAGGAATCGGCCGGCAAGGCCACGGACGCGTTCAAGGACCAGATCGGCAAGCTGCCCGGACAGTTGCAGAAGCTGCACGACTCGTACGACATTGTCTCGGGCGCTTTGCTGACCTACGCCGGGACGCTGGAGCACGTCCAGACGACGGCGGACCACGCACTCGCCAAGGCCCGGACCCTGCGCGGAGACCTCTCCCGGGCGCAGTCCCGGCTGGCCGGTGCCACCACCGCGGCGAACAGCGCCAAGTCAGCGCAGGACAAGCTCAACAACCCCACCGGTGGTGCACCCGCACCCGACCCGGAGAAGGTCCGCAAGGCTACCCGCGACGCCCAGCACGCCAACCAGCACCAGACGGCGATGCAGAGCCAGGTCAACAACCTGCAGTCCCAACTGGCCGAGCTGAGGACGAAGGCGGAGAACGCGGGCAAGGACCAGGACAAGGCAGCCACGAAACTCGTCCACGACATCCACAGCGCCTCCGACGCGGGGATCCACAACAAGAAGTGGTACGAGAAGGTCGGGGACTGGGTGGCGGACCACTGGGACGGCTTTGTCACGTTCTGCAAGGTTTTCGTTGCAGTCGCCGGTATTTTGTTGCTCTTTTTCACCGGCCCCATATTTGCTCTGATCGTCTTAGCTGCCGCCCTGGTCGTACTGGCAGATACGATCGCGAAGTTCGCACAAGGCAAGGCCGGCTGGGGAGATCTTCTCTTCGCGGTACTGGACTGTATCCCGGTAGTGGGCAAGCTGGCCATGTTGGCCAAAGCCGGCAGGCTTGTGAAGGGGATCAGCTTTGCCATCAAAGTCAGGAAAGCGGAAGTCGCCTGTAGCCGCCTGATCAAGCTGTGGCACATGGGCGAGGATCTCAAGGGTTTCCGGAAGGTCGCCTTCACCTTTGCCAAGGGAGAATTCAAGAACACGCTCAAGGACGCCCTGAACGGCGGCTGGGGCGATGTAAAGAAGAATGCTCTGGGTAACGCCGTCAGTAACGCCATCGGTGTGGGCACCGGCTCGCTGGTGAGCAAGGGCTTCAACAAGGTCGGACAGGTCATGTACAAGAACAGCGTGATGAACATGACGCGTCGGCAGTATCAGGCGCTAGGTATGACCTTGGCTGGGAAAACCCCGACGGGCAAGGCCGTCGTGGGAGCCACTCAGGGATTCCTCACAAGTGTCACCAAGGCCACGGTCAACACCGCGTTCTTCGGTGCCAAGTTTGATACCAGCGGAGTATTGATGGACACCGTCGGTGGCTATGGTGACAGCGGCGTCGGTTACAAGCCCGGTATCCTGTCTGCCAGGGCGGCTTTCAGTAGTTGATTCGCTCCCTCGACGCGTTGAACCGCGTCATGGATTCCTTCACCTGGACGCGGAAGTCGATGTATCTGATGGTTCCGTCATCGGCGATTTCGGTGTGTCCAGTAGGTTCCGTGATGCGGCCGAGGAGGTTTCCGGTCAGCTGCTGCGCCGCCGTCCAGAGGGCGGTGGCTGTGGACTGCGCCGATGATTCGTCGACCAGCGTCCAGCGATGACTGATCGTCATACGGCCGTCCTTGAGCTTGAACTTCAGCGGCAGTCCGATGACGTCGGTGCACTTGAACGTGCCCCGCCCGCTCTGCAGCAGTGCGCCCACACCGTCGAGCGAGTCGACCAGTGCCGGGAAGAGGATGATCCCTATGCCGCCATCCGGTTTCTTCGGGTTTCGCGAAGTGGCCTTTCCGGAACTCCCCATGACGTCCAGATGCCCCTGAAACATACCGTCGAGGACGTCCTCTTGACGGTCGAGTGGGGTGTACAGGAACTCAGGCACTGGAACGTCCCTCTCGTCTCTTTGGGCTGTCTTAACCGCGAATTGTCAGTGGGTGATCCCAGCCGCCTGCGCCTGCTGCCAAGAAACTTCATCCACTCCATTCGGGCGTCCGCTGGTGAGCGGTGGGTGCTTGGGACGCACGGCGACAAATGCATGTTGGCCTCGCGGTGTGATCACTACGCCGAAGCGTGGGTCACCGGCGAGAGCGAACCCCTGGGCTCGGGCATCCGTCATCGAGGCCCGCCAGCGCTTACCAAGCCCGTATCGCAGAGCGACGACACTGACCTTCTTGCTCGAGGCATCCGGATCGGGAAGTTGAAAGTGCGCCACGTCTCCGGGAAGAACGCTCTGGAGCGGCGGGTGGTCTTGCCACGCGTAGACCGTCAGGATGCCCTTCATCTGCTTGACGTGTGACCGTCGGCGCTCCGACAGGCCGATTCCGACAGCTGACACAAGGACCAGTGGAACCATGACGTACACGGGGAGTGATCCCCCCACCATCGACTCCCACAAGAGTGTGGCCAGTACCCAGAAGCCGGGCAGGGAGAGGCTCCAGAAAGTCAGTGCGGCCGTGGACCGCCGTCGCGCACGCTGCCACGCGCGCAAGGTGTCCGGATCATCAAAGGCGGTACGACGTGTTTCGTCACCCATGCAGTGAACCCTCCCCACAGCTGGTTAATTGGTCCCGTCCGTCGCGGGCTTGACGGAATCGGCAAGCTTTTCGTGCGACAGGCCGACGGTATCAGGACGGTGGCGTTCCGCCAGCGGGGCGAACGGGATATGAGACTGGTGTGACTCTTTCTATGCCTCGCCCAAGGGCGATTGGAAGCTGGTGAGTTCCGCGATGTTGCGAAGGATCGCCCGGTATTGGACACGTCGCTCCGTCGCGGTCGTGCTCAGTGTGAGGACGGCCATGCGCTTGTGGTCTGGGTGGGGAAGGTAGGCGTGGATCTGGAGCAGTGGGGTCGACGGGAGACCGGACTCAGGGGACAACGGGGTGTGCACGGTCTCACTCATGGACGCCGGTCCGCTTGGCAGGTCCAGGTACTCGACGTGAGAATGCTGCCCTGCCGTCGCCACCGCTCGCGCCGCACTCACCGACCGCGGGGCCCAGGCGATGTCCCGCCACGTCACGGTGAAGAGGGAGTGCAGAGTTTCGCCGCCGCCCGCGACGTCGTCGCGGTGGATGCCCAAGGCGCAGTGGACAGTGCCCACCTCCCGCAGGGCGCGAAGAAGCTGTTGTCCAGATGCCAACTGGGCGAAGAACTACTGCTGGTGACGCCGTCCGGGAGGGTCTCCACCAAGGTGGCCACCGCCTGACGCAGCCGGTCCGCCTCGGTGGAGCCGGGGCCGGCGAGGAGGGCGTCGATGGGCAGCTCTCTGAAACCGCCGGGTACGGCGAACCAGATACCGGCGTTCGGGTCGCTGGCCGAATCGTCGATGATGACCTTGGGTGCTGTGTCCATGCTTCTCGAAGTTTTCGTCGGTATCGGGAATTCAAGGACGGGCAGGCACGATCCCGGCGCGACGACCGCGTTCGATGTCCTCGGCGGCGGCCCCCCAGTCGGCGACGCCACGAAGTCCCCAGTCCGCCCCGGTCTGCTGATGAAGGAAACGGAAACGGCGCGGCGTCGACCCGTCGGACGCGGGCGCGGCCAGCACCCCGATGAAACGGGGGTCGCCGGCGAGCCACACCTCGCCGATCTGGGCCTTGAGCTCCGCTCCCACACGCGGCGACATACGGCGGCTCCACCAGCCGACTCCCCAGTGCCGACCGAACACCATGGGTAGCGCTTCCCCCGGCCGGGCCGGGTTCGGGAACTCGAACCAGCCGAACTGCATGAACGCGTAGTGGGCCTTCTTGGCCTCCACCAGGAACCGGGCGTGATCACGCTGGGTGTGCAGGGCGTCTGCGGTCACGGTGATACCGGTCAGGTCGAACGGTTCCAACAGGGCGGCGAAGCAGGTGATTTCGTTTGTCTTGTCCGGCACGCGCAGCTGGGTGACGGTCTGCCCGCCGCCGGTCATCGCGGCAAGCAGATGGGCGGCTGCGGTAGTGCCATGGCGCGAGCCGCGGGCGCTCTTGCCGTCCACAGCCACCGTCTCGCTCCCGTCCGGCTCGCATCCCAGCGGGTCGGCGAGGCCGCCGGGGCAGGTGTGAAGAATGACCCGGCGATTCGTCGCTCCACTTGGTGCCACCCGCACACCGAGCACGGTGGCGGTGCGGGCCCCGAGCCGGGTCAGGACGTCCTGCGGCGCGTTCTTGGCCCACTGCCCGATGGCCGCGAAGGACTGCGCTCCGGCGGTCACTGCCGAGCAGGCCACCAGCAGCACCGCCACGAACGGGTGACGCTTCCCGCGCCGCGAGCGCGGATCAGCCAGCGTCTGCAGCTGCAGCGCCAGCGCACCGATCGACCGATGCTGACGGGTGGGCGACTTGGTCAGGCAGACGGTGGCAGACTGGCCGCACATCGAAGCTCCTTTGAGCGAAGGCGACTTGGGAAGGTCACCTCCACAACGGAGCTTCGTTGCGTTGCGTCGCGCACCCAGCACACATCGTCACACCGCCGTGACCTGCACGCTTCCAAGATCACTCAGACTCTGAAATCACCCTGATCACTCAAGGCTTTGCGTAGGCCCTTCAATGAGCTGCTTGATTTATTCAGGAGTTTCATGAAATAGGCGAGTTCGCCGCCGTCCACGACCAGCCGGTCAGCCATGCACCGATTCCCCTCCGCATACAGAGCCAGCGGCAGTCGGCCGCCCAGCGCTCTTCGCGTTCACGGCAGGAAGGCACCCGACGGGGGAGGGGCGCCGTCGGGCGCAGGAGTCCGCCCGGTCCTTTCGGATCTGCAGTCCGGGCCACGGTGTCCTTCGCTGGAACGCGTGTGCGGCAGCGTTCAGCGGCGCTTCAAGAGTCGACTCCCCCGAGAGTCAGAAGTTCGTCAAGAGATTCCTACGCTGGCTCCAAGGACTCCGGTTCGCCAACGCGAACTTCCCTACGAATGTGGCCATTGGGGAGTCTATGGGGTGCTTCGAAGACCTGGTCGGGGCCGTGGGCGCGGAGGGTCGGCCTCCCCTCCTTGGCCCTGGCGTGCCCCGGCCCGTTCAAACTGGCGTCGATTACCTCACGGTGATCCCGCCACCGGCCACCCCGTTTCGGTGTCCGGTCCGGGAGTAACGGCTCGATCCGCGCCCACAGCCCGTCAGTCAACGGCACACCCGGACCAACGATCAGATGATCCGAACGAAACGCCCTAGCGGCTTGCCCGCTCCCCGAGTTGACGAACTCCGTGTACAGGAACCACTGGAAGGGCTGAGCCCCCACGAAAGCGAACTGCTTGCCCAGTGTCACAGTCGCGGACAGCCGTGGAAGACGGCGGCATCCGGGTGTCAGGTGGCTCCGTCAGACGTATGCCTCGCCGGGCCGGTCGCTGTCGGACATTTCCTCGGCCGCATCCGGGAACGAGACGGTCTGGAGGACAGCCGTCATCATGTTGCAGAACTCGTCCCAGTAGTCGATTGCGGCGGTGTCCAGAGTGAAGACAGCCGTGTAGGACCCCTTCGGAAACGGTATGTGGACCTGGATCTGGCCGGTGTGGAGCGTGGTCTGCTCACCGCTCGCCGTAACCTCGGGATTGAGGGTGAGTTCCCGCACCGTGATGCTGACGACGGACGGGCCGCAGGGCAGGTCGAGCCACCGCGCGTCGTTCGTCGCCTCGGAGGTGAGGACCGCCAGAATGCCCTGCGCGGCGATGTCCGGGTCGGGGTGATCGGTGAGGTACGCCGCGACGCTCAAGGAGCAGTGCGCCACCCCACCGGAGTCCAGGGAGAAGAGACCGAACGCCGAGTAGGCGAGCCCCGCGGTTGCCATGGCTTCCGCGACCAGTTCGTAGAAGGGCGCCGTCGACTGCCACAGGACGTCGTCGCCGCCGGGATAGACGCCGCGTACGAACTCTGCGGTCGCTGACGCTCGCTCGTCGTCGGGGATGCCCACAGGTAGGGCGTGGAAACCGTCCGGGACGACGAACGACATCGGCGGGATGTTCTCTTCGGCCGCAGTCGCGGTCAGCTGGATCGGTTCCGTCATGGGAGGCGGTCCTTCGTGATGTCGTCCGTACCGTCCAGGAACAGATAGCGAGTGACGGTTTTGACGGTGCCGTTGGAGATGGGCACGCGCAGTTCGACCATCACAGTGCCGTCCGAAAAGCGTTCCAGAGACGGTGGCTCCGTGACGGGAAGCACCTTGCCGATCGACCGTGAGACGTACAGGGGAGGGGATGCCACAAGCGCTGTGAGGCGCTCGCGCTGCTGCGGCGTGAGGTCGCCCTCCGCCACCGGCTGCCGGTCGTTCTGGAAGCGTCCCACGAGCTTGAGCGGCTCCTCGACCTTCCAACGCGTCCAGGATCCGTCCGTGAAACGGACTCTGACGTCCGACCCTCCTTCCGAGTACGGCATTCGCTCGATGTGGGCGACCGCATCGCGGGCAGTCGCCCACAGTTCCTCGGCGGGCTCAGGCTCGGCGGATGTGTCCCCTCCCAGGATGAGGAGGCGCTGGTCGGTGAGTACCAGCTCCGTCCGGTACTTCTTGGGCTGACGGGTGGGGTCGAGCTGCCAGGGGAGGGTTCGTGCCGCGCCGGCAGGAGCCGCCCACATCACGGGAAAGTCATCCACCTCGTTCTCCGGTTCCCGCGGCTTCCCGACGTCGACCGGCTCACCGAACAGAGTGCCACTGGCCGCGCCCGCGTTCGCGACCATGTTGAGGAGGCGCGGAATACCGAGCAGTGCGATGTCCAAGGCCCGCACTCCGACTCGGTCGGGCTTACTTCGCAGGGTGAAACCGGGACCTGGCGGCCAGCCGAGCTCGGCTTCGATGTCGCGCCTCTCTGTGTCTCGAAAAGAGCGCAGTCCCGCGACAGGGGGTGCGATGCCGGTCGCAAAGGCCACCTCGACCCGCATGCGCGGAGTCTCCCCAGGAGCCGGATACCAGTCCACAGCCTTGTGTCCTCTCAGTGTGCCTTGGCGGATTCGTGGAAACGGTCCCCCAGGTCACCGATGTGCGACGGAATCGAGAACGCCTTCGGTGCGATCTTGATCGCCGAGTCGATGCCTCGTCCCAGCACGCTCATGGAGTCGATCTTTTTCAGGCCAGGGATGCCACGGGTTCCGAGCCACTGCCCGTTACGGATGTTTTTCTCGGCGACAAGACTCATCCGGTTCATGATGCCCTCGGCCTTGATGACTCCTCCGGACTTGCTGCCCCACAGACCGACCGTCTTGCCGAATACCTTGAAACTCTTGGCGCCGGCGACCCTGTTGCCCACACCGATGATGTTCCGGCCGCTGGTCCCCGCCCCCTCGAAGCCACGGCCGAGTTTGGCCGCGCGGGCCACCGCGGTGGCCTCGTCGGCGACCTTGACGCCCTTGCTGAAAGCCCCGATGCCCGGGATCGCCCCCAGCGCGTCGAGCCCGATGCTCGTCCAGCCGACGTCCGCGCCCGCTGCTTTCGCCACGAGGTGGGTGACAAGTGCCAGTCCGCTGCTGACCACCGCAGCGACGGCAAAGATGGCACCGAGCGGTTCGAACGGCGCGGTGATGATCGCCAGTACCGTCAGGATGCCGCTCAGGTCACCCAGCAGGTCACCGACCAACTTGATCAGGTCAGCGTGTTCCTTGATCCAGTCACCGGTGGCGTCCCACGCGTTGGCGATCCCGTGTCCCAGCTTGTCCCAGAAGCCGGGTTCGTCAGGAGCGATGTCTCCTGCCTTGTCCAGCTCCTTGCTGATCTGGCGGGCGGCCGCTCGGTAGTCCTCCTCCAACTCGTGGACCTTCTGGATGACTCCGTCCACCGCGCCGGAGGCCTTAGCGAGTTCGTCGCTGCCTTTGCCGGCCGCTTTCCCCTCGGCTGTCGCCTTGGCGTCGAGCTTTTCCCCGGCGCTCTTCTCCAGCCGGTCCGCACGGTCCTGGAAGTCCTGGAGATCGCTGGCCCAGCGGTGGAGTGCGCGCGAGGCTTTGTCGAAGGAGTCGTGGCTCTTGCGGACGAGCGGGGTGACGTCCTTGCCGATGTACTCGGTGAACGCGAGCGCGGTCTTGCCCTTCCAGGCCCCGCACTCTATGCGCTCCAGCTCGTACAGCGCCGTACCCAGCTCGCCTGCCAGCTTGCCGAGTTGCTTTGCGAGATCCCGGGTGTCCTCCACGCTGCCGGGCGTGGGGTCCCAGCCTATGTGGGGGAAGGCCGGTCGCTGCCCAGCCACGTCACTTGCCCTTCTGCTTCGGAGCCTTGAGGGACTCGGCCAAGTCCAGGTCGAGCTTGCCGAAGCTTTCCGCGATCTTGTTGATCATCTTCACGGCACCCTGGGTGTGCTTGCCGAGCTGCTTGATGCCGTATTCCCAGTCGTCGGCGAAGTCCTGGACGTTTTCGACGAGTTGCTTTTCGCCGACCGCTGAAGCATCCGCGCTGCGGAGCGTGCGGCGGGTCGTCTCCATGCGGTCGCTGATGGACGAGAAGGTCTTCTTCAGGTCCTGGAAGATCGTGTCTTCGAGGCGCAGGTCACTCATGTCGGATTCCACTCGTCGGGCGGGGTGGTCTGGCTGGTCCCCGTGCCTTCGCCGCCCGACCGGGGGTCACCCGCGTAGGCCGGGAAGCCGATCCCCGACGCAGCCACCAGAACTGGCGCCGCGGCCACCGGGATGACCGCCCGGAGAGCGTAGGCCCTCAGCCCTGGACGCACGTAGCGTCCCCCTTCTTCCAGTTCTGCTGCGTGACCTGCCAGTCGCCGGCCGAATCCCGCGCGGCCTGGAGCGTGTACAGGACGAAGTCTTTGTCGCTCGGCTCGGTGCGCCGCACCTTGTTGGTCTTGATCTCCTTGCCGAAGGCCTGGCTCTGGTCCTCGCAGTAGTGAGCCGCCGCGGTCTTGCCGTTCGTGACGTCCGTGACCTCGAACTTGTAGTACCGGTAGTCACCGGTGAGCGTGAGCCCGTCCTTCTTGAGGGTCTCGACCCGCTGGGACCAGTAGGTCAGCGCGGAGCCCGCGAAATAACGGTCCAGGTTGGCCGCCTGGCTGTCGCCCTTGGTGAACGCCTCGACGTTGGCCTGGGCCGAATAGGCCACGTCCCGAAGGATCGCGTCCTTCGTCGCGTCTCCTGTCGACTCCCCGTCGACGGTCACCTTGATGTCCGACGGGAAGTCGAAACTCGGCGCGTTCTTCTCAGCCGGTACCGACGCCGAGGGCGCCGGAGATCCTGACTCTCCGGCGCCTGCCCCCGTGATCTTGTCGCTGCCCTTGGAGCCGTCGTCGTCCCCGCTCCCGCACGCCGTCAGTAGCAGTGCGGCGGTCGCCGCCAGCGCGGCGGCCACGGGCAAAGTGCGGCGCTTCACTGTGGACTCCCCCGTGAGTCAGAAGTGTGTCAAGAACCCAACGCTATCTGGGGGATTCCCGGTTCGCCAATGCCCACTTCCTAGCCAAATTGGATAATATGTAGTGAATTGGACACTGAAGAATGATCCGTTTCCCGATTGTGCCCAAGCGCCGCCGGGGGCACCGAGACGGCTCCGCGGATGCGCAGCCAGGCTCTTCATCGATCAGCGTCTCTCCAGTCACGACAGCCTTCCCCAAGTCCTTCATGATTCGGCGCCGTTTAAGGTCATTTCCGGTTGCGGCCACGGGGGTGGGCCCGCATATGATTCGCGGCAAGCCGACCGACGATCGTGTGGGAGACGACGACCTCGACGAATGGGAATTCATCGGTCGCCGGGGCGCAGAGCCCGTGCGGCTGGTCCCTGGGGAGGTGATCGCCGCCGCCCCTGCCGTCAAGGCGCTGGCAGAGCAAGTCGGGCAGAGAACTCCGCTTCGACTTCCTCCACGACCGGGCGGCCCTTCCCATGCTGCGGATTCGGCATGAGGACAAGACCGCGACGTTCGATGCGGGGTTCAAGATAGGCGCACCTCTGGCGATCACCGGTTTCGGTGCGGCGGTGTACTGGGGCGGCGTGGTCCAGTACTGGGAGTCGAGTACGGCCCGAGTTGCCTATACGGTCGTGGCCGCCGCCGTCGTACTGATCCTGCTCTTTATTTATGTACGCACCGCCGTGTCCCACTGGGCAAACCCTGCGCGCCAGAATCTCCGGGCCCGGGCCCGGAGCTATCGTGAGTTGGCGCATCTTGCGCGCAAGGGGGGGGGCGGACATTCCCTCCCACTATCCGCACTATGGGCCGTATCCGTTCGCGGCCACCTTCCACCCCGAAGCCGACGAAGCGGAAACGGAAAGCGTTGATGGAGAAGGCCTGTCGTGAGTGGCGTGAATGTGGAAGAGAATGTTCACAGTTCGGTCGGCGGGCGGGCGGCGGCGACCATGCACTGATGTCGGGTGGTTCACGCCGGAGGCCGCCTTCGAGGCGCAACTTGAGTGCGCGGTCACGGTCGCCGCGCGCTACGACTCATGCCGCGTGTCGTGACTTGATGCCTCCGGCGAACGCATCGGTGTGACGACAGCTGTCTTCCTGCCGTCCAACACGTCCTGCATGTCCGATGGCAGGGTGTCCGTGGGGCGTCTCGCTCCTGACGCGCTGGGTGAGGCGGACGCGGACGCGGACCTGTCGCCGGAAGCCGCCCGCCCCGGCTTCCTTGTCGTCGGCGTTTGAACTGCTGTCGTCCCGGCCCCGCATGCCATCAGTGGGCAGCGCTGGGGTCGCGGCGAGCGCGACGGGCAAGGCCGGCGCTTCGCAGTGGACTCCCCGTGAGACAAGTGTTGTCGAGAATGCGAAATACGATCTGTGGGCCGTTCGGTTCGCGGGCGCGGTATGTCCGTTCCGGCGCCGGTTGAGGAGGCCTTCGGGGTGGCATCGGGAGACACTGCAAACCCTTGTAACGTGTGTGCTGCAATGGATCGGTCGGTGGCCCAAACGCTATCTGTAGGCTTCCGAGTTCGCCAACGCGAACTCCCATACCATCTCAAGCCCGGAGACCGGCTGCCCTTCCCCGGGCTTCGCGAGACTTGGCCCCGGGCCTGGCCATGTCCAGACAGGCTGTCCCCGCTCAGCTCCGCAGACCGCTTCCGGTAGTGTGCTTCTGCCGTTGTGACACGGTCACTTACTCGTTGTTCAGTGCACAGTGGATGAGTCGCACAGCGGCGGGTACGGCCGCTGTGGCGTACCTCAGTCCTTTGGTCTCCCTTTGCACAGCCGACCGGTCCACCGGCGCTTCCTTCGCCTGCCGAATGCCACATCTGCCCCGAGGGCGCCGTGATCGAGGTGGGGGCTCAGGGGCGGGCGCGCAGCAGCGCGTATGCGAAGGCCAGGCGTCGGTCCAGCCACGCCGCCCGGACCAGGAAGCGGCGGTCGGCGTCGGATGTCAGGACCAACTCGCCACCGGCCCTCCATTCGAGTGTGCGCGACTTGGCGGGCTGGTCGCCGCCTTCGGCCCCCATGTCGGCCATGGCCTGCAGGGCGCCCAGCAGAAACCTGCCAGTACCCTTCTGGACCATTTCGGTGAGCCCGCCCTTGACCCACTCGGCACTGCTCACGATCTCGGGATGACCGGGCTGTTCGATGCGCCACGTCGGCTTGAGGGCGTGCTTGAGCGGCGGGATACGGCGAACGGTGCCGACGACCTGGCCCTGCCGGTCACGGACTCGGTAAGGGCGGGCGCCGTCCGCCCCCTCCAGATCATCCACCGAGCACAGGAGGCTCTCGGTCTCCGTGTCCTCGTACAGACACAAATCGTTGGTCGCTGCCTGCGGGGGAAGGAACGCGCAAGGAGCGTTGACCCGCTGCGCACCTCCACCGCGCGGAACCCTGACAGCGCGGATGCCGAGCACGGGACGCCCCCGATGGGGTGTGACGGGACGTTCCACATCAGTGATGCTGAACTCCCAGGCGTCTGCCCAGGGCACGACGGGGACGGGCGGCTCGTCGACGCTCTTGCTCTTGCCGAACACCATCTATCTCCAGGATCCCTGGGGTGGGCCACTGTTCATACCAGCGCGCTGGGCAACTCTAGCCTCGGCTCCAGACGGGCCGGCTTTTCCCGAATCCCCTTCCGCCGGGTGCTGCAGCGCGGAGGGTGCGAGGAGCGCCGGTAAAGCCATCGGCGGACTGTCTGGCTCAAACGGGCAACAGATCCGTGGACGCCTGGGCCCGGGCACTTCGGATCTGGCCACTGTGTCGCCATCCGCCACCGGGCCAGGCGAGGCATCGGTGGGGCGACTGGCGCTCCTTCACGAACACGTACGGGTTCCCGCATGTGAAGGTGTCTTCACGAACTTTACGGAGTCGCATCAGCCTCTGGAACCGCTTGGCCGCGCGCCCGTCCCTCATGGGATCATCTTCCGGCAGGCCGATCATCTACCTCGGGGGACAAGCACCCATGCTGACCACGCGACGGAGGACCGCAGGGGCCGGCGTTCTTGCCGCTCTTGTCATCACTGTGACCGGTTGCAGCAGCGACTCCGGCAACAGCTCGGCGAACGACAAGATCAAGGGGGCGGGGAGCAGTGAGTCGGCTTCCGCGTCGCCGTCGGCCTCCGCCTCGGCCGAGAAGAACGCGCCGAGCTTCGACTTCCCGTCGGACATCACCGTGGCCGTCGACCGGAAGGAGACGGGGGACGCGACCAAGGACGCGATCCTGCGGGACGTGGGATACGCGTCCCAGGCCCGAATCGAAGCCTTCGGCCAGGGGAATGGCCAGACGGTCAACCTGAACCGTTACTTCGCGGCCAACGCCCGCATCTTCTGGGTGAACCGGGTCGCGGAGTTCAAGAAGGAAGGGCACACCGTGACCGGCCACTACCGGTACTACGGCTTCAAGGTCACGGACGTCTCGAAAGCCAAGGCGGCGGCCCGCTACTGCGAGGACCAGAACAAGGCGTACGACAAGGTGATCAAGACGGGGAAGGTGCAGCGCACTCCGTCGAGTGACAAGGGCTTCGTCTTGAACACGGTCCAGGCCCAGCGGGACTCCGCCGGTGACTGGCAGGTGACGCAGCAGAGCTGGAAGAGGGGGGATGCGGAGTGCGTGCAGGGCCAGTGATGAGGCGGGTTCGTCTGGGCTTCCGGACGGCTGGGGCCGTCGGCCTCTTTGTGGCGCTCGGCACGGGCTTCCCGGCGTACGCGGTGGACACCACAGGCGGTGGCGCCGTAACGACCGAACCCGGTCAGAACGACAAGCCTGGATCGGACTCCAACTCCGGCAACGGCACTATCGGCGCCCACATCCAGATCAGCCAGAGCAAGGCCGGCTCCGGCCGCTCCACCGCGAAGGCCACGTCCTCCAACGCGAACTGGAAGCCCCCGGTCTGCTGGTACGAGCCCATGTACACGCCGGACGAGTATGAGGCGTTCATCAAGTCCGCGTACAACGGCGCGCAGGAACCCGCGGCGAGCTATGCCAAGAAGCGGAAGGAAGAGGACTACCACAAGGGCGACAAGGGCCTGTGGTGGCAGGTGCAGTTCCGTCATGACAACTACACCGATGCCTGCCCCGTCAGCACGGACAACTGGGAGATCTGGGTACCGCCGGCCCAGCCGAAGCAGGATCCCCACCAGCTCACCCCCAAGACCCTCTCCGAACTGGCATACAACTCCACCGAGTTGCCCACCCCACCCGTGGTCTTGAGCCCGCGTGCGGACCGGCTCGTCGTGAACCTCGGTACGCGGGTGAAGCTCGACGGGGCCTTCGACCGGGTCTGGACGACCGCGAGCATCAACTACAAGGGTGTCCAGATGGCCGCGACCACCGTCGCGACCCCCGTGGCCCTCAGGATCGATGCCGGCACCTCGGACGCCGACCCGCAGACCTGCACGTACGGCCTGGTCAAGGGCGACAAGGGCTACACGGTCGACAGCAAGGACGCGGGCTGCAACGTGACGTACCGCAGGTCGTCGGGCAGCGGCACCTATCCCTTCAAGGCCTCGATCACCTGGAAGGTGACCTGGACCGACTCCGCCGATCCGGACGGGCCGGTGCAGCAGCCCGGTTTGCCGGACGGGCTGTCCACGTTCGAGCAGAACGTGACGGTCAAGGAGATCCAGTCGGTGAACCGCTAGGACCCGGTTGTCGTCCAGGGTGCCGATGGGGCCCACTGCGTGGGCCCCATACCCCTCGTGAGCGATTCGTGCAGGCATCATGGGCGCCCCGTGACGGATGCCACGGCGTGGACAGGTCGGGAAAGAGGGTGAGCCTCCAGTTCGACGAGGAGCCGGAGTCGCGCATGCTGCGCATGGTGGAGGCCACCGACGTCATGTTCGGTTCCACCGCCACGGCGGAGTAGAAGCTCAGCCTGGTCGTGTCGGGTGAGTACGTCCTCCAGACCATGATCGCCGCAGGTGCCGAGGTCCGGCAACCGCGGATCATGGCGCTTCGCGGAGGAGGTGGTGGGGGCAGTTCCGCTCGACTGACGTGGGTGCGACACGGCGTGCTGGCAATCGAGGGTCGGAGACCTCGAAGAACGAAGCGCCGGCCCGGTACGAGAGGGCCGGCCTGCCGGAGGAAGCGGTCCGGGTCAGCCAGTCCCGGCGGCCGCGTCGCTGCGTCGTACCAGCAACACCGCCGCCCACACCACCAGCACCGCCGAAGCGAGGGTGGAGGCGATTCCCACCGCCCACAGCCAGGGGTAATGGGCGAACACCCAACTCGACGCCACCGAACCGTGCTTGCGCTTGCCGCTGTCCATGGCGTTGAAGGCCAGGGACAGGAACGGCAACAGCGCTGCCACTGCCAGGACGGCGAGGACGGTCCAGCCCAGGGCCCGGGCCGGATGGGCCTTCCATGCCTTGCGGTCCACGCCGTCCAGCGCCCGGAAGAAGAGGGCGACCAGGAGTGGGGCGGCCACGCCGAGGCACATCGCGAAGGCATACGCCCCGCCCGGCCAGTTCCGCGCCGCCCACCGCCAGGTGTCGTCGCCCCAGAGCATGGTGCCCAGCGCCACCAGGACGATCCCACCCCCGATGCCGAGGAACATCAGGCACCCGAAGAGACCGTCCAGGTCCTTCTTCTCCTTCTTCTTGACGGCACCCCGGACTCGCAGCGCGGCCGGAGCCGCCTTCGGGCGCCTGGGCTTGGCGGATCCGCCCAAGGTGTACCCCTTTCTCGGTCAGGCCGCTGTCAGACGGCTGACGAGGGGCTGGCCCTCCACGGACGTCAGCCGGCACCAGGAACCGTCCGTGAAGGTGATCCTGAAGTCGCGCTTGCCGGCACTGAAGGGGCGCGGCTCGACCGCGGCGACCGTGCTCAGGTCCGTCTCCCAGAGCACTTCCTCCCGGGGATCCCTGGGGTCCCGCAGCCCGCCGAGCACCAGCAGGCGGTGGTCGGTCAGGACCAGGTGCGTGACGTCCGTGTCGGGGCGGCGATCGGGGTCCAGTTCCCAGGGGAGGGTACGGGCGATCGTGCCGGGGGCCGCCCACAGCACCGGGAAGTCCTTCTCCTCGTTCTCCGGGTCCTCGCTCTTGCCGAGGGAGCCCGAGCCGCCGGGGCCGCCCCCCACTCCGGATCCTCCGAAGACCGCGGTCAGGACGAGGAGCCCGAGGAGGAACGCGGCCGTCAGCACGGCCCACACGATGGGGCCCACCCTCGACCTCAGCCGGTACCTCGGGCCCGTCGGCCACCCTGCCAACTCGCCCTGTATTTCACGGCGATCGGGGTCGCGGAACCAGCGCCGCCCCCGGACCCGGTCCGCCGCGCCCGTCGCGAAGGACACCGGGGCACGCGCCACGAG
Organism: Streptomyces sp. NPDC005866; assembly: GCF_040629895.1. Lineage (NCBI taxonomy): Bacteria > Bacillati > Actinomycetota > Actinomycetes > Kitasatosporales > Streptomycetaceae > Streptomyces > Streptomyces sp. NPDC005866. The sequence goes on from NZ_JBEXWP010000012.1 coordinate 114,207, forward strand.
CTCCTCGCCCGCAGGAGGCTTCCAGGAATGGCGATGCGGCACAGTCACGGTCTGGCATCCTCACAGTCGTTCCCGGCAGCGAACCCTTCACCCGGCCGGGTGATCCTACTCAGCCCGCTCGCCCAGCAACCGGCACAGCACCGGAGACAGTTGGGCACCCGCGCCCCGGCCGGATCCGTCCCGGCCTATCTCATCTCGGCGGTCGCCCCCGTCCGTCGCTCGCGCGCGTCAGGCAACGATCGTGGCATGTGTCGGTCAAGTCGACGTGAGCAATTCGTGCAAGCCTCATGGGTGCGTGGTGAGGGCCGCGGATGCGGACCGGGTGCGAACAGGCTGTTCTGGATTCGCCGACGCACAGTTCGGTATCCCTCAACGTCCCCCTACTCCCAACTGCCGCACGGGTCCCCGTCGTTGCAGATCGCAACGACGATTTCAGTGAGGTCAAGGTGTCCGGGCGCGGCTTGAGGGGCTTATGTGCGGCTGATACGGTGCGATCGCTTGACACTCACCCTGCGGCCGAGTATTTGGCCGAGTTGAGGTGATTGGTGTGGAGTGTCCGCTTTCAAAGCGTTGACATAGTTTCAGAGTTCTTGACAGACAAAGTCTTGGGTGTAACGGGGAGCGGTTGCGTGAAGATCCAAGAGCGTACGGGGGCGGGCGCCGGTCGTTCCGCCGGTCCGGTTCAGCCTTCGGTCGGTGACCGGCTTCCTACAGCCCCCCGGGAGCGCAAGCCGGCACTGGCCGCGCTCGCCGTGCTGCTGATCTTGCTGGGCGCGCTGGGTGCGACGACGCTAGTGCTGCAGGCCGGTGACCGGATCGAGGTCATCAAGGTGACCGCCGACATCCAGCCCGGTGAGTCCGTCAACAAGAACAACGTGACGTCCGTGATGGTGGCGGCCGACGACAGCATCAACTACGTCAAGTGGTCCCAGCTCAGCGGCCTGGAGTCGTACAAGGCCAAGACGACCATCTACAAGGACACGGTCGTCATGGGGCAGATGTTCGACAAGGGGGGCACCCTGTCCGCCGGCAAGGCCGTTGTCGGTCTTTCACTCAAGGAAGGCCAGTACCCGGCCCAGCTGAAGATCGGTGACGTCGTCGCCGCCTACCGTGTCAGCAGCAACGGCTCCTCGGCCGGCGGTTCCTCCGGTTCCTCCTCTTCGTCGAGCAGCAGCAACTCCCCGATCGTCAGCCAGGCCAAGGTCAGCTACGTGCCGGACGGCAACAGCAGCGACAGCCTCGTCAGCAGCACCAACCTGGCCGTCACACTCACCGTGAACAGCGACGATGCCGCCCCGCTGGCCCAGGCTGCGGCCACCGGTTCGGTCGCCCTCGTCCTCGTCCCCGGCAACGGCAACTAGAAGGCGGCCCCAGCCCATGGCGCTCATCGCACTCGCCGCCGACAAGGGTTCCCCCGGCGTCACCACCGCGGCCGTCGCGCTGGCCGCGGTCTGGCCGCGTCGGGTCCTGCTCGCCGAGGCCGACCCGGCCGGCGGCGACCTGGTCTACCGCAGTGCCGCCGCACACGGCGGGCCGCTCAACCCCAACACCGGCATGCTGTCCATTGCAGCCACTGCCCGGCGCGGGCTCGTGCCCGACCAACTCTGGGATCATGTGCAGCCGTTGAGTGGTGGGCTCGAAGTGCTCGTCGGGCTCGGTATCGCCGAGCACGCGGCCGGGCTCGCCGGGCTATGGCCCACCCTCGGGCACGCCTTCGCCTCCCTCGCCGACTCCCCGAACGCCCCAGCCGACGTCATCGCCGACTGCGGCCGGATCAGCGGCGACACCCCGGCCGTCGAACTCCTCCCGCACGCCGCGCTCGTCCTGCTCGTCTCACGCACCGAGCCCGAGGCCCTCGCCCGCGTCCGGGACCGTGCCGCCGCGCTCGCCCAGAAGCTGCACGGCGGCCCGCGCGGTGCCGGCGCCCTCGCGACCCCGCTGATCGGTGTCGTGCTGATCGCCGACCCGACCAGCGCCGGCAAGCTGGTCAACCAGGTCAACGACATGCTCGTACACGCCCAGACCGGTGCCCGCGTCGTCGGCACCATCGCCGACGACCCCGCCGGCGCCGACCAGCTGGCCGGCCGCAAGCGCGGGCGCCTCGACAAGTCCCTGCTCATCCGCTCGGCCCGCAAGGTCACCGCCGACCTCCACCAGCAGTACGGCGCCGCCTGGACCGTACCGACGCAGGCGCCCCATGCGGGGGCCGGCCGATGACCGCTGTCGACCACCAGTTGGTCAAGCGGTTCCGGCAGGACGCCGGCGACCGTATCGCCGAGCAGCGCCGGCAGGACCAGGCGGCCAACGTCACGCCGATGTCCACCGAGGACGAACGGCAGTACGCCCGCGCGGTCATAGCCCAGATCCTGGAGGATTACGCCCGCACCGAGATCAACGCCGGGCGCACCCCGCTGGACGCGGAGACCGAGGAGCAGTACGCCGCGGCGGTGCACGCGGCGCTGTTCGGGGTCGGGCGGCTCCAGCCGCTGCTCGACGATCCCGAGGTCGAGAACATCGACATCAACGGGTGCGACCAGGTGTTCGTCGGCTACAGCGACGGGCGGGAGAGCAAAGGGGAGCCCGTCGCCGAGACCGATGAAGAGCTTATTGAGCTCATTCAGGTGCTTGGCGCCTACTCCGGGTTGTCCTCCCGGCCGTTCGACTCCGCCAATCCGCAGCTCGACCTGCGGCTGCCCGACGGGTCCCGGCTCTCCGCGGTCATGGACGTCACCCGGCGGCCCGCGCTGTCCATCCGCCGCGCCCGCATGGGCAAGGTCTTCATCTCCGACCTGGTGGGCAACGGCACGCTGACGCCCGAGGTCGCCCATTTCATGGCCTGCGCCGTCCGCGCCCGTAAGAACATCATGATCGCGGGAGCCACGAACGCCGGGAAGACGACCCTGCTGCGCGCCCTCGCCAACGAGATCCCGCCGCACGAGCGGCTCATCACCGTCGAGCGTGCGCTCGAGCTCGGGCTCGACACCTTCCACGACCTGCACCCGAACGTCGTCGCGTTCGAGGAGCGGCTGCCCAACTCCGAAGGCCAGGGCACGATTTCCATGGCCGAACTCGTCCGGCGGTCCCTCCGCATGAACCCCTCCCGGGTCATCGTCGGTGAGGTCCTCGGCGACGAGATCGTCACCATGCTGAACGCTATGTCGCAGGGTAACGACGGGTCCCTGTCGACCATCCACGCGAACAGCTCCAGCGAAGTCTTCAACCGTATCTCGACGTACGCGCTCCAGGCCTCCGAGCGGCTGCCCATCGAGGCCAGCCAGATGCTGATCGCGGGCGCGGTGAACTTCGTCGTCTTCATCCAGCGGCGCAACAACTACCAGACCGGCGGCCGCCTCCAGCGCATGGTCACCTCGGTCCGTGAGGTCAACGGCGTCGACGGCCGGGTGCTGTCCAGCGAGGTGTTCGCGGAGGCCCATGACGGCCGGGTCGTACCGCATGCGCCCATAGCCTGCCTGGAGGACCTGATGGCCTACGGCTACCAGCCGCACGGGGCTTGGGGGTGACCTGACATGAACCTGGACTCCCTGGGCTCCATGGGCGGACTCTTCTCCACCTCCGTCCTCTACGCCCTCGGCTGCGGTATCGCCGTCGGCGGGGGACTGGCGCTGCTGATCCTGGCGATCCGCGGCCTGCCCGCCAAGCCCGACCACGAGAAGCAGAAGGCCAACGAACGGGCCGCCGAGCTCATCCGGTTCGCCGGCCAGCGCGGTTCGCTCGCCGCCATCATCGGGCTCGCCGTGCTGCTGCTGACCCGTTGGGCGGTGGCCGGTGTCGCCGCCGGTGTCCTCGTCTTCTTCTGGGACAAGCTGTTCGGCGGCGCCGCCGAGGAACGGGCCGCGATGAAGCGGGTGGAGGCGCTGGCCTCCTGGACCGAGTCGCTGCGCGACACCATCGCCGGCGCGGTCGGCCTGGAGCAGGCCATCCCGGCCTCGGCCCGAGCCGCCGCGCCCATCCTCCGGCCGCACCTCGACGCGCTCGTCGACCGGCTGCGCGCCCGTACGCCGCTCCCCGACGCGCTCCAGCACCTCGCCGACGAGATCAACGACGCCTCCGCGGACATCATCGTGGCGGCGCTCATCCTCAACGCCCGCCTCCGCGGCCCCGGTCTGCGCCAGGTCCTCGGTGCGCTCGCCAAGTCGGCGCGCGAGGAGGTCGACATGCGCCAGCGCGTGATGGCCCAGCGTGCGTCCACACGGCGCTCGGTGCAGATCGTCATCGCGGTGTCGGTCGCGTTCGTCCTCGGCCTGGCCGTCTTCAACCGTGACTTCGTCTCGCCGTACGGCACCCCGGTCGGTCAGCTGGTCCTCGCCCTGGTCTGCGCGCTGTTCGCGCTCGGCTTCTGGTGGCTGCGCAAGCTGTCCACCATCGAGACCCCGGAGCGGTTCCTGGTCCGCGACCAGTCCTCCGTCCAGTTCGTACGACCGCCGCGCACCGCGTCCGGCCAGGCAGGCCAGCCCGGTCAGCAGCAGCTGCCCACCGAGGAAGGAGTACGCCGGTGAATCTCACGATGCCGATCATCGTCGGCGTGACCCTCGGACTGGGCGTCTACGCCCTGATCCGCGCCCTGATGCCCGCCAAGCGCAGCGCCGTCGCCCAGGTCGCCCGGATCGACGCGATGCGGGCGCGCGGCGCGGCCTACGAGTCGGCACGGCAGACACAGGACACCGGCCGGTTCGGCACGCTGCGGGCCACGGTCGGCGAGCGCGTCGCCGAGTTCTACCGGCAGCAGGGCTGGGAACAGCGCTCGCTGCGCGCCGACCTCGCCGTACTCGACCGTGGCTGGGAGAAGTTCCTGGCGACCAAGGTGCTGCTCGCGGCCGCCGGCCTGATCTTCGGCCCGTTCCTGTTCGCCGTCGTCTACACCATGGGCTTCGGCCACAGCCCGGCCATCCCGGTCTGGCTGGCCCTGGTCTGCTCGGGCCTGTTCTTCTTCCTGCCCGATCTGGAGGTAAGACGGGACGCGGCCGAGAAGCGCCGGGACCTCAGGCGCGTCATCGGGGCGTACCTCGACCTGGTGTCGATGAGCCTCGCCGGTGGCCGCGGCCTGCCCGAGGCCCTGATGGCGGCCGCGGAGATCTCCGACGGCTGGGCCAACCAGCGCATCCGTAACGCCCTCGCAGACGCCCGGATCACCGGCGTCAGCCAGTGGCAGGCGCTGGGCGCGCTCGGCGAGGAGCTGGGCGTCGAGGAGCTGAAGGACCTGTCGGCCTCGCTGGCCCTGGTGGCGGACGACGGCGCCAAGGTCCGTGAGTCCCTCGCCTCCCGCGCCGAGACCATGCGTCACCGTGAACTCGCCGAGATCGAGGGCAGCGCGGGAGAGAAGTCCCAGTCGATGCTCGTCGCCCAGCTGCTGCTGTGCGCCGGCTTCCTGGTTTTCCTGATCTTCCCGGCGGCTATGCGGGTGTTCCAGGTGTGAGCTGTTCCAGAGACCTTCGACAACTGCTGATTCGATCAAAGCAACGGGAGAACTCATCATGAACGGACGGAACCTGACCGGGCGGGGCTTCAGCACCGGTGTCCCGGCGATGGACTTCCTGGTCACCTTCCTGCAGGGCCGGGTGCAGCGCGCCCGCTCCGGCGAACTCGACCGGGGTGCCTCCGCGGTCGAGTGGGTCATCATCTCCGCGGTCGTCGTGGCGATCGTCGGCGTGGTGGCCGCCATCATCAACACCGCGCTGAGCGACGGCGCCAAAAAGGTAGGCAACTGCATCAATGGCGCCAGCGCGAGCAAGACCTGCTGAGCGGACGCACGACGACGGGGGCACGGGGTGACGGGGAGACGGGGATGGTGTCTGTGGGCGTGAGCAGAGGCGGCCTGCGCGGCTGGGTGCGCCGGCGGGCGGCCGCCGCGCGCGGTGACTCGGGCATGACCGCGATCGAGTTCGTGCTGCTCACCCCCGTCCTCTTCTTCATGATCTTCGCCACGGTGCAGTTCGCGCTGTACTTCTTCGCCGACCACGTGGCCCAGGCGGCTGCCCAGGCCGGCGCCCGCAAGGCCCGTGCCACCGCCGACGCGGAGCCCGGCGCCTGGCGCGGCAAGGCCCAGGACGTGGTGGACTCCTACATCAGCCAACTCGGGCCGCAACTGGTCCTGGCGCCCGACGTGAAGATGCTCCAGCCGGAGCAGAACACGGTCGGCGTCGAGATCTCCGCCCGCATCCCGACGGTGTTCCCCGGCCTGGACCTGACGGTGCACGCGCAGTCGTCGGGGCCGGTCGAGCGGTTCGTGGAGGACAAGTAGATGTCCGCCCACCACGAAGCAGCCCACGGGAGAGCCGTGGATGACCGGGGGTTGTCGACCGTCGAGGTCGTCATCCTCGCCCCGGTCATGATCCTGTTCATTCTCGTCCTGGTCGCCTTCGGCCAACTCGTCGACGGTCGGGGCGCGATCGACGGCGCGGCGCGCGACGCGGCCCGCGCCGGTTCCATCCAGAAGGACCACACCACGGCCATGTCCGAGGCCCGCAAGGCCGCCGAGGCCGACCTGTCGGACGTCTGCTCCGGGCCGGTCTCCGTCGTACAGACCAGCCAGGGTTTTGCACCCGACTCCATCTTCACGGTAGAGGTGAGCTGCGAGGTACGGGGTCTGGCCATGCTGGGCCTGGACATCCCGACGACCCTCTCCGCGAGCTTCTCCTCGCCGCTGGACCCGTTCCGGAGGTCGGCGTGAGCATCGCCCTGCTGCGCACCTGGTGGACCGCGCGCCGGCTCCGCCTCGACGACCGGGGCTCGGGCGCCGGCGCGGTCATCATCTTCGCCCTGGTCTTCCTCTCCCTCTCCGCCTTCGTCATCGACGGCGGCCTGTCCGTCTCCAAGCGCGAACGCGCCGCCGACATCGCGGAACAGGCGGCCCGTTACGCGGCGCAGGACATCGACAAGGCCGCGCTGTACGAGAACCAGGGTGCCGCGCCGATCAAGTACCAGGACTGCGACGCCCGGGTGAAGACCTTCGCCCGCGGGATGGACATGTCCACCGCCGACATCGCCGGCACGCACTGCATCGCCGCCGACGCCCAACAGGTCCAGGTCGAAGTCCAGTTGACGTACGATCCGGTCTTCACGGGCATGTTCTACGGCGGCGCCATCGTGGTGCACGGCCAGGCGACCGCCGAGAACCAGGTCGGCTGACGGTTCCGACGGCCGACCGCCGTCACCGGTGGGCGCCGGGTCCGTCGGCTTCGGATCGGCCGGCGCCGGTCCCGGGTCTGCAACGGACGGGTGTGCCACGGGAGTCGGGTCCGCCGGGGACCCGGATCGGGTGAGCAGCCGGTCGGACTTCCCTTCCGCAGCGGTGCCTCGCACATACGCGGGCATCCGGCTCCAGTGGACCTGGCAGCCCGGGTCGGCCGGAGCGCCGGCCTGGCCACGTAGGAAGGCCCGCCGCGTCGGCCTGCTCGTCCTCGTGCGGATCCGGGGGCGGGCCGGCAAAGCTTTCAAGCAAAGTTTCAAGTACACCAGAAGGTGACACATGTCACTCAACTCGCTTGCGTTTCCCGCGTAATCAAACGGACTGCGGGCGCTCTCACAGATACGACGACCGACACCGCACCCGGAGAAGCCCCGTGCCCATCACGCTCGAACAACCCACCGGCGCCCGCCTGCTCACCGCGGACGAGCACGAGGTGGCGGTCCCCGCGACCCTTCGCTACACCACGGACGACCCGCAGGCCGTGCACTTCGTCTTCCCGTCATGGATCTCCCTGGACGGTGAGGAGGTCACCTGGACCTTCGCCCGCGCCCTGCTGGAGCAGGGCCTGGAGACGCCCGCCGCTCTCGGCAACGTGCACGTGCGCCCGTACGGTGCCTCCCGCACGGTCGTCGAACTCCGCGCGGAGGAGGGCGTGGCGGCGATCACCTTCCCCACATCCGCCCTCACCCGCTTCCTGCTGTCGTCGCTCCGGGTCAGCGGTTGACGGACCGGACATCCTGGACCTGGACGGTCGGAAGGGGGGGTATCGGCGGGTATGACGGTCCCTTGCGCACTCATGGGGGATTGTGTGGGGCGTATGGAGGGGCGGTGTGTGGACCGGGTGGTGGTAACTCCCGTCAATTGGGCGTCGTTTGGTGAAAGGGGAGGAAACGGGCGGCCGATCGCCGTTCTCCCCTTCGACGCTGTCGGTGCCAGTCAATAGGATCGTCAAGGGGACCTCGATAGGCTCGATGCGCCCCCGGCACACTCCTTCCACCCACGACTCCAGGACACCCGCCATGGCGCGACGCAGCACATCAAGCTCGACGGGAAGACCGACGGGGAACCCGTCGGGTCCGCGGAACCGGACCCCGCAGCCGGTGCGGGTGCGGCGGCGTTCGTTCGGGGACTTCGCCAAGGCGTTCCTCGCCTTCGTGGTGCTGCTCGCGCTCGTCGTCGGCGTCCCCGGCGCCCTCGCCATGACCGTCGGCTGGCCCCTGCCGCACAGCGCGCCGACGATGGACTGGCTGTCGCAGCCGATCGGCGTCGACACATTCCTGAACGCCCTGACGGTCATCGTGTGGCTGGCCTGGGCCCAGTTCACGGCCTGTGTGCTCGTGGAGGTCAAGGCCGCCGTCTCCGGTGTCGGCCTGCCCAGCCGCATCCCCGGCGCCGGCCCCAGCCAGCTGCTCGCCCGGCAGCTCGTCGCCGCCCTGCTGCTGGTCGGCGCCACCGCCGCCAGCCTCACCCCGGGCCTCTCGCAGCTCGGCCACAGCATGGAGGGCAACCAGAAGGGCACGGTGGCCGCCGCCCAGGCGACCCCCGGCATCCTCGCCCAGCAGCAGGAGCAGGCGAAGAGCACCGCCGCCGCCCTCGCCGAGCAGGCAAGCCATGCCGCCGCCCAGGCCGAGCACGGTTCCGCCACCGCCGCGCACGGCGCGACGAAGTACTACCGGATCCAGCCCCCCGAGGGCCGCCACCACGACTCCCTCTGGGAGATAGCGCAGCGCCACCTCGGCGACGGACGCCGGTACAAGGAGATCTACGAGCTCAACAAGGACCGCGTCCAGCCCGACGGCACCCGGCTCTCCGAGGCCAGCCTCATCCGGCCCGGCTGGATCATGGAGATGCCCGGCGACGCCCACGGCGGCGAACTCGTCGAGAACCCCGACGCGCGAGTCTCGCCGGACGTCCAGCAGCAGATCGGCGACTACGCCAGGACCGGCGACCACGCCCAGCAGCAGCACCAGCAGCAGGGCGGGCAGCACGCGAGTGAGGACGGGGCCACCGCCCAGATCACCGTGCCCAGCCAGCGTCAGTCCGGCGACGCCGGTACGCCCGCCGCGCACGCCCACGAGACCTCCGGTCACGCCTCTTCCGGGTCCTCGTCCGGGTCTTCCTCCGGGTCCTTCTTCGGGCTGTCCGAGGCGCTGCTCGGTGCTCCCCTCCTCGCCGCAGGCCTGCTCGCCGCCCTCGGCCGCCGGCGTCGGCAGGCCCTGTGGCAGTCGGCGCTCGGCGCCGTCGGCGGCCGGCGCGGCATGGAGCCGCCGACCCCGACCGGCGACGCCCAGGACGTGCAGGACGCGCTTCTCGTCGGCGCGGACCCGGAGGGCGTACGACTGCTCGACCGGTCCCTGCGCGGACTCGCCGCCGCCCTCACCGCCGAGTCCCGTTCGCTGCCGGTGGTCTACGCGGTCTGGCTCAGCCACGGCGATCTGCATCTGCAACTCGCCCAGCCCGCGGGCAAGCCCCCCGCGCCCTGGCAGCTCGGCCAGGACCAGACGTTCTGGACCTTGTCCCGCGCGGACGCCGAGCGCTACGAGGACACCGACACCGCGGCGCCGTACCCCGGCCTGGTCAGCCTCGGCACCATGGACGACTCGCGGCTGCTGCTCAACCTGGAGGCCGTGCCCGGCATCGTCTCGCTCAGCGGCCGGGAGGCCGACCGGGCCGCCGTGTTCGCCTCCGTCGCCGCCGAACTCGCCACCAACGGCTGGTCGGACCGCATGACCATCACCCTGGTCGGCTTCGGTGCCGACCTCACCCCGCTCGCACCCAACCGGCTGCGCCATCTCGACGACGTGGACGCGCTGTTCGAGACGATGGAGGCGGAGACCCGGCAGCGGCGCGGCGCGCTGGGCGCCGCCGGGCACGACTCGGTCCTCACCGGCCGCACCGGCCCGGCCCAGCACACCCGCTGGGCGCCGAACCTGGTGCTGCTCGCCGCCCAGCCGTCCGCCGAGGACGCGCTGCGGCTCGCCGAACTCGCCGCCGACGCCGCCCGGCTGGGCATCGGCTATCTCGTCGGCACCGAGAGTGCCGACCTGCCCGGCGCCGCCTGGGCGATGGAGATCACCCCGGACGGGAGGCTCCTCGCCCCGCTCCTCGGTCTCGAACTGGACGCCCAACTGCTGCCCGCCGTGCAGCAGCGCGCGGTCGTCGAGCTGTTCGTCGAGGCCGACCCCGAGCGCGACCCCGACGGTCCGAGCAACGCCCCGCCGTTCCTCGTCGACATCAGCGAGCAGGGGCGGCCCGCGGTGTACGCGCGGCTCGTCGGCCCGTACGAGATCATGGGTCTCGACACCCCCGACGGGGAGCGCAGCGCCCTCCTTCACGAGGCCCTGGCGCTACTCCTGCTGCACCGCGAGGGCGTGCACCCGCGCGTGCTGTCCTCCGCGCTGTGGCCGCGCGGCGTGACGGAGGACGTCCGCGACGCGCTCCTTGAGCGGCTGCGCGCCTGGCTGGGCACCGACCCCGACGGCAGCCCGCGGCTGCGCGCCGACTCCACCGGCCGCCTCGTGCTCGCCAAGTCGGTCGTCTCCGACCTGGACGTGCTGCGCTCCCTCTACTACGAGGCCACCCAGGGCAAGGGCGTCGACAGCCGCGCGGTCCGCGGCCGCCTCCTCACCGACGCGCTCGTCCTGGTGCGCGGCCCGCTGCTCGCCGACCGCGCGCAGGGCCGCTACCGCTGGCTCACCCACGAGATCATCGACGCCCAGCTCCCGCTGCTGGTCGCCGACATCGGCCTCGCCCTGTCCGCGTTCCACCTGGAGAAGGACCGCGCGGAGAAGGCGATCGAGGCACTCGGCGCGGCACTGAAGACCGCTTCGGCCGACGAGCGCCTCTGGAACGAGCTGCTGCGCGCCACCCACGCCACCGGCGACCCGGACCGCGTCCGCGCCCTCGCCGCCGACCTCGTCACCCGCAGCGGGGCGCGCGGCCTGCCCCCGCGCACCGAGGCCCTCCTCGACGAACTCCTGCCGACCTGGCGCGACGGCGCCGCCGCGACAGGATGACCGTCCTGGACCTCGCCCTTCCGGCCGTCGCCGCCCTCTGGGGCGCGGCGGCCGGCGCCCTGCTGCCCCGCGCCGCATACCGCTTCTCGTCACCGGCGGGGGAGCAGTGGCGGAGAACCTGCCCGACGGGCCATCCGGTCAAGGGCTGGCTGGGCCGGGGGCGATGCCCGGAGTGCGCGACAGCCGAGGGGGCGCGGGGCTCCGCCGATGCGCCGGCGCGCGGGGGCGAGCCCACGCCGACGCTTGACCATGGGTCCGCGCCGGCGCGGGGTGACGCGCCCGCGCCCGGCGCCCAACCCACCGCGCCCAGCGCCCAACCCACCGCGCCCGGCGCCCAACCCACCGCGCCCGGCGCCCAACCCACCGCGCCCAGCGCCCAACCCACCGCGCCCAGCGCCCAACCCACCGCGCCCAGCGCCCAACCCACCGCGCCCAGCGCCCAACCCACCGCGCCCGGCGCCCGACCCACCGCGCCCGCGTTCGACGGACAGCGCACGCCCCCGTCCCGCCAACTACCGCGCCCGCTCGCTGCCTACGGCCCGCGGACCACCCCCCTCTCCCTCGCCACCGCGCTGGTGTGTGCAGCCCTGGCCCTCGCCACCGGCGCTCGCCCCGAACTGGCCGCCTGGCTGCTGCTCGCGCCGTCGGCCGTGCTGCTCGCGGCCGTCGACTTCCGGGTCCAGCGCCTCCCCGACCCCGTCACCCTCCCCCTCGCGGCCGCCGCCCTCGCCCTCCTCGGTGTGGCCACCCTGCTCCCCGAGCACGCCGGCGCCTGGCTCACCTCCCTCTACGCGGCCCTCGCCCTCAGCGGCGCCTACTTCGTCCTCTTCCTCATCAACCCCGGCGGCATGGGCTTCGGCGATGTGAAGCTCGCGCTCGGTATGGGCGCCGTCCTCGGCTGGTACGGCTGGCCCACCGTGCTGCTGGGCACCTTCGCCGGCTTCCTGTTCGGCGCGCTGTACGGCGGTGCGCTCGTCGTCCTACGGCGGGCCGGACGCAAGACGGCGATCGCGTTCGGGCCGTTCCTGATCGTGGGCGCGTTCGCCGGGCTGCTGATCGGCGCGTACACGGCCTGAGGTCGGGCCGCTCGAAGGCCTGGCGTAGGCTGGCCGGGTCCGCCCACCCGTCGCCCGCCCACCCGTCGCCCACCACCACCCTTGTACGAGCGCTTCGCGCACACCTTCTGAATTCCTTGAAGAAAGGGACGCCCTGGTGACCGAGAAGGCCGACCTCCAGTCTGTCCTCGACCGTGCCGCCGCCGGTGGGCGGATCACCCCGGAAGAGGCGCTCGACCTCTACCGCGACGCCCCCCTGCACGCGCTGGGCGCCGCCGCCGACGCCGTACGCCGCCGCAGGTACGCGGGTACCGAGCACATCGCGACGTACATCATCGAGCGGAACATCAACTACACGAACGTGTGCGTCACGGCGTGCAAGTTCTGCGCCTTCTACGCGGCCCCGAAGGACACCGCCAAGGGCTGGACCCGCGACCTCGACGACATCCTGCGCCGCTGCGCGGAGACGATCGAGCTGGGCGGCACCCAGATCATGTTCCAGGGCGGCCACCACCCCGACTTCGGCGTCGAGTACTACGAGCAGAACTTCAAGGCGATCAAGGACGCGTTCCCGCAGCTGGTGATCCACAGCCTGGGGGCGTCCGAGGTCGAGCACATGGCGCGGATCTCGGGCGTCTCGGTCGAAGAGGCCATCACCCGCATCCACGAGGCCGGCCTCGACTCCTTCGCGGGCGCCGGCGCGGAACTCCTCCCCGCGCGCCCCCGCAAGGCCATCGCGCCCCTCAAGGAGAGTGGCGAGCGCTGGCTGGAGATCATGGAAGCGGCGCACAAGCTGGGCGTGGAGTCCACGTCCACGATGCTCATGGGCACCGGCGAGACCAACGCCGAGCGCATCGAGCACCTGCGGATGATCCGGGACGTCCAGGACCGTACGGGCGGCTTCCGGGCCTTCATCCCGTACACCTACCAGCCCGAGAACAACCACCTGAAGGGCCGCACGCAGGCGACCATCTTCGAGTACCTGCGGGTGATCGCGATCGCCCGGGTCTTCCTCGACAACGTGGCCCACATCCAGGGCTCCTGGCTGACGACCGGCAAGGAGGTCGGCCAGCTCTCGCTCCACTACGGCGCCGACGACCTCGGCTCGATCATGCTGGAGGAGAACGTCGTCTCGTCGGCCGGCGCCAAGCACCGCTCCAACCGCCTGGAGATCATCGACCTGATCCGCAAGGCGGGCCGCGTCCCGGCGCAGCGTTCGACGACGTACGAACACCTCGTGGTCCACGAGGACCCGGCGAACGACCCGGTGGACGAGCGCGTGATGTCCCACATCTCGTCGACGGCGATCGAGGGCGGGACGGCGCACCCCGAGCTGAAGCTGCTCGCTTCCAACTGACCTACCCGTGCTGACGATTCACGCGGCGGACGAGGTCCGGTACGACTGGCAGTCCGCCGCCGGCAGGGTCAAGGACGGCGCCGTCGTCGTCGAGGGCGGCCGCATCGCCGCTGTCGGGGCTCTGACGGACATGCGGGAGCGCTTTCCGCGCGCCCGGGTACGCGGTTGGCCGGGCGTGCTCGGCCCCGCCCGCGTCCACGACGGCCCGCTTCCGGACGCCCCCAGCCCGCGCGAGCGCGTCCACGCCGTGCTGAAACTGGGCGCGACGGCCGTCCTGGCGGAGTACGCCGACTCCGCCGAACTCCGGGCAGCCGCTGAGCGCAACGACGTCGCCATACTCCCCGGGACGCGCCCGGAGAGGCTCATCGAGACGGGCCGGGCGGACCTGGCGGTATTCGACGAGGCGGGCGCATGCGTGGCGACGGTGTGCGCGGGGCGCCTTGTCCACAGACGGCGCTAGCAGCGCCCCTGAACGGGCGCGGGGCGCGACCGCCGCCACCGGACAACCGACCCCGCGGCCTACGCCGGACCCACCGCCCCCGCGGCCCAATCGCACCCTCACCCGGCGAACGCCTCCCCGAACGCCCCCGAACTCTGAGTCACCCCACTGCAGTTGGTTGCAGCGTCGTCCCGGGTGGACTCCCCTTGCTCACATTGCACATCCCGGAAGGTCGACCACATCGAGACCCACGTGATCCCCTTCTCCTCCGCGAAGCCGCGCACGTCGGCGGCGTCCGACAACGTGAAGGTCTCCCCGGCCACGTCGTTCACCCCGAGCATCGAGGTCAGCGCCATCCCGCCCCACGCGCCCGCGTCCGACAGCCCGAACACCCTCTTCAGCTGTGTGTGCGTGGCCTTCGCCGAGGTGACCGCGTAGCCGCCCATGTCCCCGTCGTACGACTCTCCGTAGTTCATGGTCATGATGTTGACCGTGGAGACCTGCACGTCGTACTTGTTCGCGGACTCCAGCAGCGTGAGGCCGTCGGAGTCGAGCCCCGACGGCATCACGGGCAGGGTGAAGGAGACCTCCAGGTCCGGTCGTTCCTTCTGGAGTTGCGCGATCGCCTCCGACCGCAGGGCGACCGAGCGGGAGTCGGCCAGTGTGTCGCCCTCGATGTCGAAGTCGGCCTGGGTGGAGCCTGCGGCGTCCAGCGCGGCGCCGTACGCCGCTGCGAGCTTCGAGGCGCTGGAGCATGTCGTCGCCAGCTCCTTCCCCGAGGCCCCGCCGAAGGACACCCGGACCGACGCGCCGTCCTGCTTCAGCTTGGAGACGCGGGACTTCACGGCCGAACTGCCGATCGCGGCCGTCCCGTTCCACTTCGGTGTGCAGCTGCTCCCGCCGGAGATCACGAAGGCCAGGTTGTACGTCGACGGCGAGCCCGCGTCGTCCGTCTCGGCGGCCTCCGTCGCGCTGACGTAAGGCGCGTACGACGTGCTGGACGCACCCGATGCGCCCGTCGTATCCGTCGTACCCGATGCGCCTGATGTGCCCGACCCGTCGGTCTCGCTCGGCGAGGCCGAATTCCGCTGAGACGGTGCGGGCGCCGCGTCCGACGTGCCGCCGGAGCCCGAGGAGCACCCCGTCACTGCCATGGCAAACAGGCAGGTAAGCCCAGCAGTCGGCCTCAGGAAACCCCGCATTAAGATGCACCCGCTCTCGTGATGTGTGTCGCAGGACCGAAACAAGGCCTGATTCCAAAGGAAAACGTCTCACACGTACATGGTGTTCAACCGTTCGATCGATACATGGAAAATCCACGGAATGAAGGGCGCGAATCGGGTGAATGGGCCGCACCAAAAGGGGTGTTCGGTCAGTTTCCCATCTTGGGTGACCTTCGCGGGTGTCATAGAACCTCTCAGTGAAAAGACAGGGTAAGGCGTTTCTCGTGGGCGCCTCACAAGAACACCGAAGGCGATCACATAAAGGCTCCCTAATATCCGGGGACATGCAATCCGAGCCTGCCATCGAAAGCCGTGCCGCCGGGAACGGTCGCCGCCGCAAACAAGGCAACGGGTCGGCCGAGGGGCCCGTGTTCGTCGACTCCTCCGGACGCCGGTCCAAGGTGCTGCGCCGCGTCGGCCTTCTCCTCGGCGTCGTCTGCCTCGCCTACACGGGCGTGCTCGGCGCCGCCTTCATGGGCTGGGGCATCTCGCTCACCCCGGACTCGCTGATCCCCGGCTTCGCGCGCGCCGGCAACGCCCCCGTCGGCGAGCGCCCCCAGGCCGGCCTGCCCAGCGGCCGGCCGTCGGCGCCGCCCTCGACCGCCGCCACCCCGTCCGCATCCCCCTCCGCGTCCGCGTCGGCATCCCCGTCCGCGTCCACGTTCGCATCCGACTCCACCACCGCCAACTGACCGGAACCCAGGCCCTTTTCCCATGACCACACCGACGTCCTCGCGCGGCCGCAGGCGCGCCCCCTCCCGCATCGAGCGGGCGGCGGGCACGGCCGCGGCTCTGCAGAAACCACGTGTCATCCTCGCCCTGCTGCTCCTGCTGGCGCTGACCTGCGTGATGCTGCTCGACGGCTATCTGCGGGCAGAGGTCGGCGGCGACCAGCGGGTCCGCACCGGCGCCAGCTCCAGCAAGGTGCCGGACAAGGTCCTCGACGGCGGCCCGATCCTCACGTTCCGGGGCGGTCAGGCGACCACCGTCTCGGTCCCCTCCAAGACCATCGCGCTCACCTTCGACGACGGCCCGAACCCGACCTACACCCCGCAGGTCCTCAAGATCCTCGAGCAGTACGACATCCCGGCCACGTTCTTCCTGGTCGGCTCGATGGTGTCGCGCTACCCGAGCATCGTGAAGACCATGGTCGAGCAGGGCAACGAGGTGGGCATCCACACCTTCACGCACGTCGACCTGTCGTACCAGAGGGACTCCCGGATCAACCGCGAGATGCAGCAGACCCAGCTCGCGCTCGCGGGCGCGGCCGGGATCACGACGACCCTCTTCCGCGCGCCGTACTCCTCGGAGACGGACGCCATCGACAACTACAGCTGGCCCGTCTACCAGAAGCTCGGCAAGGAGGGCTACACCAGCGTCTTCGTCGACACCGACAGCGACGACTGGAAGAAGCCGGGCGTCTCCAAGATCATCAATTGGGCCACGCCGAAGAAGAACAAAGGCGCCTCGGTGCTCTTCCACGACGCCGGTGGCGAGCGCTCGCAGACGATCAAGGCGCTGCCGCAGTACATCAAGAAGATGAAGGCGAAGGGCTATACCTTCACCACCATCAGCGGTGTCATCCAGAAGCAGGGCACGGGCAACGCACAGCCCTCCGCCACGACGGCCGGCGGCACCGCAGGCACGCCCGCCACGGGGGTCGCCGAGGCCGGCGCCCTCACCGGCGCCCCGCCCGGCGGAACCGGAACCGGAACCGCCCCGAACGGCGGGACCAGCCCGAACACCGGCACCACCACCACCAACAGCAACAACAACAACCGCAATTCCCTCACCACCGGCCTCCAGGCGGCCCACCGCACGGCCGGCGGTATGACCCTCTACGAGGGCAAGGCGCTCCTCGTGGCGGTCGCGATCGCCGATGGGCCCTGCCGGTGCTGTCGGTCCTGCTCCTCGTCGTCGGTGTCGCGGTGATGGGCCGCTTCGGCATGATGCTGCTCATCGCCCGCCGCCACTACCGGCTGCGCAACAAGCGCCGGTTCAGCTGGGGGCCGACGGTCACCAGACCGGTGAGCGTCATCGTCCCGGCGTACAACGAGAAGGAGTGCATCGCCAACACCCTTGAGTCGCTGGCGCGCAGCACCCACCCGATCGAGGTCATCGTGGTCGACGACGGCTCCACGGACGGCACCTCGGAGATCGCCCGCGCCGCCGCCGACAAACTCGGCATGACCAACGTCCGGGTCATCCGCCAGGACGCGGACGTGGCCGCCAAGATGAAGCCCAGGCTTCTGCCATGACGGCGGGCTGCAAGAATGGCGAGGTGACCCGCGCCTCCCTGAACAAGCAGCCGCACGAAGTCGCCTCGATGTTCGACGACGTGGCGGAACGGTACGACCTGACCAACGACGTGCTGTCGCTCGGCCAGGACCGGCACTGGCGGAAGGAGGTCGCCCGGGCGGTCGACGCGCGGCCCGCGCAGAAGATCCTCGACCTGGCGGCCGGCACGGGCACCTCCTCCCAGCCGTTCGTCCGGGCCGGCGCCTATGTCGTGCCCTGCGACTTCTCCCTCGGGATGCTCCAGGTCGGCAAGCGGCGCACCGCCTGGATGCCCTTCACCGCCGGGGACGCCACGCGGCTGCCGTTCAAGGACGACACCTTCGACGCCGTGACGATCTCCTTCGGCCTGCGCAACGTCCAGGACACCGACGCGGCCCTGAGCGAGATGTACCGGGTGACGCGGTCCGGCGGGCGGGTGGTGATCTGCGAGTTCTCGCACCCCACCTGGGCGCCCTTCCGGACCGTCTACACCGAGTACCTGATGCGCGCGCTGCCGCCGGTGGCCCGCGCGGTCTCCTCCAACCCGGACGCCTACGTCTATCTCGCCGAGTCCATCCGTGCCTGGCCCGACCAGCCCGCGCTGGCCGGACGGCTGCGTGAGGCGGGCTGGTCGAAGGTGGCCTGGCGCAACCTCACCGGCGGGGTCGTCGCCCTGCACCGGGGCTTCAAGGAGGCCTGAGCCCCGTCCCGGGCGTCACCCGCCGATCACCTCGAAGGCGTCACCGGGCTGGTCCAGCTCCCGTTGCAGCCCGCCCGCCGGCGGCCGTGGGACGCGTGGCTCACGCACGCCTCCGCCGCCCTCGGCCTCACCGAAGTCGAACCACACATACACCATCGATTCCCGCGGCACCTCGGCACCGGGCTGCGGGAACTGGCGTACGACGTAGTCGACGACCGTGAGATGGAAGTTCGGCCGGTCCGGCGCGTTGAGGAACAGTCCCCGCGCCCGGGCGCTCTCACGCGCGTCCATGGCCATCAGTCCGACCAGCCGTGGCACGCGCACTTCGGGTGTTTTGGGTGTTATGTGCACAGATGTCACCCCCAGCGGTACTGGAAGGGTAACCCCTGGCGTATGGCAGCCGGAAGCGCCAAGTGTCTTTCTGTAACAGATCGTTACTCTGTGTTACTACTCTGTGTCGCTGCCCTCCAGGTCGAGTCGGAAGCAGAGCGCGTCCTCCTTGAACCGCGGGTGCGGGAACGTCTCCGCGAGTTCCATCCCGAGACGGCGGGTGACCGCGACCGACCGCTCGTTCCCTGGCCGCACCATCGCCACCACCTTCGGCACGCCCGCCGCCCTCAGCCGCTCCAGCGTCATCAGCGCCGCCACCGTCGCGTACCCCTTGCCCCAGTACTCCCGGCCGAGCCGCCAGCCGATCTCGATCTCGCCCCTGGGTCCCCACTCGTGTGGCCACGGCTGGGCGCCGGTGAAGCCGAGGACCCGCCCGGACTCGTCGGCCATCGTCCACAGGCAGAAGCCCAACTCCGCGTCGTGCCGGCGCTGCCGGGCGGTGAGTTCCTCGTAGGCGGACAGCTCCGCGGACCTGCCGCCGTGGAACTCCATGACGTCCGGGTCGTCGAAGGCCCGGTACCAGGCGAACGCGTCCTCGTGCGTGGGCACACGCAGCCGTACCGCGGGCAGAGCTCGGTTCACAGGGGCAGCCCTTCAGCCGGTGATCAGTACCGCTGAATAGACTGCCCATGTCCAGTGCCGGTCGGCACGCAGATTTCGAGCCTTGGGGAGTCCCCGCCGTGACCGAGCCCCTCTCCGAAAACACCGCCGATGTCATCGTCGTCGGCGCGGGGCCAGCCGGCTCCACGACGGCGTACCACCTCGCCAAGTCCGGTCTCGACGTGCTCCTGCTGGAGAAGACCGAGTTCCCTCGCGAGAAGGTGTGCGGCGACGGACTCACCCCACGCGCGGTGAAGCAACTCGTCGCCATGGGCATCGACATCTCCGAGGAGGCCGGCTGGCTGCGCAACAAGGGCCTGCGCATCGTCGGCGGCGGCACCCGCCTCCAGTTGGACTGGCCGGATCTCGCCTCCTTCCCCGACTACGGCCTGGTCCGCAAACGCGACGACTTCGACGAACAACTCGCCCGCCAGGCGCAGAAGGCGGGCGCTCGCCTCTTCGAACGCTGCAACGTCGGCACCCCGATCGTCGACGACCGCACCGGACGGATCACCGGTGTGCACGCCAAGCTCGGCGAGGAGAAGCGCGAAGTCACCTTCCACGCGCCGCTCGTCGTGGCCGCCGACGGCAATTCCACCCGCCTCTCCCTCGCGATGGGCCTGCACCGCCGCGAGGACCGCCCGATGGGCGTGGCCGTGCGGACCTACTTCACCTCCCCCCGTCACGAAGACGACTACCTGGAGTCCTGGCTGGAGCTCTGGGACCGCCGCGGCCCCCAGGACCGCCTGCTGCCCGGCTACGGCTGGATCTTCGGCATGGGCGACGGCACCTCCAACGTCGGCCTGGGCGTGCTGAACACCTCCGACTCCTTCAAGGAACTGGACTGGCGCGAGGTCCTCAAGGCCTGGTGCGCCTCCATGCCCGAGGACTGGGGCTACACCCCGGACAACATGACCGGCCCGATCCGCGGCGCCGCCCTCCCCATGGCCTTCAACCGCCAGCCCCACTACACGCGCGGCCTGCTCCTCGTCGGCGACGCCGGCGGCCTGGTGAACCCCTTCAACGGCGAGGGCATCGCCTACGCCATGGAGTCCGGCCAGATCGCCGCCGACGTCATCGTCCAGGCGCACGCGCGGGCCACGCCCGGCGGGCGTGAGATGGCCCTGCAGCGCTACCCGCGCGTCCTCAAGGACACCTACGGCGGCTACTACACGCTGGGTCGCGCCTTCGTGAAGCTCATCGGCAACCCGAAGGTCATGCAGATCGCGGCCCAGCGCGGCCTGACCCACCCGCTGCTGATGAAGTTCACCCTGAAGCTCCTGGCGAACCTCACCGACCCGACCGGCGGTGACGCGATGGACCGCATCATCAACGGCCTGAGCAAGGTGGCTCCGAAGGCCTGAGCGCCGTTACGAGGTGAGCGCCGCTACGAGGTGAGCGCCTCGACGTTGGCGGCCCTGCGGGCGTAGACGTCCTCCCGCCGGGCCGCCACCTGCCGCAGTGCCTCCTTCCGCTCCCGCCCGGAGAGCCGGTCGAGATACACGCGTCCGTTCACATGGTCGGTCTCGTGCGCGAGGCAACGGGCGAAATACCCTGTTCCCTCGACGGTGAGCGGATTGCCGCCCTTGTCCTGCCCGTGCACCACCGCCCGGTCCGGGCGCGGAACGTCCATGACGGCACCCGGCACCGACAGGCAGCCCTCGCTGTCGTCGAGCAACCGCCGCCCGGCCGGGCCCTGTGTCTCCAGCGCGGGGTTGACGATGTGACCGACATGTCGGAAACCGTCATCGTCGGGGCAGTCGTACACGAACAGCCGCAGATCGACGCCGACTTGGTTGGCCGCGAGGCCGGCTCCTTCGGCGATGTACATGGTGAGGAACATGTCGTCGATGAGTGCGGCGAGGTCGGGCCCGAACTCCGTGACGTCCCGGCACGGCTTGTGCAGGACGTCCTCACCGGTCTCGGTGATCCGGCGCACCGAACCGCGCCGGGCCTCGGGGGCGTGACGGGGGTAGTAGTCCATGGGGTTTCCCTGGACGAAGACGCGTGGCATCGCGGTGTCCCCTTCTCGGGTCTCGGGCCGCTCCGTACGAGCGGCATGCATCGAGGATCCCAGGAGCGGCCGGATGACGGTCAGGCCTGTGGAAAACCCTGGCGGTGGGCTGTGGAAAACCGGGAGAAGGGCAGCCCGCGGCAGGCCGACCTGTGACAGTGACCCGCGGCGGGGCGGCGACCTGTGACAGCGACCCGCCGCAAGGCGCCCTGCGCAGGTCCCCCACCGCAGGGCGGACCGCCATAGGGCGGCGGACCGCCGTAGGACGCCCCCTACAGCGCGGACTGCCGCAGGTGACCCACGACAGGGCGGACCGCCGCAGAGCGGCCACGGGCGGCCGTCGTGGGGCAGGCGCGCCGGAAGGGCCGCTGCCCCCGAGCGGCTGCGGCCCTACCGTGCTTGCGTGATGCCCGAGTTGTATGGGGTTGCCCCTGTTGTCAGAGCACCCGCACCGCGCCGGTCGGCGCGTCGTACGACAGCGGGTGCTCCCCGACGCCGTTGGAGGGGTTCTGCGCGCCGACGAACATGCCGTCACCGACGTATACCGCCACGTGGTACGCGCTGCCGGAGCCGCCCCAGTAGAGGATGTCGCCGGGTTGGAGGTTGCTCAGCGAGACCTGGGTGCCCTGCGTCGACTGGTCCTGCGAGACGCGCGGCAGGCTGACGCCGACCGACTTGAAGGCGGCCTGGACGAGACCCGAGCAGTCCCACGAGTTGGGACCCGTGCCGCCGGAGACGTAGGCGTCGCCGATCTGCGCCTTCATGAAGGCGACCACGGCGGCGGCCGAACCGGTCGCCATGGAGGTGCTCGTGGAGGCGCTGGAGCTGGTGGAGGTGGCGCTGAGTGTGGTCCGCTCGGCGCTGCGCGAGGCGGCGCGCTCCGCGGCCTGCTTGCGGGCCTCCTCGGCCTTCTTCTTGGCCTCGGCCTTCTTCTTCGCCTCGGCGAGGTCCGACTTGGCCTGCTTGGCGGCCTTTGCGGCGGCCGCGTCGCGCTCGGCCTGGAGCGCGTAGTTCGCCGCGGCCTGCTGCGTGGCGTCGGCGGACTGGGTCACCTGGGTGGCCAGATCGGCCGTCAGGGTGGGCAGTTCGAGCGTCTGCGTCACGGGTTCGGCGGCGCTCGCCGAGGCCGCGCCCGCCGCTGCCATGCCGAGGACGCCACTGGCAACTCCGGCGCGCACGGCGATGTTTGTCGTCGCGCTACGGCGGGGTTTTCGGTGGCTGCGTATGTGAGCGGTGTGGGACATGGGAACAACCGGTACCAGGGGCTCCTTCATATCTTCAAGAAACGTGTGGTGCGCCACAGTTGTTCAATCAGGGCTGTGAATCCCGCGCGTGTCGTTCTTTATTGACGCCGTAACGGACATTGTGGACGCCTGTGATCACGCCCGTGATCACGTTCTTTCGTCATAACGTCCGAATTGCCCTCCGCCTACCATCGGTTGAGATGATTGGCCAAGCCCGGTTCTCGGAGCGCTCTCATCGATGTGGCGGAGGTCACGGAACGGTTACCGGGAGGGGTGCGTCTCGTGCGCGGGCCGAGCCCCCCCGAGTTCGTGAACGCGTGCACGCGTCCACATCACCTCCCACACCTCCCTCTGATGTGTGAATGCCGCCCTCTATCAGGACGGTCCGTCCATCACGAATTTGCATGCAGTGGAACCCTCTTGATATGGAGACGTCCGCTCCAGGCCCGCTCCCGCCTGCGTCGATGGTCGAAAATGTCACCTCTGGTGATCAGCTGAACGCTTCGCGTACGAAGATCACCACTCATCCGACTTCATGATCGATCGTCAGGTGGTGGAGATCACAAAGCTTGTGTAATACCCCGTGTCGCAGATCACAGAGCGACGGGCATAAGATGCGAGGCAGCTGGGCTTGTGACCTGCTTCACATGTTCGCGATCTTCGCCCGGGACGCGCGGGGTTCGTGCGACGGATGAGGTGGGTGGGGCCCGGCCGAACCGCCACCAGTCAGTGCCGACTGAGAGGAGCGAGGAGCGGTGAACGCGTATGCGCCCATCCTCGTACTGGGAGCCCTCGGGGCAGGCTTTGCGATCTTCTCCGTGGTCATGGCCACGCTGATCGGTCCGAAGCGGTACAACCGCGCCAAGCTCGAAGCCTACGAGTGCGGCATCGAGCCGACCCCCACGCCGGCCGGCGGCGGGCGTTTCCCGATCAAGTACTACCTGACGGCGATGCTCTTCATCGTCTTCGACATCGAGATCGTCTTCCTCTACCCCTGGGCCGTCACCTTCGACGCCCTGGGTGTTTTCGGGCTCGTGGAGATGCTGCTCTTCGTGCTCACCGTCTTCGTCGCCTACGCGTACGTATGGCGGCGCGGCGGCCTGGAATGGGACTGAGGGGCTTTTAAGTCATGGGACTCGAAGAAAAGCTGCCGAGCGGTTTCCTGCTGACCACCGTCGAGCAGGCCGCGGGCTGGGTACGCAAGGCGTCCGTCTTCCCCGCCACCTTCGGCCTCGCCTGCTGCGCCTTCGAAATGATGACGGCGGGAGCGGGCCGGTACGACCTCGCACGGTTCGGCATGGAGGTCTTCCGCGGCTCACCGCGCCAGGCCGACCTGATGATCGTCGCCGGCCGGGTCAGCCAGAAGATGGCGCCCGTCCTGCGGCAGGTCTACGACCAGATGCCCAACCCCAAGTGGGTGATCTCCATGGGCGTCTGCGCCTCCTCGGGCGGCATGTTCAACAACTACGCCATCGTCCAGGGCGTCGACCACATCGTCCCGGTGGACATCTATCTGCCCGGCTGCCCGCCCCGCCCCGAGATGCTGCTGGACGCGATCCTCAAGCTCCACCAGAAGATCCAGAGCTCCAAGCTCGGCGTCAACGCGGAGGAGGCGGCCCGCGAGGCGGAGGAGGCGGCCCTCAAGGCCCTGCCCACGATCGAGATGAAGGGGCTGCTGCGGTGAGCGACGCGAACGGCCACAACGGGGTCAACCCCGAGAAGGACCTCGCCGCCGACAACCTGCCCGGCCAGCGCGGCCAGGGCGGCGAGGAGATCCGCGTCCAGCGCGGCATGTTCGGCGCCAACAACGGCGGCGACACCTCCGGCTACGGCGGTCTGGTCCGCTCGGTCCGGCTCCCTGGACCGGCGACCCGCCCCTACGGCGGCTGGTTCGACGAGGTCGCCGACGAACTGGAGGGCGCCCTGGAGGAACAAGGGCTGCTGCCCGGCAACGCCATCGAGAAGACGGTCGTCGACCGCGGCGAACTCACCTTCCACATCGAACGCGAGCACCTGCCGCGCGTCGCCCGCACCCTCCGCGACGACCCCGCGCTCCGTTTCGAGCTGTGCACCGGCGTCAGCGGCGTCCACTACCTCCACGACAAGGGCCGCGAGCTGCACGCCGTCTACCACCTGCGCTCGATCACCCACAACCGGCTCATCCGCCTCGAGGTCAGCGCCCCGGACGCCGACCCGCACATCCCGTCCCTGGTCTCCGTCTATCCGACCAACGACTGGCACGAACGGGAGACCTACGACTTCTTCGGGATCGTCTTCGACGGTCACCCGGCCCTGACCCGGATCCTCATGCCCGACGACTGGCAGGGCCATCCGCAGCGCAAGGACTACCCCCTCGGCGGCATCCCCGTCGAGTACAAGGGCGCCCAGATCCCGGCTCCGGACCAGCGGAGGTCGTACTCGTGAGCACACAGTCAACATCCGCCGCGTCCGCCGCCTCGGCGCGCGAGACCACCGAAGGCACCGTTTACACGGTCACCGGTGGCGACTGGGACGAGATCGTCCAGTCCGCGGCCCGCGCCGACGACGAACGCATCGTCGTCAACATGGGTCCCCAGCACCCTTCCACCCATGGGGTGCTCCGGCTGATCCTGGAGATCGACGGCGAGACCGTCACCGAGACCCGCTGCGGCGTCGGCTATCTGCACACCGGCATCGAGAAGAACCTTGAGTACCGCACGTGGACGCAGGGCTCCGCCTTCGTCACGCGCATGGATTACCTGACGTCCTTCTTCAACGAGACCGCCTACAGTCTCGCCGTCGAGAAACTGCTCGGCATCGAGGACCAGGTCACCGACCGCGCCACGGTCATCCGGGTGCTCCTGATGGAGCTGAACCGGATCTCCTCCCACCTGGTCGCCATCGCCACCGGCGGCATGGAGCTGGGCGCGACCACGCTCATGATCTACGGATTCCGTGATCGTGAAATGATTCTCGACCTCTTCGAGCTCATCACCGGCCTGCGGATGAACCACGCGTACGTCCGCCCCGGCGGACTCGCCCAGGACCTGCCGCCCGGCGCGGTGGACCAGATCCGCGAGTTCATCAAGAAGATGCGGAAGAACCTCCCCGAGTACGACAAGCTCGCCACCGGGAACCCCGTCTTCAAGGGCCGTATGCAGGGCATCGGCTATCTCGACCTGGCCGGCTGCATGGCCCTCGGCGCCACCGGCCCCATCCTGCGCGCCACCGGCCTGCCGCACGACCTGCGCAAGAGTCAGCCCTACTGCGGCTACGAGAACTACGACTTCGAGGTCGCCGTCGCCGACACCTGCGACGCCTACGGCCGCTTCCTGATCCGCCTGGAGGAGGTGCGCCAGTCGCTCAGGATCGTCGAGCAGTGCCTGGACCGGCTCCAGCCCGGACCGGTCATGGTCGCCGACAAGAAGATCGCCTGGCCCGCCCAGCTCGCCCTGGGACCGGACGGACTCGGCAACTCCCTCGACCACATCAAGAAGATCATGGGCACCTCCATGGAGGCCCTGATCCACCACTTCAAGCTGGTCACCGAGGGCTTCCGGGTCCCGCCCGGACAGGTCTACACGGCCATCGAGTCACCCAAGGGCGAACTCGGGGCGCATGTCGTCTCCGACGGCGGCACCCGCCCCTACCGGGTCCACTTCCGTGACCCGTCGTTCGCCAACCTGCAGGCCATCGCGGCGATGTGTGAGGGCGGCCAGGTGGCCGACGTCATCGTCGTCATCGCGTCCATCGACCCGGTACTGGGAGGCGTCGACCGGTGAACACCTCTTCTTCGGAGCTGGGCGTCAGCCTGGGTATGCCCGAGCTGCCCGCGCCCGCGTATCCGGACGACGTCCGGGCCCGCCTGGAGACGGACGCGCGCGCCATCGTCGCGCGCTACCCCGACTCCCGGTCCGCCCTGCTGCCGCTGCTGCATCTCGTGCAGTCGGAGGAGGGGCATGTCACGCGCACCGGAATGCGGTTCTGCGCGGACGTGCTGGGGCTGACCACGGCCGAGGTGACCGCGGTCGCCACCTTCTACACGATGTACCGGCGCAAGCCCTCTGGCGACTACCAGGTGGGCGTCTGCACCAACACGCTGTGCGCGGTGATGGGCGGCGACGCCATCTTCGAGACCCTCCAGGAGCACCTGGGCGTCGGCAACGGCGAGACCACCGACGACGGCAGGGTCACCCTGGAGCACATCGAGTGCAACGCGGCCTGCGACTTCGCGCCGGTCGTGATGGTCAACTGGGAGTTCTTCGACAACCAGACCCCGGTGAGCGCCAGGCGCCTGGTCGACGACCTGCGCGCGGGCCGGGACGTCGAGCCCACGCGCGGGGCCCGGCTGTGCACCTTCAAGGAGACCGCGCGGATCCTGGCCGGCTTCCCCGACGAGCGGCCCGGAGCCGTCGAGGAGGGCGGAAGCGCGGGACCCGCGTCACTGGTGGGCCTTCGCCTGGCAAAGGGGGAGGCCGCACCCGCGCGCGTGGTCCATCCACGCGGCGGTCCGCAGGAGGAGACGCAGGACCGGACGGTGCACCAGCCGTCGCCGGCCGAGCACCTCAGTTCCCATGACGCGCCACAGGAGACCTCGGCCTCCGACCCGTCGCACCCGGCAGGGCCTACCGCCGAGGAGGGGGAGTGATGACGGTGGTACCCGACCTCAAGGACACCAGCCCCGAGAAGCTGCTCGCACCCGTGCTGTCGGCCTTCTGGGACGAGGACCGGTCCTGGACGCTCGACGTCTACCGAAGGCACGAGGGATACGAGGGGCTCCGCAAGGCGCTCGCCATGTCACCGGACGACCTGATCGCCTACGTCAAGGACTCCGGGCTGCGCGGCCGCGGCGGCGCGGGATTCCCGACCGGGATGAAGTGGCAGTTCATTCCGCAGGGAGATGGCAAACCGCACTATCTGGTTGTCAACGCCGACGAATCGGAGCCCGGGACGTGCAAGGACATCCCGCTCCTCTTCGCGAACCCGCACAGCCTCATCGAGGGCATCGTGATCGCGTGCTACGCCATCCGGTCGTCGCATGCCTTCATCTATCTGCGGGGTGAAGTCGTCCCCGTACTGCGGCGGTTGCACGAGGCCGTGCGCGAGGCCTACGCGGCCGGCTACCTGGGCGAGAACATCCTCGGCAGCGGCCTCGATCTTCAGCTCACCGTGCACGCCGGCGCAGGCGCGTACATCTGCGGTGAGGAGACCGCACTGCTCGACTCGCTCGAAGGCCGCCGTGGTCAACCGCGGCTGCGTCCTCCCTTCCCGGCTGTCGAAGGGCTCTATGCCTGCCCGACTGTTGTGAACAACGTCGAGTCCATCGCCTCGGTTCCCGCGATCCTCAAAAACGGCAAGGAATGGTTCAGGTCGATGGGGAGCGAGAAGTCGCCCGGCTTCACGCTGTACTCCCTGAGCGGCCATGTCGCGAGCCCCGGCCAGTACGAGGCACCGCTCGGCATCACCCTGCGCCAACTCCTCGACATGAGCGGGGGAATGCGCCACGGCCACCGTCTGAAGTTCTGGACACCGGGCGGCTCCTCGACGCCCATGTTCACCGACGAGCACCTCGACGTCCCTCTCGACTACGAAGGAGTGGGGGCCGCCGGTTCCATGCTCGGCACCAAGGCCCTCCAGTGCTTCGACGAGACCACCTGCGTCGTGCGTGCCGTCACCCGCTGGACCGAGTTCTACGCCCACGAGTCCTGCGGCAAGTGCACCCCCTGCCGCGAAGGCACCTACTGGCTGGTGCAGTTGCTGCGCGACATCGAGGCCGGCAAGGGCGTGATGTCCGACCTCGACAAGCTGAACGACATCGCCGACAACATCAACGGCAAGTCCTTCTGCGCCCTCGGCGACGGCGCCGCATCCCCGATCTTCTCCTCGCTGAAGTACTTCCGCGAGGAGTACGAACAGCACATCACGGGCCGGGGCTGCCCCTTCGACCCGGCCAAGTCCACGGCCTGGGCGGACCGCCCGGAGGTGAACGCATGACCGTGACCACGAGTTCCCCCTCCTCTGGGGGAGCGGCGGCGGTCCCGCCGCAGGACCTCGTCACGCTGACGATCGACGGCGTGGAGATCAGCGTGCCCAAGGGCACCCTGGTCATCCGCGCCGCCGAGCAACTCGGCATCGAGATCCCGCGCTTCTGCGACCACCCCCTGCTGGACCCGGCCGGCGCCTGCCGCCAGTGCATCGTCGAGGTCGAGGGCCAGCGCAAACCCATGGCGTCCTGCACGATCACGTGCACCGACGGCATGGTGGTGAAGACCCACCTGACCTCGCCGGTCGCCGAGAAGGCCCAGCACGGGGTGATGGAGCTGCTGCTCATCAACCACCCGCTGGACTGCCCGGTCTGCGACAAGGGCGGCGAGTGCCCGCTGCAGAACCAGGCGATGTCGCACGGCAACGCCGAGTCCCGCTTCGACGGCAGGAAGCGCACCTTCGAGAAGCCCGTCCCGGTCTCCACCCAGGTGCTCCTCGACCGCGAACGCTGCGTGCTGTGCGCCCGCTGTACCCGGTTCTCCAACCAGGTCGCCGGCGACCCGATGATCGAACTCCTGGAACGCGGCGCGCTGCAGCAGGTCGGCACCGGCGAGGGCGACCCGTTCGAGTCGTACTTCTCCGGCAACACCATCCAGATCTGCCCGGTGGGTGCGCTGACCTCGGCGGCGTACCGCTTCCGCTCCCGCCCCTTCGACCTGATCTCCTCGCCGTCCGTGTGCGAGCACTGCGCGGGCGGCTGCGCCACCCGCACCGACCACCGGCGCGGCAAGGTCATGCGGCGGCTCGCCGCCAACGACCCCGAGGTCAACGAGGAGTGGATCTGCGACAAGGGACGCTTCGCGTTCCGCTACGCGCAGCAGAAGGACCGCCTCCAGACCCCGCTCGTCCGCAACGCCCAGGGCGTACTCGAACCCGCCTCCTGGCCGGAGGCGCTCGACGCGGCCGCCCAGGGACTGGCCGCCGCCCGCTCCCGGGCCGGTGTCCTCACCGGCGGCCGGCTCACCGTCGAGGACGCCTACGCGTACAGCAAGTTCGCGCGCGTGGCGCTCGACACCAACGACATCGACTTCCGCGCGCGCGTGCACAGCAGCGAGGAGGCCGACTTCCTGGCCGCCCGGGTCGCCGGACGCGGCCGCGATCTCGACAGTACGGGCGTCACCTACACCTCCCTGGAGCAGGCACCCGCCGTCCTGCTGGTCGGCTTCGAGTCGGAGGAGGAGGCGCCCGGCGTCTTCCTGCGGCTGCGCAAGGCCTGGCGCAAGCGCAAGCAGAAGGTGTTCTCGCTCGCCACGCACGCCACGCGCGGCCTGGAGAAGACCGGCGGCATGCTGCTGCCGGCCGCGCCCGGCACCGAGACCGAATGGCTGGACGCGCTCGCGAGCGGCGTCGGCCTGGAGGAGCCCGGCGCACTGGCCGCGGAGGCGCTGCGCACCGAGGGCGCGGTGATCGTCGTGGGCGAGCGGCTGGCGTCCGTCGCCGGCGGGCTGACCGCCGCCGTACGGGCCGCCACCGCCACCGGCGCACAGCTGGTGTGGATCCCGCGCCGGGCCGGGGAGCGCGGCGCGATCGAGGCGGGCGCGCTGCCGTCGCTGCTGCCGGGCGGCCGCCCGGCCACCGACCCACGCGCGCGTGACGAGGTCGCCGCCGCCTGGGGCGTGTCCGAACTCCCGCTCCGCTACGGCCGCGACACCAGCCAGATCGTCGAGGCCGCCGCCCGTGGCGAACTGTCCGCCTTGCTGGTCGCCGGCGTCGAGGTCACCGACCTGCCCGACCCGGCACGCGCGCGTGAGGCCCTCGAAGCCGTCGGCTTCCTGGTCTCGCTGGAGCTGCGGCCCAGCGAGGTCACCGAGCGCGCCGACGTCGTCCTCCCGGTCGCCGCCGTCGCCGAGAAGGCCGGCACCTTCCTCAACTGGGAAGGCCGGGTGCGCCTCTTCGGGGCCGCGCTCAAGCCGGAGCAGATGACCCGGCGGCTCGCGCCCGCCGACGCGCGCGTGCTGCAGATGATCGCCGACGCCATGGACGTCCACCTCGGCCTGCCCGACCTGCGCACCGCACGCGCGGAACTCGACCGGCTCGGCGCCTGGGACGGGCCGAAGGCCTCCGAACCGCTGGACACGGCCGGACCGCTGCCGCGGCCGGCGGCCGGGGAGGCCGTCCTCGCCGGACACCGGCTCCTCCTCGACCAGGGCGTCCTCCAGGAAGGCGACGAGGCCCTCACCGGCACCCGGCACGCCGCCCACGCACGTTTGTCCGCCGCGACCGCCGCCGAGGCCGGCATCGACAACGGCGACCTTGTCGCCGTGACCTCGGGCGCCGGCACCGTCGAACTCCCGCTCAAGATCACCGAGATGCCCGACCGCGTGGTCTGGCTCCCGCTGAACTCCGTGGGCGGCGGCGTCGCCTCCGACACCGGGGCGCTGCCCGGCTCCCTCGTCCGTATCGGCCCGGCGGCCACCGCCGGTGAGGCCCCCAAGGAGGTGGAGGCATGAACCCGTACCTCGCTGCTGAAGACCTCTCCATGTTCGGCCGCGACCCCTGGTGGCTGGTCGTCATCAAGGCGGTCTTCTGCTTCGCCTTCCTGATGGTGACCGTGCTGATCTCCATCGTCATGGAGCGCAAGGTCATCGCCTGGATGCAGCTGCGCGTCGGCCCCAACCGGCACGGCCCCTGGGGCATGCTCCAGTCGCTCGCCGACGGCGTGAAGCTGATGCTCAAGGAAGACCTCATCGTCAAACGCGCGGACAAGGTCGTCTACGTCCTCGCGCCGATCGTCGCGGCCATCCCGGCGTTCATGGCCATCGCGGTCATCCCGTTCGGCCCGGCCGACAACGAGGTCTCGGTCTTCGGCCACCGCACCACCATGCAGCTCACCGACCTGCCGATCGCGATGCTCTTCATCCTCGCGGTCGCCTCCGTCGGCATCTACGGCATCGTCCTGGCCGGCTGGAGCTCCGGATCCACCTACCCGCTCCTGGGCGGCCTGCGCTCCTGCGCCCAGATGATCTCCTACGAGATCGCCATGGGCGCCGCGTTCGCCTCGGTGTTCCTGTACTCGGGCTCGATGTCGACGTCCACGATCGTCGCCCAGCAGCAGGACCGCTGGTACATCCTGCTGCTGCCGGTCTCGTTCATCCTCTACATCGTCACCATGGTCGGCGAGACCAACCGCGCCCCCTTCGACATGCCCGAGTCCGAGGGCGACCTGGTCGGCGGCTTCAACACCGAGTACTCGTCGATCAAGTTCGCGATGTTCATGCTCGCCGAGTACGTCAACATGGTGACCGTCTCGGCCGTGTCGGCCACGCTGTTCCTCGGCGGCTGGCGCGCTCCCTGGCCGATCAGCACCGTCTGGGCGGGCGCCAACCACGGCTGGTGGCCGATGCTCTGGTTCGTCGCCAAGGTCGTGCTGCTGCTGTTCGCCTTCGTCTGGCTGCGCGCCAGCCTTCCGCGCGTGCGCTACGACCAGCTGATGAAGCTCGGCTGGAAGGTCCTCATCCCGGTCTCGGTCGTCTGGCTGATGCTCGTCGCCACCGTACGGACCCTCCGCAACGAGAACTACGACTTCGCCGACATCGCCCTGTACGTCGGCGGTGGAGTCCTCGCCCTGCTGCTCCTGTCCTTCGTCGTCGACATCTTCCGCGACAAGGGCGGCAAGGAAGCCGCACTGCCCGCCGCGGAGCCTGCCGCGTTCGACCCGATGGCAGGCGGATTCCCCGTACCGCCGCTGCCCGGACAGGAGCTGCCGCCGGTGCCCCGGCGCAGCCCGCGCCGGGAGCGGGAGCTGATTGTCAGTGGCGGCCCGGACACTGTCAGTGACGGAACTTCGGATGGAAAGGAGGCGTCCGATGG
Organism: Streptomyces sp. NPDC005866; assembly: GCF_040629895.1. Taxonomy (NCBI): domain Bacteria; kingdom Bacillati; phylum Actinomycetota; class Actinomycetes; order Kitasatosporales; family Streptomycetaceae; genus Streptomyces; species Streptomyces sp. NPDC005866. The sequence continues at coordinate 146,563 of NZ_JBEXWP010000012.1, forward strand.
CTGAGGAGCCCAAGGAGACCAAGCCCGGTTTCCTGAACCCCGTGGCCGGCTTCGGCGTGACCTTCAAGGCCATGTTCAAGAAGCGGCTGACCGAGCAGTACCCGGAGCAGAAGAAGACCACGGCCCCACGGTTCCACGGACGGCACCAGCTCAACCGCCATCCGGACGGCCTGGAGAAGTGCATCGGCTGCGAACTGTGCGCGTGGGCCTGCCCCGCCGACGCCATCTACGTGGAGGGCGCCGACAACACCGACGAGGAGCGTTACTCGCCGGGCGAGCGCTACGGCCGCGTCTACCAGATCAACTACGCCCGCTGCATCCTGTGCGGCCTGTGCATCGAGGCGTGCCCCACGCGCGCGCTGACGATGACCAACGAGTTCGAACTCGCCGACACCAGCCGCGCCAACCTCATCTACACCAAGGAGCAGCTGCTCGCCGGCCTCGAAGACGGCATGGTCGACACCCCGCATGCGATCTTCCCGGGGACCGACGAACAGGACTACTACCGGGGCCTGGTGACCGAGGCCGCGCCCGGGACCGTCCAGCAGGTGGCCGTCTCCAAGGGCGAGCCGCATCCGTCGGCAGGCCCTTCGGGCGCGGCCGAGGACGAGGAGGTGGACGCATGATGAGCCCGCAGCTCGCCGCCTACGCCACCTCCACCGGGGAGGCCTTCCAGTTCTGGGTCCTCGGCACCGTCGCCGTGATCGGCGCCCTGTGCACCGTCTTCATGAAGCGGGCCGTGCACAGCGCCCTCTGCCTCGCCGGCACCATGATCGTCCTGGCGGTGTTCTACCTCGCCAACGGCGCCTACTTCCTGGGCATCGTGCAGATCGTCGTCTACACCGGCGCGATCATGATGCTGTTCCTCTTCGTGGTGATGCTGGTCGGCGTGACCGCCGCCGACTCCCTGACCGAGACCATCAAGGGCCAGCGCTGGCTGGCCCTTGTCTGCGGTGTCGGCTTCGGAGTCCTGCTCTTCGCGGGCATCGGCAGCGCCTCCCTGAAGGAGTTCGCCGGCACCGGCCAGGCCAACGCCAACGGCAATGTGGACGGTCTCGCCGCCCTCATCTTCACCAAGTACGTCTTCGCCTTCGAAATCACCGGCGCCCTGCTCATCACCGCGGCCGTCGGCGCCATGGTGCTCACCCACCGCGAGCGCACCGAGCGCCCCAAGACCCAGCGCGAGCAGGCCGAACAGCGCGTCCGCGACGGCAAGCACGTGCCGCCGCTGCCCGCCCCCGGCGTCTACGCCCGGCACAACGCCGTAGACATCGCCGGCCTGCTGCCCGACGGCACGCCGTCCGAGCTCACGGTCAACAAGACGCTGCGCGACCGCGGCCAGATCCGTGACGTGTCCGCGGAGGCACTCAACGATCTGCGGGCCCTGGAACAGCGCGCCGAGGAACGGCTGGAGCGGACCCCGATCGAGCCGGAGAACCTCAAGCGGCCCGAGGAGGCGTCGAAGTGAACCCGGTCTACTACCTGTATCTCGCCGCCCTGTTGTTCACGATCGGCGCCACCGGTGTGCTGATCAGACGAAACGCGATCGTCGTCTTCATGTGCATCGAGCTGATGCTCAACGCCTGCAACCTCGCGTTCGTCGTCTTCTCCCGGATGCACGGCAATCTCGACGGCCAGATCATCGCCTTCTTCACGATGGTCGTCGCCGCCGCGGAGGTCGTGGTCGGGCTCGCGATCATCGTGTCGCTGTTCCGTACCCGCCACTCGGCCTCGGTCGACGACGCCAGCCTGATGAAGCTGTAAGGGGTCGCTGAATCGTGGAGAACCTGATTGCGCTGCTGATCGCGGCGCCCCTGCTCGGAGCGGCCGTCCTCCTGGTCGGCGGCCGCCGCCTGGACGCCGTCGGCCACTGGATCGGCACGCTCCTGTCGACGACCTCCTTCGTGTTCGGTGTGATCCTCTTCGTCGGCCTGCTGGGCAAGGACGCCGAACACCGCACCCTGATGCAACACCTGTTCAGCTGGGTACCGGTGGCCGGTTTCCAGGCGGACGTCACCTTCCGCCTCGACCAGCTGTCCATGACGTTCGTCCTGCTGATCACCGGCGTCGGCTCGCTCATCCACCTGTACTCGATCGGGTACATGGAACACGACGAGCGCCGCCGCCGCTTCTTCGGCTACCTCAACCTGTTCCTCGCGGCGATGCTGCTGCTCGTCCTCGCCGACAACTACCTGCTGCTGTACGTCGGCTGGGAGGGCGTCGGCCTCGCCTCGTACCTGCTGATCGGCTTCTGGCAGCACAAACCCAGCGCCGCCACCGCAGCCAAGAAGGCCTTCCTGGTCAACCGGGTCGGCGACATGGGCCTGTCGATCGCGATCATGCTGATGTTCACGACGTTCGGCACGTTCGCCTTCGGCCCGGTCCTCGACCACGCGAGGGACGCCTCCGACGGCAGGCTCACCGCGATCGGCCTGATGCTGCTCCTCGCCGCCTGCGGCAAGTCCGCCCAGGTGCCGCTGCAGTCCTGGCTCGGGGACGCCATGGAGGGTCCGACCCCGGTCTCGGCCCTCATCCACGCGGCGACCATGGTGACCGCCGGTGTCTACCTGATCGTCCGCTCGGGAGCGATCTTCAACGCCGCCCCCGACGCGCAGTTGGCCGTCACCGTCGTCGGCGCCGTCACGCTTCTCTTCGGTGCGATCGTCGGTTGCGCGAAGGACGACATCAAGAAGGCCCTCGCCGGCTCCACCATGTCGCAGATCGGCTACATGGTGCTCGCCGCGGGCCTCGGCCCGATCGGCTACGTCTTCGCGATCATGCACCTGGTGACGCACGGCTTCTTCAAGGCCGGGCTGTTCCTCGGCGCCGGCTCCGTCATGCACGGCATGAACGACGAGGTCGACATGCGCAAGTACGGCGGCCTGCGCAAGTACATGCCGATCACCTTCATCACCTTCGGTCTCGGCTACCTCGCCATCATCGGCTTCCCTGGCCTGTCCGGCTTCTTCTCCAAGGACAAGATCATCGAGGCGGCGTTCGCCAAGGGCGGCACCGAGGGCTGGATCCTCGGCGCCTGCGCCCTGCTCGGCGCGGCCATCACCGCGTTCTACATGACGCGCGTGATGCTGATGACGTTCTTCGGCGAGGAACGCTGGCGCAACCAGCCCACGCGGTCCCCGCAGGCGCCCAGCGCCGAGCCCGCCGCCGAACACCAGGGCGAGCACGCGGAACCGCACCCGCACGAGTCCCCGAATGTCATGACGATCCCGATGATCGTGCTGGCGATCGGCTCGGTCTTCGGCGGCGCGTTCTTCAGCATCGGCGACCGCTTCCTGCACTGGCTGGAGCCGGTCACCGGCCACAGCGAGGGCGACTCCCCGCTCAGCGCGGCCACGGTCACCGGCGCCACCATGGTGTGCCTGATCATCGGCGTCGGCATCGCCTACCTGCAATACGGCCGCCGTCCCGTCCCGGCCCTCGCCCCGCGCGGTTCGCTGCTCACCCGCGCGGCCCGCCGCGACCTCCTCCAGGACGACTTCAACCACGTCGTCCTGGTCCGCGGCGGCGAACACCTCACGCGCTCCCTGGTCTACGTCGACCACACCCTGGTCGACGGGGTCGTCAACGGCACCGCGGCGGGCTTCGGCGGGCTGTCCGGCCGGCTGCGCAAGCTCCAGAACGGCTACGCGCGCTCGTACGCGGTCTCGATGTTCGGCGGCGCCGCCCTCCTGGTCGCCGCGACCCTGCTGATGAGGGCGGTCTGATACCGATGTCCTTTCCTCTGCTGACAGCGACGGCGGCGCTCCCGGCCATCGGGGCGATCGCCACGGCCGCCGTACCGGCCGCACAGCGCACCGCCGCCAAATGGCTCGCGCTACTGGTCTCGCTCGGCACGCTCGTGCTGGCGATCGTCGTCATGGTCCGCTTCGACCCGGGCGGCTCCCGCTACCAGCTCACCGAGTCCCACCCCTGGATCAAGGACTTCGGCGTCAGGTACGAGCTGGGCGTCGACGGCATCGCGGTCGCACTGATCGCGCTGACCGCCCTGCTGATCCCGTTCATCATCCTGGCGGGCTGGCACGACGCCGATCCGCTGGAGACCGGCAGCAGGCGGTGGCGGCCGACGCAGGGCTTCTTCGCCCTGATCCTGGCCGTCGAGGCGATGGTGATCATCTCCTTCGAGGCCACCGATGTCTTCCTCTTCTACATCTTCTTCGAAGCCATGCTGATCCCGATGTACTTCCTCATCGGCGGCTTCGGCGACCGCGCCCACGCGGGCTCCGACGAGAACGCGGCGGCCCAACGGTCGTACGCGGCCGTGAAGTTCCTCCTCTACAACCTGGTCGGCGGCCTGATCATGCTGGCCGCGGTCATCGGCCTCTACGTGGTCGCCGGGAACTTCTCCCTCGCGGAGATCGCACAGGCCCGCGCGAACGGCTCGCTGCACATGGCGACCAGCACCGAACGCTGGCTGTTCCTCGGCTTCTTCTTCGCCTTCGCGGTGAAGGCGCCCCTGTGGCCGCTGCACACCTGGCTGCCCAACGCCATGCAGGAGTCCACCACCCCCGTCGCCGTCCTCATCACGGCGGTCGTCGACAAGGTGGGCACCTTCGCCATGCTCCGCTTCTGCCTCCAGCTGTTCCCGGAGGCCTCGAAGTGGGCGACACCCGCCATCCTCGTCCTCGCCGTGATCAGCATCATCTACGGCGCACTGCTCGCCGTCGGCCAGCGGGACATCAAGCGCCTGGTCGCCTACGCGTCCATCTCGCACTTCGGCTTCATCATCCTGGGCATCTTCGCGATGACCAGCCAGGGCCAGTCGGGCGCCACCCTCTACATGGTCAACCACGGCATCTCCACGGCCGCGCTGATGCTGGTCGCCGGCTTCCTGATCTCCCGGCGCGGCTCGCGGCTCATCGCGGACTACGGCGGTGTGCAGAAAGTCGCCCCGGTACTCGCCGGCACCTTCCTGATCGGCGGCCTGGCCACGCTGTCCCTGCCGGGTCTCGCACCCTTCGTGAGTGAATTCCTCGTCCTGGTCGGCACGTTCACGCGCTACCCGGCCATCGGGATCATCGCCACCTTCGGCATCGTCCTCGCCGCGCTCTACACCCTCGTCCTCTACCAGCGGACGATGACGGGCCCGGTGAAGCCGGAGGTGTCCACGATGCCCGACCTACGCGCGCGTGAGCTCGTCGTCGTCGCCCCGCTGATCGTCCTGCTGATCTTCCTGGGCGTCTATCCGAAGCCCGTCACGGACATCGTCAACCCGGCGGTCAAGCAGACCATGTCCGACGTACACAAGACCGACCCCAAGCCCGCAGTGGAGGCGGCCAAGTGAGCACAGCAGCCGTCCACAGCCTGTGGACAACCGCGGCCGAACCGATCTCGAAGATCAACGCGCCGAAGATCGAATACGGGCAATTGTCACCCACCCTGATCGTCGTCGGCGCGGCGATCATCGGGGTGCTCGTCGAGGCGTTCGTCCCGCGCAAGGCCCGCTACTACGCGCAGGTCTTCGTCTCCGCCGTAGCGCTGTGCGCGGCCTTCGCGGCGGTCGTCGCACTGGCCGCGGACGGATACGGCACCACCAAGGCGCACATCGCCGCCATGGGCGCGATCGCCGTCGACGGACCGTCCCTGTTCCTGCAGGGAACGATCCTGCTGGCCGGTCTCCTCGGCCTGTTCACCTTCGCCGAACGCCGTCTCGACCCGGCGGCCCACGGCAACCGCGTCGACTCCTTCGCCGCACAGGCCGCCTCGGTGCCCGGAAGCGACAGCGAGAAGGCCGCGGTGAAGGCCGGTTTCACCACCACCGAGGTCTTCCCGCTGCTCCTCTTCGCGGTCGCCGGCATGCTGGTCTTCCCCTCGGCCAACGACCTGCTGACGCTCTTCGTGGCCCTGGAGGTCTTCTCCCTCCCGCTCTACCTGATGTGCGCCCTGGCCCGCCGCAAGCGCCTGATGTCCCAGGAAGCCGCCGTCAAGTACTTCCTGCTCGGCGCCTTCGCCTCCGCGTTCACCCTGTTCGGCATCGCCCTGCTGTACGGCTACGCCGGCTCGGTGTCGTACACCACCATCGCCCAGGTCGTCGACGGCACCGTCACCAACATCGACCCCGCCCTCGCCGGCACCATGGGCAACGACGCGCTGCTCCTGGTCGGCGCCGCGATGGTCGTCATGGGCCTGCTCTTCAAGGTCGGCGCGGTCCCCTTCCATATGTGGACGCCCGACGTCTACCAGGGCGCACCCACCCCGGTGACCGGCTTCATGGCCGCGGCGACCAAGGTGGCCGCGTTCGGCGCGCTGCTGCGACTGCTGTACGTGGTCCTGCCCGGCCTGCGCTGGGACTGGCGGCCGGTCATGTGGGGCGTCGCGATCATCACCATGCTGGGCGGCGCGATCGTCGCAATCACCCAGACCGACATCAAGCGACTGCTCGCGTACTCGTCGATCGCGCACGCCGGATTCATCCTCGCGGGTGTCATCGCGACCTCGAAGGACGGCGTGTCGTCCGTCCTCTTCTACCTGGCCGCGTACTCCTTCGTGACCATCGGCGCCTTCGCCGTGGTCACCCTGGTGCGCGACGCCGGTGGCGAGGCCACACACCTGTCCAAGTGGGCCGGTCTCGGCCGCCGCTCGCCGCTGGTCGCGGCCGTCTTCGCGGTGTTCCTGCTGGCCTTCGCGGGCATCCCGCTGACCTCCGGCTTCGCCGGGAAGTTCGCCGTGTTCAAGGCGGCGGCGGAGGGCGGGGCGGCTCCGCTGGTCGTCATCGGTGTGATCTCGTCGGCGATCGCCGCGTTCTTCTACATCCGCGTGATCGTGCTGATGTTCTTCAGCGTGCCCAGGCCCGAGGGCCCCACGGTCGCCGTCCCGTCACCGCTGACCACGGCGGTGATCGGCGTGGGCGTGGCGGTCACGCTGGTGCTCGGTGTGGCACCGCAGTACTTCCTGGACCTGGCAAGCCAGGCAGGAGTGTTCGTGCGCTGACCGTTCCCGGACGACCACGCTCGTTTTCTTGATCGTTCTCGTACGTCCGTGGGCCCGGTTCCTCGCGGGGAACCGGGCCCATGCGCGTTCCCGCGAGGAACCAGGACCCACGCGCGCCTGCGCAGCACGGGGCTACCGGCACATCACAGCGCCGGCGACGGCTACGCGCACTTCACCGTGGGGTTCCACGGCGCGAACAGACCGCTCGGATTGTCCTTCCAGATCCAGGCGTGCAGCGTGTACACGGAACCCACACCGGGCAGGTTCGCCGGCCCCTGGAACGTCTGCCCGAACAGTGTCGGCGCGGTGGTGCCGGTGCCCGCGCGCACGATCCACTCCGCCCCCACCAGGGCACGGCCGCCGGCGCTGTCGGTCTCGTACAGGAGACCCGCGGGCTCGGCCGGATCGAGGCTGCCGATGTTCGCGGTGTTGACGTAGTGGTAGCCCGCGGCTCCCTTGCCGGTCCGGGTGTCCTTGGCACAGTCGCCGGTGGGCGTGTACTCGTCCGTGACCGCGAACGGCTCGTACTGGTAGTCCGCCGTGGCCGAGTACGTCGGGGTCAGATCCGTCCACATGAACGGGTCGGCCTCGGGGACGGGAGCCGCGTCGGCGGGAACCGCGGCCAGAGCGAACGGCACGGCCAGCGCCAGAACGGCGCCGGCAGTGCGGGACCTGAGAGACATCCTGAAGCTCCTTGGGGCGGAAGAGGCACGCGAGTGCGGCGCCTCCGTACGACGCGGGCCTCCCCGGTCCCGCCCGTGCAGCATGGCCCGCGCCGCTTCCGGGCCGCCACGCGAAGACGGCCAAAGGACTGAGGACACCGCCGGACGGGGGACCCCGCCCGGCACCCGCCCGATCCCGCCCCGCATGCCACTCCCGGCCGGCGGGCCTGTGGATAACTCAGGCGCTGTCGGTCCGTACCCCTATCGTGGAGGCAGTGGTCGAGGGACGACGTACGGGGGACACGCGATGGGTGGGACGGGCGGAACCGACGAGATGCCAGGGACGACCGAGCCGCCAGGGACGCGGCAGACGCCCGGACCGGCGGACGGCGAGGCACTGGCCACGCTGCACAGGGTCTTCGGGTACGACGCCTTCCGGGGCGAGCAGGCAGCGGTCATCGAGCACGTGGTGGCCGGCGGCGACGCCGTCGTCCTCATGCCGACCGGCGGCGGAAAATCACTGTGCTACCAGATCCCCGCCCTGGTCAGACCCGGCACGGGCATCGTGGTCTCCCCCCTAATCGCCCTCATGCAGGACCAGGTGGACGCCCTGCGCGCCCTCGGTGTGAACGCCGGGTTCGTCAACTCCACCCAGGACTTCGACGAGCGGCGCGTGGTCGAGGCCCAGTTCCTCGCCGGAGAGCTCGACCTGCTCTACCTGGCGCCGGAGCGGCTGCGCCTGGACTCCACGCTGGACCTGCTCGCCCGCGGCAAGATCGCCGTCTTCGCGATCGACGAGGCGCACTGCGTCTCCCAGTGGGGCCACGACTTCCGCCCCGACTACCTCGCCCTCTCCCTCCTCGGTGAGCGCTGGCCGGACGTCCCGCGCATCGCGCTCACGGCCACCGCCACCCACGCGACCCATGAGGAGATCACCCAGCGGCTGCACATGCCGGCCGCCCGGCACTTCGTGGCCAGCTTCGACCGGCCCAACATCCAGTACCGGATCGTCCCCAAGGCCGACCCCAAGAATCAGCTGCTCACCTTCCTCCGCCAGGAACACGAAGGCGACGCGGGCATCGTCTACTGCCTCTCCCGCAAGTCGGTCGAAGCCACGGCGGAATTCCTCACCCGCAACGGCATCGAGGCCGTCCCCTACCACGCCGGCCTCGACGCGGGCACCCGCGCCGCCCACCAGTCCCGCTTCCTGCGCGAGGACGGCCTGGTCGTGGTCGCCACCATCGCCTTCGGCATGGGCATCGACAAACCCGACGTCCGTTTTGTCGCCCACCTCGACCTGCCCAAATCCGTAGAGGGCTACTACCAGGAGACCGGCCGCGCCGGCCGCGACGGCCTGCCCTCCACCGCATGGATGGCCTACGGCCTCAACGACGTCATACAGCAGCGCAAACTCATCCAGTCCGGCGAGGGCGACGAGGCCTTCCGCCGCCGCGCCCAGGCCCACCTCGACTCCATGCTCGCCCTGTGCGAGACCGTCCAGTGCCGCCGCGGGCAACTGCTCAACTACTTCGGCCAGGACCCCGACCCGGCGGGCTGCGGCAACTGTGACACCTGCCTCACCCCACCGGAGACCTGGGACGGCACCGTCGCCGCCCAGAAGGTCCTCTCCACGGTCGTACGACTGCAGCGCGAACGCGGGCAGAAATTCGGCGCCGTCCAGATCGTCGACATTCTGCTCGGCAAGCGCACCGGCAAGGTCATCCAGTTCGACCACGACCAGCTGTCCGTTTTCGGTATCGGCACCGACCTCGAAGAAGGCGAATGGCGTGGCGTCGTCCGGCAACTGCTCGCCCAGGGGCTGCTGGCCGTCGAGGGCGAGTACGGCACGCTCGTCCTCACCGAGGCCAGCGGGACGGTACTGCGGCGGGAACGGGAGGTTCCGCTCCGCAAGGAGCCGAAGAAGCCGGTGGTCTCCAGGTCGTCCGGAACATCCGGGTCCTCCGGCAAGGGCAAGGCGAAGGCGGCTGTGGCAGAGCTGCCCGAGGACCTGCTCCCCGCGTTCGAGGCACTGCGCGCCTGGCGTGCCGAACAGGCCCGCGAACAGGGCGTACCCGCATACGTGATCTTCCACGACGCCACGCTCCGGGAGATCGTCGGCCGATGGCCCGAGTCGATCGCCGAGCTCGCCACCGTCGGCGGCGTCGGCGAGAAGAAGCTCATGACGTACGGGGAGGGCGTGCTCGGGGTACTGGCCTCCTTGAAATCACCGTCCACCCCAGCCCTTGCGGCGGCGGCGACCGGGGGTGAGGACCACTGGCCCGAGATGGACGCGGAGCCGGAGCCGGAGGACTGGATATAAGCCCGACCCGGCCCCGGGCGGAGGCCCTGCTCAGAGCCCCCGCGCCGCATACGCCCTGACATCCGCGTCCGGGGCCGCCGTCGCCGTCGCCAGCGCCACGCGGGCTTCCTCGACACCGGCGTGCCGGGTCAGGGCGAGAACGGCCGCCTTGCGGACGTCGGCGTTCGGATCGGCGAGCCTACGGCACGGGCGGAAGGATCCCGAGGGCGGCTCAAACCCGCTCACGGCCCGGCGTCCGTCGTGCCTCGCGCCGCGGCCCGTCCTGGACTTCCAGCGGCGACAGGCGACAGGTGCGCTACCCGAGCGCGGTCAGCCCCGGTGCGAACGTGATCAGGAGTGGCAGCAGGGGTACCAGTGCGGCCACCGTCGTTGTCAGGGCCCGCTGGCGGCGCAGCAGCCGTGGCGGTGGTTCCAGGAGCCGGTCGACCCGCTCACCGAGCAGCCGGCGGCTCGACGCGCAGGACAGGACCCCGCGGTGCTGGTTCAGTTCGATCAGGGCCAGGGCGGTCGTGAGGTGGCCGCAGCGGCGGGACGCCGCGTCGTCGGCGGCGAGTTCGACGAGCCGGTAGGTTTGGTCGCAGAAATGGGAGAAGAGCGGCACGCGCGGGAAGCCCGTGGCCAGCGCGCTGGACAGGTGGAGCAGCCAGTCGTGGTGGGCGCGGGCGTGGCCCTGCTCGTGGGTGAGTACGGCGTCGAGCTGGTGGTCTGTGAGGCGGTGCAGTGCCCCGGTCGTCACGACAAGCTGGGGGGGATGCCCGGGCATCCACCAGGCGTCCGGGTATTCGTCCTCCAGCACCAGCATCGGTCCGCGTGCCGCCGGCAGCCCCGCCGGCAGTTCCGGTGCCCGTTCGCGCAGGTGTGCGCGGGTCTGGCCGCGGCGCCGGCGGGCCTCGACCAGTTCGCGGGCGAGCATCGCCGTGGTCCAGGCGGCACCGCACGCGAGCAGCACCGTGAGGGCGACCGCCCACAGGGGCGCGACGGAGAGGTCGTACGCGGCGGTGACCGCCGGTGGCGCCGGCGCGAACACCCGGTCGCGCACGGTGTGGAAGACGGCCGCCGCGCCCAGGACGAGCGCGGTCAGGCAGCACATCAGCACGGTGGCGACCAGGCACTGCCACACCCACAGGGCGACCACGGGTTCCCGCTCGGGCCACAGGGCCTGCACCAGCGCGCGTGGTGCGGGCACCGCGGCCGTCAGGGCGACGACGCTCAGCAGGAGCAGGCAGACGGTCATGCCGAAGCTCCGTTTCCTGATCGGAGAGGTATGCGGGTTGTGGGTGGTGCGGGAGTGATGCGCCGTTGCGCGACAGGGTGCGTGCGCCGGCGCATCACGTAATGCGTGCGCCGTCGCCTCGCACGGTGCGCGTGCGGGCGCATCGCATGGTGCGTGTCCCGTCAGTATGACGGGACAGGGCGCCCGAGTCAGGTGCCGACGAGGATCCGGGTGCTCTCCTCGCCAACCCGGGGACCTGTGCGCTCCGGCTCACTGCAAGCGCTCCCCGGCCCGACCGCCTCTCAGCCCGCCTCCGCCCCGCCCCTCACCCCGCCACGATCCGCCCGCTGACCTCCCCGAGTCCCACCCGGCCACCGCCCGGCCCCGGCGCCCACGCCGACAGCGTCACCATGTCGCCGTCCTCCAGGTATGTCCGCTTGCCGTCCGGGAGGTCGAGCGGGTCCCGCCCGTTCCAGGTGAGCTCCAGCAGCGACCCGCGCTCCCCGGGTTCCGTACCGCTCACCGTGCCGGAGCCGTACAGGTCGCCGGTGCGCAGTGAGGCGCCGTTGACGGTCATGTGGGCGAGTTGCTGGGCGGCGGTCCAGTACATGGTGGAGAACGGCGGCTCGGACACCACCTGACCGTTGATCGCGATCGACATCCGCAGGTCGTAACCCGCGGGGTCCTCGTCGGAGTCGTCGAGATACGGCAGCAGTGGATGCGTCCGCCGCGGCGGGGCGACCCGTGCGTCCTCCAGTGCGTCCAGCGGGGTGATCCACGCCGAGACCGAGGTGGCGAACGACTTGCCGAGGAACGGGCCGAGCGGGACGTACTCCCAGGCCTGGATGTCCCGCGCCGACCAGTCGTTCAGGAGAGAGAGCCCGAACACGTGCTCCCGGAAGTCGCCCAGCGCCACCGGCCGCCCCTGCTCCGACGGCGCGCCGACGACGAAGCCGACCTCGGCTTCGATGTCCAGCCGGACCGACGGGCCGAACACCGGTGCCTCCGAGGGATCCGAAGACGTCTTCCGCTGGCCCGACGGCCGTACGACGTCCGTCCCCGACACCACGACCGTGCCCGCGCGGCCGTGGTAACCGATCGGCAGGTGCTTCCAGTTGGGGGTGAGCGGTTCGGCGGCGTCGGGGCGGAAGATGCGGCCGGCGTTGCGGGCGTGATTCTCGGAGGCGTAGAAGTCGACGTAGTCGGCGACCTCGAAGGGGAGGTGCAGGGTCACCTCGGACAGCGGGTGGAACAGGGGTTCGAGCACCTCGCGGTGAGCGGGCACGGTCACCCAGGCGGTCAGGGCGCGCCGTACGTCCGACCAGGTGGTGCGCCCCGCGGCGAGCAGCGGGTTGAGGGTGGGGCGGGCGAGCAGGGAGGCGTACGGGGAGCCGAGCGCGAGCGCCGCGGCGCCGGCGTCGAGGACGTGGTCGCCGAGACGGACACCGACCCTCCGTTCCGTGCTCTCGGGCGTCGAGAACACGCCATACGGGAGATTGTGCGGGCCGAAGGGGTCGCCCTCGGGGACCTCGAAGGGGGGCAAGGGGGGCATGGGGTGGCGCCTCGCTCTCATCCGTGCCGCGCGGGGGCCGACTATGTGGTGACGTCGCTAAGGCGTTGCGCGGCATTCCATGTGGTCGCGCCACACGTTACGGGTGAGCCGGCTGCCGTGGCAGTGTCTAAAGAGTTCGCAATGTCCGAATAGACCTTGTCGGAGGGGTCAATTCCGGCTTAGCGTCCTTTGGGGGACACGGACGGGGTGGGTCCGGTCCGTAGGGGGGACGCGTGGGGGGACCCGTGGCCAGGAATGCCGCCAGCATGCCGTTCGCGGCGGATCGCGACGTGCCGGGCCTGATCGTCAAGTTCGGCGACTATCCGTTGCACCACGGCGGGGTCGGCGCGATTCGCAGCCTGGGCCGCCTGGGTGTTCCCATGTACGCGATCACGGAGGACGCCTACACGCCGGCGGCCTCCTCTCGTTATCTCAAACGGGCGTTCGTATGGCCGACAACAGGCGCCGAGGAACCGGATCATCTGGTCGAGGGGCTGCTGCGCATCGGCCACCGCATCGGCCGTCCGACCCTGCTGATCCCCACCGACGAGGAGGCCGCCGTTCTGATCGCCGAGCACCAGGACGCGCTCGGCGACCGCTTCCTCTTCCCGCGCGTGGAGTCAGCACTGCCCCGCCGGCTCGCGAGCAAGCAGGACCTGCACGAACTGTGCGTGCAACACGGCATCCCCAGTCCGACGGCAGCCTTCCCGCAGTCGTACGACGAGATCGTCGACTTCGCGGAGAAGGCACGCTTCCCGATCGTCGCCAAGAACCGAGAGGCGTTCCTGCGGCGCAAACAGCCCGCCGTCAACGGCACGACGAAGATCGCCACCCGCGAGGGACTGCTCACCCTCGCCCGTGACTGGGGCGACCATCCGGGTGTCATCCTCCAGGAGTACCTCCCGAGGGAGGACGCCGAGGACTGGATCGTGCACGCCTACTTCGACGCCGACTCGAACCCGCGCGCCCTGTTCACCGGCGTCAAGGTGCGCTCGTGGCCGCCGCACGCGGGCATGACGGCGAACGCGTACGTCGTCGACAACCCGGAACTCGCCGACCTCGCCGCGCGTTTCATCAAACAGATCGGCTTCAGCGGCATCATCGACCTCGACCTGCGCTTCGACCGCCGCGACGGGCAGTACAAGCTGCTCGACTTCAACCCGCGCATGGGCGCCCAGTTCCGGCTCTTCGAGAGCGAGTCGGGGGTGGACGTGGTCCGCGCCATGCACCTGGACCTGACCGGGCGCCCCGTTCCGGAGGGGGAACAGCGCGCCGGCCACCGATACGTCGTGGAGAACATCGACCTGCCCGCCCTCCTCGCCTACCGCCGAAGCGGCTATACGACGCCGCACGCGCCCGGGCGGCCGAGCGGGACCGAGCTGGCCTGGCTCGCGGGTGACGACCCGCTGCCGTTCGTCACGATGCTCGCCCGCTTCGTACGTCCGGGCGCGAAGCACCTCTACCAGCTGTGGCGGACCAACCACCGCGGCTCCAGCACCTCCACGAAGTAGGCACCACGTTCCTGGGGAGGGACTTCGTGATTCAACCGGTAGCAGTCATAGGTGCCGGGCCCTTCGGCCTGTCCACCGCCGCCCATCTGCGGGCGCGCGGCATCCCCGTCCGGGTCTTCGGAGACCCCATGGTCAGCTGGCGTGACCACATGCCCGAGGGCATGCTCCTGAAGTCGACGCCCGCCGCCTCCAACCTCGACTGCCCGCAGCGCGGGCACACCCTCGCCGACTACTGCGACGCGGTGGGCACACGCAGGCTGGTGACCGACGAGGACATCATCCCGGTGGAGACGTTCATCGGCTACGGCGAGTGGTTCCAGCAGAAGCTGGTGCCCGAGCTGGAGCGGGTGCGGGTGGTTTCCGTGGACCGCAGCAAGGCAGCCGGGTTCGAACTCGAACTGGACTCGGGTGAGTTGTTCACGGCCCGCGCTGTCGTCGTCGCCACCGGCCTGTCGGGGCTCGCCCACCTCCCCGCGGAGCTCGTGAAAGTGTCGGCGGACGCGCCCACGGGACCGTTCTCGCACAGCTCCCAGCACCACGACCTCACCCGTTTCTCCGGCAAGGAGCTGATCGTCGTCGGCGCCGGGCAGTCCGCGCTGGAGACGGCGGCTCTCGCGGCCGAGGCGGGCGCCCAGGTGCGGGTGGTCTCACGCGGGCGCGGCAAGGTCGCCTTCGGCGCCCCGCCCTGGGACCAGCCCCGGCTGCGCCCTGAGTCCCCGTTCGGGCGGGCCTGGTCGCTGTGGGCGCTCAGCTACTACCCGCACCCCTACCGCTACCTCCCCGCCCGCACCCGTCACTACCTGGTCCGCCGGGTGCTCGGCCCGCTCGGCGCCTGGTGGCTGCGCGACCGCTTCGAGGGCAAGGTCCAAGTCCACGAAGTCGCCGGCGTGACCTGCGCCGACATCTCCGACGGCGCCCCGGTCCTCACCGTCCGCACCCACGACGGCCGCACCGACCGGCTCACCGCCGACCACGTCGTGGCCGCCACCGGCTACCGAGTGGACGTCGCGGCGATGGACTTCCTCGGCCCCGAGCTGCGCACCCGCGTCACGGTCAGCCGCGGCGCCCCGGAACTCGGCGCCGGATACGTCTCCTCCATGCCCGGCCTGTACTTCACCGGCCTGCCCGCGGCAGCGTCGTACGGCCCGGTGATGCGGTTCGTGTGCGGGACGCAGTTCGCCTCGCCGCGCCTGGCCAAGCACCTGGCTGCTACCCACGCATGACAACCGCCCGCCAGGCCGGGCCGGTTCGCCACCCGCCACCCGCTCGGGGGCCGGGCCGCCACCCGACCCCGAGGTCGCGCCACCACCACCCTCCCCCGGGGGCCGGGCGCCTCAACAGGTCCCGCCTCGCGTCCATTTCGGCGTCGTCGCAGTCCCCGTCGAACCAGAGTCCGAGCCGCCGGACCTCCTTGGTGCACAGCGCGCCGCCGACCGGGTCCTCGGGACAGTTGCCGAGCGTCTCGAAGCCGTCCAGGAGTCAACACGCCTAGTTCCAGCGCGCCTCGCCCGGGTCCGCCAGGTCCCTTTCGGCCTCGTACTGGCTCTCCGTGTCGCAGCCGGTCGCCACCTACGGTCTGCGATCGTCGTCATCGTCAACACGCTCAGGAACGGAACGACAGCGCCTAGGTCCCCGGCCTCGGATCCCGCGGGAACCGCTCCAGCACCCCGGTCGCCGCCGCCGGCAGATGCGCCCGGAACTCTCCTGACCGCTCCGTCACCACGGTCGCCCTCGTCCGATCGTTGCGATCAACCCACCGCCAACGTAACGCGCCCCACTGACAACGCCCCATCACGGAGAGAGCGGGCGCCGCTTGAGGCCAAAACACACAATGAGTCTCAGGGGCGTGCTGTCCGTATTCTCTGATCATGGTCCCACCCTCCCCGTACTCACTGATCGCCACCGACCTGGACGGCACGCTGCTGCGCGCCGACGACACCCTGTCGGAACGGTCACTTGCCGCACTCGCGCGGGCCGGCCGGGCAGGCGCCCGGCACCTCGTGGTGACCGGGCGCCCCGCGCCGAGAGTGCGCCCCCTCCTGGACGACCTCGGCTGCACGGGACTCGCGGTCTGCGGCCAGGGCGCGCAGGTCTACGACGCCGGCGCGGCTCGGATGCTGTGGTCGGTCACTCTGGACCGGGAGCTGGCGGAGACCGCCCTCGGCAAGATCGAGGCCGAGGTCGGGCAGGTCTACGCGGCGGTCGACCAGGACGGCGTGGACGGGCTCACGCTCATCGAGCCGGGCTATCTGATGCCCCATCCCACGCTGCCCGCGTTGCGCGTCGACCGGCGCGACGATCTGTGGTGCGCGCCCATCAGCAAGGTGCTGCTGCGCCACCACACCCTGACTGACGACGAGCTGGCGGCGACCGCCCGCTCGGTGGTGGGGTCGCTGGCGACGGTCACCATGTCGGGACCGGGGACCGTCGAGCTCCAGCCGTGCGGGGTGACCAAGGCGACCGGGCTCGCGCTGGCCGCCGGCCACCTGGGGCTGAGTCCCGAACAAGCCGTCGCCTTCGGGGACATGCCCAACGACATCCCCATGTTCGACTGGGCGTCCCACGGGGTGGCGATGGCCAACGCCCATCCCGAACTCAAGACGGTGGCCGACGAGATCACCTTGTCGAACGAGGACGACGGCATCGCCGTCGTCCTCGAAAGACTCTTCCGCTGACGGCGCCGGTCAGTACGCGCCGTGCACGTTGTCGATCGAGCCGTACCGCGCGGCGGCGTAGTTGCAGGCGGCGGTGATGTTCGCGACCGGGTCGTAGATGTCGAAGGACGTGCCGGCCACGTGGTAGGTGCTGAACGTCGGGGCGATCACCTGGAGCAGGCCCTTGGACGGGATGCCGGCGGCCGCGTTGGAGTCCCACAGGTTGATTGCCTGCGGGTTGCCGGACGACTCGCGGATCACGTTGCGGTAGATGCCGTTGTAGCTGCCCGGGATGTTCTTCTCGGCCATGATCGCGAGCGACTCGCGGATCCAGCCGTCGAGGTTGTTCGGGTACCCGGCGGTCGTCGTCGCGGCCGTCGTGGGGGTGGAGGTGGCGGCGGAGGCGGTGGTCGCCCCGATGAGCGGGAGGGCGAGAACGGCGGCGCCGGTGCCGGCGACGGCGAGCGTGCGGGCGATGCGGTTACGGCGGGGACGGCGGTGCTGAGCGGCAGCAGGCATGGCAAAGTTCCTCTCCGTCGCCTACGAGGTGAGCTGTCGGGTTCGGGCCCGGGGAGTGCCCGGCCGCGCCGCCCGAAGGCGAGGCGACTTCACCCCTAGCCGTTCCGGTACGACGTCCGTCACTGACGTCGGTCGCCCGGTCCGGCGACTTACCTGGTTCCCCCGCTCCTGCCGTGCGAATGGACTTGTCGATGGGTCAAGACGGGCGGCGGCAGGATTCGGCGTCCGCCCGGCGAGCGGGAACGTATGCGAGAGCACATGTCCGGAACAAGTGCCGGATTCACACAACGCACCGATTGACCTTGATCTGAGTCGTATGGGGCGCTTGATCCTTTGCGGCTGCCAAGCCTCAACTCGCCCACAGGAAACGGAAAGGGAGCCGCACTTGCCGTCATTGCGGCAGCCCTGCCCACGTGACCTACTTCACGGAACGGCAATTACGGCAAATAGGACATGAGGGGATTTGTGAAATCCGTCTTTCCGGGCATCAGTGGAAAAGCGTATCGTCGTCATTCGTGCGGATTGCCCCGATTGGGATGGGTGAAGCGGTGCGCACCACGGGCGATTTCGAAGATTGCCCGAATTGTCTTGTTCGGCGAAATTCCGGCTTGATGAGGGCGAACCGATGGGCTCGACCGGCAGTGGGCGGCCGGCCGCGGGTTCTGCTCATCCGGTTCATCTGGTCGTGTACGTCTCCGGCGCCCCCCGTGAACTCCGTACGGTCCGGGTATGCGCGCGTGCCGCTGATCGAGCGCGGCCGGGAGGCTGACGCCCGACGGCTCCGCCCGCTTGGGTGCCTCGAACCGCTCGGGTGCCTCCAAGGCGATCGGCTGGCCCAAGGTCCCGGAGCGCGCCGGAAGTTCGAGTGTGCTCTGCCGGTCGGCGTACGTGATTCCGGTCACCTTGGGGGAGGGGTCGGCGGGCTCGCCGAACAGGCGGCGGGCGGGGTGGCTGTCCGCGCGCTCATGTCCATCGCGAGGGCGGAACCTCCGCCGCACAACGCGTCGTTGTCATAGCGGCCGTCCGTGGAGCGGGCCACGGCGACCGCCTTGAGCGGCTCGGGCGCGAGGGCCGTCATTCGGAGGGAGATGCAGCCGCCCCAGGAGGTGCCGACCATGCCGACGTTCCCGTTGCGCCGGAGCCGCGCCGTCGGCCGCTCGACGGTCGCGGGCCTGTCCGCCGGCCGGGGACGTGACCGTGGCCCGTGGAGCAGTGGGTGGCGCCGGTGGCCTCGTGGGGTTGTCCGGTCGGTGAGCGGGTGGGGCGGCGTCTGGCCGGTGAGCCGATGGGGGAGGTGTTCGAGCGGCGCGCGTGGGCGGGCTCGGCCGTTCTTGGGTGCCTCGCGCGCGTGGGCGGGCTCATCCGTCCTCGGGTGCCACGCGCGCGTGGGGGGCGACGTCCGGACGGCGAAGGGATGCGGAGGTCCTCGTGTGTGGTCTCGTAGGGCATGGATGTACGGGTACGGTCGGCGCGATGTGCCCCCGTCGGCTTTGGCGGGCGGCGGACGGGGTACCTCCGGGCAGGTGACGTCAGCCGGGGAAGAGGTGACCGTTCGTGGTCGGCGGTCTGCCGGACGGTCCGGTGTCGGACCCGGTGACGGCGCTGGTCCGGGCCGCGGTTCACCCTCCGGTCCAGGACACGGCTTACGCCTCGGTTCGGGACAACTGTCGGTACTTCCTGTTAAGTCAGTGGATGTCAGGTCGTATCGGCTGATCAAAAACATACCGGTCGTGATCCGATAGTGCCCGGGGTGTAACGGTGGGCGCTATCGGTGATCGAAACCTGACCGGATACGCTGACTTGAGTGATGGCAGCGACCTATCGACAAACCGTGTAACCGCCAGTGGACACCAGCAGACAGGAGACCCCTCGTGACCGTCGGGCCGTTCGGGCTGAGCGTGCGGGACCAGGCTCTGGAAGCCGATGTCCAGGCCGGATTGACGGCTGTCGAGGAGGGCTTGCTAGAAGCCACCAAAAGTGAGGTCCCGTTCATCACGGAAGCCGCGCAGCACCTCGTGCGGGCCGGCGGGAAGCGGTTCCGGCCGCTGCTGGTGATGCTGGCCGCGCAGTTCGGTGACCCGTACGCGCCGGGCGTCGTGCCGTCGGCCGTGGTCGTCGAGCTGACCCACCTCGCGACGCTGTACCACGACGACGTCATGGACGAGGCCGCCGTGCGGCGCGGTGTCGACAGCGCCAACACTCGCTGGGGCAACTCGGTCGCCGTCCTCACCGGTGACTTCCTGTTCGCCCGCGCCTCCCAGATCCTCGCCGACCTCGGACCCGAGGCGGTGCGGGTCCAGGCCCTCGCGTTCGAACGGCTGGTGACGGGCCAGATCCTGGAGACGGCCGGGCCGTCGGACGGGCGTGACCCGGTCGACCACTACCTCGACGTGCTCGGCGGCAAGACCGGCTCGCTGGTGGCGGTCTCCTGCCGCTTCGGCGCGATGATGTCCGGCGCCGACGAGACGGTCGTGGACGTCCTCACCCAGTACGGCGAACGCCTCGGTGTCGCGTTCCAGCTCGCAGACGACGTCCTGGACATCGCCTCCGACTCCCACGAGTCCGGGAAGGTCCCGGGGACCGACCTCCGCGAGGGCATCCCCACGCTTCCGGTGCTACAGCTGCGGGAGCGGGCGGCGCGGCTGGGGCTGGCCGAGGACATCGCACTGTGCGAGCTGCTGGACTCCGACCTCACGGACGACGCGCGGCACGCGGAGGCCCTGACGGCCCTGCGGGCGCATCCGGCGCTGGAGCAGGCGCGTCGGGACACGGTCCGCTACGCGGAGGAAGCCCGGGCCGCGCTGGCCCCGCTGTCCGAATGCGGCGCGAAGGTGGCGCTTCTGGAGCTGTGCGACGCGGTGGTGCACCGGGCCAGATAGTTCCCAGGCCCGAATCTCCCGGAAGCCGAAGGCGACGGGCAGCCCGCGCGGCGCCAAGGTCACCTCACCCGAGGCGCGAACTATTTGTGGCGCACGTCACACAACTGGACTGAGTCCACTGTGCGACCCGCTCCGTACTCCTCCCGGGAAAGTCGACGCAAGAGGCGTCGGATCGCACAGGGGGATAAAACGGACTCATGGGCATCAACGCAAAGCGTCGCAAGAGCCTCGTCGCAGCGGCCATCACCGTGACCGCTCTCAGCGGTGCCGCCGTCCCGGCAGCCGCCGCCACCAGCCCAAGCCCCAGCTCTACCGACTCCGTCGTCCTCGTCGCCAGTCTGCGCGGTGCCAACGAGGTGCCCGTCGCCGGTGGGGCCGCCGTCGGGGACAAGGACGGCACCGCTCTGGAATTCATCCAGGTCAAGGGGGACCAGGTGACCGTCGCCCTGACTTGGCGTGGCACCGGCAGGCCCACCGATCTGCAGATCAACCAGGGCGCCAAGGGCGCCAACGGAGGAATGAAGATCGACTTCGGGAACCTGCTGAGGACGGCCAAGGGCAACAGCGTCACCGGCAGCGTCAAGGTCACCGACAAGGCCCTGCTCAAGCAGCTCACCACCGACCCCGGCGCCTTCTACGCCAACCTGCGCACCGCCGAGTTCCCCGGCGGCGCCGTCCGCGGCCAGCTGCACGCCGTCACCACCGTCTCCGACCTCAAGAACGGCGACCTGAAGAACGGCGGCTTCCAGGCCTCCGTCGTCACCGGCAAGCAGATCTACGAGTGCAAGCCCGCCACCGGCGGCGGCTATGCCTTCGCCCAGCGTGATGTCAGCGCCAAGCTCGACTTCGGCATCCGGCACTCCTACGTCGCACCCAACTCCGGCACCCCCCAGTGGGTCGCACCCGACGGCAGCGCGGTCACCGGAACCGTCCTGACCAAGACGGCGAACGGTGACGGCAACATTCCCGAGCTCGACCTCAAGGCCACGCAATCGGGCAAGAAGCACGGACTGCTCGCCCACACCGGCGAGGTCCTGCGCCTGAACACCGTCGGCGGCGTCGCCCCGGCCGGCTCCTGCACCCCGGGCGCCGTCGTCGGCGTCCCCTACCAGGCCGACTACGTGTTCGTGCAGCTCCACTGAGTGAACAGAGCAAGTGACAGTAGGTGACAGGAGGCGCCTCCGCCGCAACGACCCCTACGGGTCGGTGGAGGCGCCTCCACCCTTGTGTCATACCGCAGGCGTACGCGGAGTTGGCTCCCGGGTCTGACGCTTCTGAGGCTCCCATTTGGTGAGATGGAAACCACGGAAATCACCACCACTCACCGATTCGGGTGAGAATGGCGGCTCAGGGTGGGACACGTGCGAGCACAGCCGCCGCCGACGACGGAGGTAAGGCACACATGGCACCGTACGAAAACGACGACAGCACGGGGGTCGCGCAGGCCGACGACGAGCTGCGCGCCCAGCGGCGGCGCAAGGCCGCACGGTACGTCGTCCCGGTCACGGTGATCGGCGTGGCCGCGGCCACGATCGGGCTGGTCCCGGCGCTCGCCAACTCCGGCGACCCGAACCTGCCGAAGATCACCGCGCAGGAACTCATCAACAAGATCGCCAAGTCGGACGTGCAGCAGCTGTCCGGCACGGTGAAGATCAGCACCGACCTCGGGCTGCCCGACCTCGGTGGCCTGCAGAGCAGCCTGATGTCCGGCGCGACCCAGGGCGGCGGCGGCTCGTCCGCCGACCCGTCGACCAAGCTCACCGAGCTGGCCTCCGGCACGCACACGCTGCGCGTGGCCGCCGACGGGCCCGAGAAGCAGAAGGTGTCGCTGCTGGAGAGCGGCGCCGAGTACAGCCTCATCCACAACGGCACGAACGTGTGGGGCTACGACAGCAAGTCCAACGAGGTCTACCACTCCACCGCCGCCGACTCCGGCAAGGCCGGGCAGCAGGAAACCCCGGCCACGCCCAAGGACTTCGCCGACGAGGTCCTCAAGTCGGTCGACGACACCACGTCGGTGACGGTCGACGGCACCGCCCAGGTCGCCGGCCGCGACGCCTACCGGCTCGTCATCAAGCCCAAGCAGTCCGGTACGACGGTCGGCGCGATCAGCATCGCGGTGGACGCCAAGACCGGCACGCCGCTGAAGTTCACGCTCACCCCGTCGAGCGGCGGCGCGGCTGTGATCGACGCCGGCTACACCCAGGTCAGCTTCGCGAAGCCGGCCGCCTCGACCTTCGACTTCACCCCGCCCAAGGGCGCCAAGGTCACCGAGGGGGACAGCCTCGACAAGGCGAACAAGACAGACAAGGGCGACAAGGGCGACAAAGTAACCAAGACGCCCGGCCAGGGCACTCCCGGGGAGCTCGGCAAGAACGGCTTCGACGTCCTCGGTAAGGGCTGGAACTCCATAGCCGTCCTCGACACCGGCAGCAAGGGCGGGCTGCCCACCGGCTCCGCCTCCGGCGGCGGTGACGTGAGCGGCTTCCTCGGCTCGCTCGGTGACCCGGTCTCCGGCAAGTTCGGCAAGGGCACGGTCTTCTCCACCCGGCTGATCAACGCCCTGATGACGGACAACGGCAAGGTGTACGTCGGCGCGGTGGACAAGGCGGCGCTGGTGAAGGCGGCGAACGCGGGGTAACAAGGGCGGGACAGGGTACCGAAGTGCCCTGTCCCGCACGACGAATCGAGGAAGCCGATGGACCAACCGTCCGCCACGG
Source organism: Streptomyces sp. NPDC005866 (assembly GCF_040629895.1). Taxonomy (NCBI): domain Bacteria; kingdom Bacillati; phylum Actinomycetota; class Actinomycetes; order Kitasatosporales; family Streptomycetaceae; genus Streptomyces; species Streptomyces sp. NPDC005866. Next base: position 169,541 of record NZ_JBEXWP010000012.1, read on the forward strand.
AGCGGGAGTCGGAGAGCCCGGGGAAGGACGACCCGGCACGCGCGAGCGTCATCGACACCCGCGGCCTCACCAAGCGCTACGGCGGACAGCTCGCCGTGGACGGTCTCGACCTGACCGTCCCGGTGGGCAGCGTCTTCGGCTTCCTCGGTCCGAACGGCTCCGGCAAGACCACCACCATCCGCATGCTGATGGGCCTGATCACACCCACCTCGGGCACGGCCCGCGTCCTGGGCCGCCCGATGCCGCGCGCCTCCCGCGCCGTACTGCCCCAGGTCGGCGCCCTCATCGAGGGCCCGGCGCTGTACGGCTTCCTCTCCGGCCGCGACAACCTGCTGCGGTACGACGCCGCCGACCCCACCGCCGACCCGCGCACCCGGCGTACCCGCGTCGAGACCGCGCTGGACCGGGTGGGCCTGAGGGCCGCCGCCGAGAAGAAGGCGAAGGCCTACTCCCTGGGCATGAAACAGCGCCTGGGGCTGGCCGCCGCACTGCTGCAGCCCCGCAAGCTGCTGGTCCTGGACGAGCCGACCAACGGCCTCGACCCGCAGGGCATGCGGGAGATCCGCTCCCTGGTGCGGGAACTCGCCGGGGACGGCACGACCGTCTTCCTTTCCTCTCACCTCCTGGACGAGATCGAGCAGGTCTGCACCCACGCGGCCGTGATGACGCAGGGCCGGCTGATCACCCAGGGCGCGGTGGCCGACCTGGCGGCCGGGGCGCGCGGCCGGCTCGTGGTGACCACCCCGGACACCGGCGAGGCGGCCCGGATCCTCAAGGAACAGGGCGTCTCGGACGTCGCCACCGCCGAGGACCGGGTGACCGGCGAGCCGCCAGAGCGCGACCTCGCCGAGGTCAACGCGGCGCTCGTCGCGGCGGGCGTGCGCGTGCGCGGCTTCACCCTCGAGCGTGCCTCGCTGGAGGACGCCTTCGTGGCCCTGACCGGGGAGGGCTTCGATGTCGCAGGCTGACGTGACGGTCGCGGAGGGAACCGCCGTACGGCCGAACCCGCTGTGGACCCTCGGTCTGCTCCGCAGCGAGCTGGGCGTCACCCTGCGGCGCTGGCGCACCCTCGCGCTGCTCGGCGTACTGGCGGCGGTTCCGGTCCTGGTCGGGGTCGCCGTCAAGATCGAGACGCGCGGCGGCAGCCAGGCCGGCGGGGGCGGTGGCGGTGGCGAAGGCCCGGCGTTCATCGCGCAGATCACCAACAACGGACTGTTCCTGGTGTTCACGGCACTGGCGGCGACCCTCCCGTTCTTTCTGCCGCTGGCCGTCGGAGTGGTGGCCGGGGACGCGATCGCGGGCGAGGCCAACGCGGGCACCCTGCGCTATCTGCTGGTCGCCCCGGCGGGCCGCACCCGGCTGCTGCTCACCAAGTACGCGACGACGATGGCCTTCTGCCTTCTGGCCACCCTGGTGGTGGCCGCCTCCGCCCTCGCCGTCGGCGCGATCCTCTTCCCGCTCGGCGACCTGACCACGATCTCCGGCACCCAGATCTCGTTCACCGAGGGCCTCGGCCGCGCCCTGCTGATCGCCCTGATGGTGGCGGCCTCCCTGACCGGCATAGCCGCGCTGGGCCTGTTCGTGTCCACGCTGACCAACAGTGGCATCGCGGCGATGGCGACCACCGTGGGCCTGCTGATCACCATCCAGATCCTCGACCAGATCCCCCAGCTGCACGCGCTCCAGCCGTACTTCTTCCCCCACTACTGGCTGTCCTTCGCCGACCTGGTGCGCGACCCCGTCTACTGGGACGACATGGTCAGAAACCTGGAGCTGCAGGCCCTGTACGTGGCGGTGTTCGGGTCGGCGGCCTGGGCGCGGTTCACGACGAAGGACATCACGGCGTAGCGGCGGCGGAAGCCTCACCCACCGCGAAGCGGGCCAGGGACGCCTCCCCCGGCGAATAACTCCTTGGCCCGCGCCAGCGCCGCCGTGTCCTTGAGGACATCACCTCGCGCGCTGCCGTTGCCGAGCAGTACCCCGCCGATGGGGGCACCGCCCACGCCCTTAATGCAGTGGGGGAGCACGCCCATGCAGGCGGCCGAGTTGTGGAGCAGGCCGGCGTACGGATCCGCGACGGACGGCTCGTGGTCCGCCGGCACGGCCACCCCCCACAGGGTGCGCCCCGGCAGGGTCGCCCTGAAGTCGAGTCCGGGGGCGCGCAGCCAGCCCGACCAGTAGTCCAGGTAGCGCTTGGTGAGGCCGGACACCGAGTACCAGTACACCGGCGAGGCGATCACGATGGTCGGTTGCCGCGAGTGTGGCGTCGAGCAGCAGGCCGGCGTTGGTATGCGAGGGCGCCCGCACATGGTCGGCGTCGCGTCGCAGGTCCACGAAGTCCGGCAGCGGATGGTCGGCCAGGCTGATCCACCGCTGTTCGACGCCGTCGGGCAGTTGTTCGGCGGCTCGGCGGGCAAGGAGTTCGGTGTGGCCGTCGGAGCGGGCACTGCCCAGTACGAACAGGAAACGGCGAGTCACGAGATCCCCCAGGTGAGCGGCGTGCGACAAATAAGGGTGTGTGCATCACATGTACACACATTGAATCTCGCCAGGGGTGCCGCCGCCGGACCGGGCCGGGTGGCCCCTTCCTGATGCGAGGCTGTGACGTCGTGGTGACGCGTGGGCGGAGGGGAGCGGTCAGACTTGACCGTACGCACGGGTACGACCGGACGGTGACGCCGGGGGAATGAGGGCCGATGTCCCGACTCAGCCGCGAGACGAAGCGGGAAGCTCAGCAGACCGGCGGGGCGGCGGAACCGGTCGAGGTCCGCGTGACGGGAGGCGCCGCGACCGTGGACGGCGTACCACTGTTCCCGGCGCCCGGTGAGGAGCCCCAGCAGGCGGTCCTCAACCACCTCCAGCGCCTCGCCCACGCCACCGGCCGTCCCGCCCTCGCCACCATCCACGACAGCCGCATCGGCTATGTCGTCCGCCTCCAGGTGAACCTGGACGGCTCCAGCAGCTTCACCGGCGATCCGGTACGGATGACCGCGCCCGCGGCGCCGAACGCGCCCACACCCCCTGTCCCGGCGGACCAGCCCCGCCAGGGCAGGCCGGCACACCTCCTGCGCGCCGTCGACGAGCAGTCCGTCGCGGAGGTGGCGGTCACGCACACGGCGGTCACGGAAGCGCCACCCACCTTCTCGCTGCGGGCGGTCCCGGAACCGCCGGCAACGGCACCGCCGGTGCCGGGTACGGTCCAGCCGCCGACCGGGGTGTTCGGTCCGCCGCCCGTCATGGACGGGACCCCGGCCCCCGCCGTCGTACCCGCTCAGGCCGTCACCGGGCCTCAGCGGGCGTCCCGGACCGATCCGCGCGCCGAACCCCTCATAGAACCCCTCGTGGGAACCGAATCCGCCCGCGCCCTGGACGCCGATCTCAGGCACAGCCGCGCCCGCGGTTTCGACGCGGTCGCCGAGGAGGTGCTCGGGGACGAGCCCGTGACCGTGACGGCGGAGGGGGCCGCGCTGCTCACCGAGCCCGTGTCGCGGATCAACGAGGCCGTCCGGACGGGCCGTATCGAAGTGGCGGCCGAACTCGCGGAGCGCACCGTCACCGAGGCCTCCGCGACCCTCGGCGAAGGTCACCCCGAGGTGCTGCATCTGCGCGAGCTGACCGCCTACATCGCCTACCTGGGGGGCGACCCGCTGCGCGCCTTCCACCTCTCCCTCGACCTGGCCCGGCGGCGCCGGCAGGCACGGGACGGCGAGGGGGCGTACGGGAACGTGCGGAGCGCGGCCACCGCCTGGCGCGCGGTGCGCGACCCGGAACACGGGCTGCGCCTCGGCCGCGACCTGATCGACCTGTGGGCGCAGCTCACCACCGAGGACGGCCCGGCCGCCGACGACCCGGAGGAACTCGAGTCCGCCCGCGCCCGCATGGGCCGCCTCACCGAACGCGCCCGCCGCGCGGCCGAGAACGTCTGAGGGTCAGTCGGTCACTGCACGCAGAACTCGTTGCCCTCCGGGTCGGCCATCACCGTCCACGCCCCGGCCGGCTCGGACACGTGTCGCAGCACCTTCGCGCCCAGCGCTTCGAGCCGCGCGACCTCCTCCGACCGCTGGCCCTCCTCGGCGTGCAGGTCGATATGGAACCGGTTCTTGCCGGACTTCCCCTCCGGTACCCGCTGGAACAGCAGCCGCCGCCCCAGCCCGGTCCCGCGCTCCTGGTCGAACGGATCGTCCGGATGCCGTACGGCGATCAGGTCACGGAAGGCGGCACGGCCGTGGTACTCCACGGTCGCCGCGCCGGGCAACGCGCCCAGTTCCAGCAGACGTTCGACGAACGCGCTGTTGTCCTCGGCCACATAGTGCAGCGCGGCGGCCCAGAAGTCGGCCTGTGTGTGCGGGTCGCGGGCGTCGACGACGAGCTTCCAGTGCAGGGGTGCGGGCGTCTGCGTCATGCCGCCTACTTATAGCCGACGGCTGTGGGCCTCACACCTGGCTTTTGGGAGTCTCCGTGGCCGCCGTCACCGGCCGTGGTACGGACGCCGCCGCGAGCGCACGTGCGGCCCGGCGGGCGGTGCGCAGCGCGTCCCAGGTGAGCAGGGCGAGGGCGAGCCAGACCAGGGCGAAGCCGGCCCAGCGTTCGGTGGGCATGGCCTCGTGGAAGTAGAGGACGCCGAGCAGGAACTGGAAGACCGGCGCCAGGTACTGCAGCAGACCGAGCGTGGAGAGCGGTACGCGGATCGCCGCGGCGCCGAAGCAGACCAGCGGGAGCGCGGTGACGATACCGGTGGAGGCCAGCAGGGCGGCGTGCCCGGCACCGTCGTTGACGAAGCTGGACCCGCCGTGGCCGGCCAGCCACAGCAGATAGCCGAGCGCGGGCAGGAACTGGATCGCGGTCTCCGCGGCGAGTGACTCGATGCCGCCGAGGTTGACTTTCTTCTTGACGAGTCCGTAGGTGGCGAAGGAGAAGGCGAGAACGAGCGAGATCCACGGCGGCTGCCCGTAGCCAACGGTCAGTACGACCACGGCGGCGAAACCGACGCCTACCGCCGTCCACTGCGCGGGCCGCAGCCGCTCCTTCAGCAGCAGCACGCCCATGGCGATGGTCACCAGGGGGTTGATGAAGTAGCCGAGCGAGGCCTCGACTACGTGCCCGGAGTTCACGGCCCAGATGTAGACGCCCCAGTTGACGGTGATCACAGTGGCGGCGACCGTCACCAGCGCCAGCCGGCCCGGCTGCCGCAGCAGCTCACCGGCCCAGGCCCAGCGCCGTACGAAGGCCAGCGCGACGGCGACGAAGGCCAGGGACCACACCATCCGGTGGGCCAGGATCTCCAGGGGCCCGGCGGGCTTCAGCAGCGGCCAGAAGAGGGGGACCAGGCCCCACATCCCGTAGGCCGCGAAGCCGTTCACCAGCCCCGCCCGCCGCTCACCCCTCGATATCTCGGCCACCGGCCCTCCTCACGCCCAGCTCCAGCACACCGGGACGAAGGTAGCGTCGAGCACCCCGGTCTGTCATGGCCGTATCGGCATACGGTCATGACAGACCCGAGGGGGAGGCTCTCAACGCCTACTTGAGCGCGGCGGCGACGGCCTCGGAGATCGGGGAGGCCGGGCGGCCGGCCAGGCGGGAGAGGTCGCCGGAGTCGACGACCAGCTCGCCCTTGGCGATCGACGCGTCGACGCCGACCAGGATCGCGGCGAACGGTCCGGGCACCCCGGCGCCGGTCAGGATGGACTGGAGCACCTCGCCGGGCACGGAGTTGTAGGCGATGTCCTTGCCGGTCTGCCGCGCGATCTCCGCCGCGTACTCGGCGAAGCTCCAGGCGACGTCGCCGCCGAGTTCGTACGTCTGGTTCTCGTGGCCCTCGCCGGTCAGTACGGCGACGGCGGCGGCCGCGTAGTCCGCGCGGGAGGCCGAGGAGACCCGGCCGTCGCCGGCGGCCGCTACGACGGCGTTGTGCTCCAGCACCGGGCCGAGGTTCTCGGTGTAGTTCTCGTGGTACCAGCCGTTGCGCAGCAGGGCGTAGGGCAGGCCGGAGGCGAGCAGCAGTTCCTCGGTGGCGCGGTGGTCGTCCACAAGGGAGGCCTTCAGGCCGGCCGGGGCGCTGGTGTAGGCGAGCAGCGCCACGCCGGCCGCCTTGGCGGCGTCGATGACGACCTTGTGCTGCTGCACCCGGCCCTTGTCGAACTCGTTGCCCGAGATCAGCAGCACCTTGTCGCCGGTGGCGAAGAGACCGTCGAAGGTCTCGGGGGAGTTGTAGTCCGCGACGGCGATCCTGACGCCCCGGGCGGCGAATTCGGCGGCCTTGGCCTCGTCGCGTACGACGGCGGTGATCTGCTCGGCCGGGACCCTCTCCAGCAGCTGCGTCACGACGTGACGGCCGAGGTGTCCGGTGGCTCCGGTGACAACGATGCTCATGGTCTGCGATCTCCTTGTGGGGTTCCGATGACACTAACCCTAGGAGGTGCGCTAACCGAAAGAAAGTACCCACTTTGAAGTAAGGTACTTGCATGGCCGTACGTACTCATGAAGTCGAGGAGCGCCCCGACGTGCCCGCCGGGAGGACCGACAAGTACGCCGTCGGTGAGGCGATGTGCCCCTACCGCCTGGTCCTGGAGCACGTCACCAGCCGCTGGGGCGTCCTGGTCCTGATCCAGCTCCTCGACCGCCCCCACCGCTTCAGCGAACTGCGCCGCGCCATCGGCCGGGTCAGCGAGAAGATGCTCACCCAGACCCTCCAGACCCTGGAACGGGACGGCCTCGTCCACCGGGACGCCAAGCCCGTCATCCCGCCCCGGGTCGACTACTCCCTCACCGGCCTCGGCCGCGAGGCGGCCCAGCAGGTACGGGACCTGGCGCTGTGGACCGAGCAGCGGATGGCGGACGTGGTCCGGGCGCGGGAGGCGTACGACGAGGCGAAGCGCGCCTGAACGCGAAGCGGGGCCCGGACATGGCGTCCGGGCCCCGCTCACACGTACCGACGCTCAGCCCGCGACCGTCCAGGTGTCCCCGCCGGCCAGCAGTGCCGCCAGGTCGCCCTTGCCGTGCTGCTCCACCGCCGTGTCCAGTTGCTCGGACATCTGGGTGTCGTAGACGGGCCTGTCCACCGAGCGGAAGACGCCGATGGGCGTGTGGTGCAGGTTGTCCGGGTCGGCCAGCCGGGACAGCGCGAAGGCCGTGGTGGGGGAGGGGGAGCGGACGTCGTGGACGACGATCTCGGACTCGTTGTCCGCCGTCACGTCGACCACGGTCAGGTCACCCGTGAGCCGGTCGCGTACGACTCCGCGCGCGCCGTCGGCGCCGAAGCGGATGGGCTGTCCGTGTTCCAGGCGGATGACCGCCTCCTCGGCGGACTGCTTGTCCTTGAGGGTGTCGAAGGCGCCGTCGTTGAAGATGTTGCAGTTCTGGTAGATCTCGATCAGGGCGGTGCCGGGGTGGGCGGCGGCCGCGCGCAGGACGTCGGTGAGGTGCTTGCGGTCGGAGTCGATGGTGCGGGCGACGAAGGAGGCCTCGGCGCCGATCGCGAGGGACACCGGGTTGAAGGGGGCGTCCAGGGAGCCCATCGGTGTCGACTTGGTGATCTTGCCGACTTCGGAGGTCGGTGAGTACTGGCCCTTGGTGAGGCCGTAGATCCGGTTGTTGAAGAGGAGGATCTTGAGGTTGACGTTGCGGCGCAGCGCGTGGATGAGGTGGTTGCCGCCGATGGAGAGGGCGTCGCCGTCACCGGTGACGACCCACACCGAAAGGTCGCGCCTGCTGGTGGCCAGGCCGGTGGCGATCGCGGGAGCACGGCCGTGGATGGAGTGCATCCCGTAGGTGTTCATGTAGTACGGGAAACGGGAGGAGCAGCCGATGCCGGAGACGAAGACGATGTTCTCCTTCGCCAGCCCGAGTTCCGGCATGAACCCCTGCACGGCGGCCAGGATCGCGTAGTCACCGCAGCCCGGGCACCAGCGCACCTCCTGATCGGACTTGAAGTCCTTCATGGACTGTTTCGCCTCGGCCTTGGGGACGAGCTGGAGCAGTCCGTCGGTGGCGTCAGTCATGGATGGCCTCCTTGAGCGCCTCGGCGAGCTGCTCCGCCTTGAACGGCATGCCGTTGACCTGGTTGTACGAATGCGCGTCCACGAGGTACTTCGCCCGGATGAGGGTGGCGAGCTGGCCGAGGTTCATCTCGGGAATCACGACCTTGTCGTAACGCCCCAGGACCGTGCCCAGGTTGCGGGGGAAGGGGTTGAGGTGGCGCAGATGCGCCTGCGCGATCGCCTCGCCGGCCCGGCGCAGCCGCCGGACCGCGGCCGTGATCGGCCCGTAGGTCGAACCCCAGCCCAGGACCAGGGTGCGTGCCCCGTCCGGATCGTCGACGTCGATGTCCGGGACGTCGATACCGTCGATCTTGGCCTGCCGGGTACGGACCATGAAGTCGTGGTTGGCGGGGTCGTAGGAGATGTTGCCCGTACCGTCCTGCTTCTCGATGCCGCCGATACGGTGTTCGAGGCCGGGCGTGCCGGGGATCGCCCAGGGGCGGGCGAGGGTGTGCGGGTCGCGTTTGTAGGGCCAGAACACCTCGGTGCCGTCGTCGAGGGTGTGATTGGGCCCGTGGGCGAACTGCACCCGCAGGTCGGGGAGTTCCTCCAGCTCCGGGATCCGCCAGGGCTCACTGCCGTTGGCCAGGTAGCCGTCGGAGAGAAGCATCACCGGGGTTCTGTACGTCAGCGCGATGCGGGCGGCTTCCAGGGCGGCGTCGAAGCAGTCGGCCGGGGTTCGCGGCGCGACCACGGGGACCGGTGCCTCGCCGTTGCGGCCGTACATCGCCTGCAGCAGGTCGGCCTGCTCGGTCTTGGTCGGCAGCCCGGTGGACGGCCCGCCGCGCTGGATGTCCACCACCAGCAGCGGCAGTTCCAACGACACCGCGAGCCCCACCGTCTCCGCCTTCAGCGCGACCCCGGGGCCGGAGGTGGTAGTCACGGCGAGTGAGCCGCCGAAGGCGGCGCCGAGTGCCGCGCCGATCCCGGCGATCTCGTCCTCGGCCTGGAAGGTCCGCACACCGAAGTTCTTGTGTTTCGACAGTTCGTGGAGGATGTCGGAGGCCGGGGTGATCGGATACGAGCCGAGGAACAGCGGCAGGTCGGCCAGGCGGGACGCGGTGACCAGGCCGTAGGCCAGGGCCAGGTTCCCCGAGATGTTGCGGTAGGTGCCCATCGGGAACGCGGCGGTCGCCGGGGCGATCTCGTAGGAGACCGCGAAGTCCTCGGTCGTCTCGCCGAAGTTCCAGCCCGCGCGGAAGGCCGCGAGGTTCGCGTTCATCACCTCGGGCTTGCGGGCGAACTTCTGCTTGAGGAACCGTTCCGTGCCCTCGGTGGGCCGGTGGTACATCCATGACAAGAGGCCGAGCGCGAACATGTTCTTGCTGCGCTCGGCCTCTTTACGACTGAGGTCGAATTCCTTGAGGGCTTCCACCGTCAGTGTGGTCAGCGGCACCGGGTGGACGCTGTAGCCGTCCAGTGAGCCGTCCTCCAGTGGGGAGGTGTCGTAGCCGACCTTCTGCATCGCCCGTTTGGTGAACTCGTCCGTGTTGACGATGATCTCCGCGCCCCGCGGCAGGTCCCCGATGTTGGCTTTCAGGGCCGCCGGGTTCATCGCGACCAGCACGTTCGGCGCGTCACCGGGGGTGAGGATGTCGTGGTCGGCGAAGTGCAACTGGAAGGAGGAGACCCCGGGGAGGGTGCCGGCCGGGGCCCGGATCTCGGCAGGGAAGTTCGGGAGGGTCGAAAGGTCGTTGCCGAAGGACGCGGTCTCCGACGTGAACCGGTCACCGGTGAGCTGCATGCCATCACCCGAGTCCCCCGCGAACCGGATGATCACCCGATCCAGACGCCGGACGGCCTTCACACCGCCCGGCTTGCGCTGTTCTCCCAAGACGGTTCCGTCGGCCTGTTCCGTTGTCCTGCTGACCTGGCTGGTCACTGAACTGGACCTCCTTCGAGGCGGCTGTCCGGGCGTGGTCGTCCCACGGACCATCCCACATACAACCCTACGTCGGTTAGGGTCGCCTTCCCGCGCCGGCCCACATGATGGACGGCGCTTTGAGACGACCTGTCGCCCTGACTTGTCACGATTTTCCCTCCCCCTGGCCGCCTTCCGGCTCCGACACGGTGTCGGCCCCGTCAGGAGTTCAGATAGGTCAGAACGGCCAGAACGCGCCGGTGGTCCCCCTCACTCTGGGACAGCCCCAGCTTGAGGAAGATGTTGCTGACGTGCTTCTCGACGGCTCCGTCGCTCACGACCAACTGCCGTGCGATCGCCGAGTTCGTCCGCCCCTCGGCCATCAGCCCCAGCACCTCCCGCTCCCGCGGGGTCAGCCCGGCCAGCACGTCCTGCTTACGGCTGCGGCCGAGCAGCTGCGCGACCACCTCGGGGTCCAGCGCGGTACCGCCCTCGGCGACCCGCACAACCGCGTCCACGAACTCCCGCACCTCGGCGACCCGGTCTTTCAGCAGATAGCCCACGCCCCGGCTGGACCCGGCCAGCAGTTCGGTGGCGTAGCGCTCCTCCACGTACTGCGACAGCACCAGCACCCCGAGCCGCGGATGCGCCTTCCGCAGCCGTACGGCGGCTCGCACCCCCTCGTCGGTGTGCGTCGGCGGCATCCGCACGTCCGCCACCACCACGTCCGGCATCGCACCCTGCGCGTCGAGATCGGCGATGGTCTTGACCAGCGCCTCCGCGTCACCGACGCCCGCGACGACGTCAAGTCCGCGGTCGGTCAACAGCCGGGTCAGCCCCTCTCTGAGCAGCACGGAATCCTCGGCGATGACCACCCGCACCCTGTCCTCCACGATCTCCCGGCCCCCCACACCCCGTCCGGCGTACATGCCTGCCCTGTCCGGAAGACCAGCATTCCAGCATTCGGGTCGGAGCGTGTCGGGGTCATGAGAGGAGACGAGTCAAATCAGCGCGTCCGGCGTCCGGCGTCGGGCATCGTGCGTCCGGCGACCGAGGACGAGCGCCGCTCCGCAGCCCTGTCCGGCCCGTCCGGCGTTTGAGGACGAGGCTCTTCAGACCGACGCGGGGTCGAAGGGGGCCGAGCCCCCCTGGTGCCCCCTGGTGCCCCCTGGTGCCCCCTGGTGATGGGACGGGTAAGGGCGGAGGGGGCGGAAATCCGCGCCCTCAGCCCCGCCAGGGCAGTTCCGCCGTCACCCGCGTAGGCCCACCCACCGGCGAGTCCACCACCAGGATCCCGTCGACCGCGTCGAGCCGCTCGGCCAGCCCCGCCAGCCCCGACCCCTTCGTCGTGTCCGCACCCCCCACCCCGTCGTCCACGACCTGCAACATCAACCGGTCATCGCTCCGCCACACATCCACCGCCGCCGCACTCGCCCGCGCATGCTTGCTGATGTTCTGCAGCAGCTCGGACACCGTGAAGTACGCGATCCCCTCGATCGCCGCCGCCGGCCGCTCCGCCAGGTCGACCTCCACCTGCACCGGCACCGTGCACCGCGAGGCCACCGCCGACAGCGCCGCGTCCAGCCCCCGGTCGGTGAGCACCGCGGGATGGATCCCCCGGGCCAGGTCCCGCAACTCCTGCAGCGCGGTCTTCACCTCGCCGTGTGCCTCGTCCACCATCCGCGCGGCGACCTGCGGATCCTCCCGCAGTTTCTCCTTCGCCAGCCCAAGATCCATGGCCAGCGCCACCAGCCGGGCCTGCGCCCCGTCGTGCAGATCCCGCTCGATGCGCCGCAGGTCGGCCGCGGCCGTGTCGACGACCACCCCCCGGTCGGACTCCAGCTCCACCACCCGTGACGCCAGCTTCGAGGGCCCGAGAAGCCCGTGCACCATCAGCCGGTCCACCAGCGTCAGCGCCCGCACGATCCACGGGGTGGCCAGCGTGAACAGCAGCCCCACCAGAGCGGTCACGGTGATCTCGAACGGGTTGTCGAGGTAGACGCTGTGATGCGCGTCGCCGTAGAGCTGGAGACCGTCCTGCCCGGCGTACATCGGCAAGACCCAGAACCACAGCGGGTACGTCAGCAGGGCCCAGCCGTACGCCCAGAAGTTGAGCGCGACGACGAAGGAGAACGTCGACCAGGGGAACTGGAGGACCGCGTACAGCAGATGACGCCATGACGTGCCGCTCTTCAGTACGGCGCCGATCCACGCCATCAACCCGGGCTTGCGCATCCGCAACGGTTCCGGGTCGGCCACCTCCAGGCCCAGCAGCCCGCGCGCCCGCGCCCGCTCCAGCGCCCCGAAGCCCCGGCAACCGGCGAGAGCAGCCGCCAGCAGCGGGATCCCGATGAAGGTCACCAGCAGACCGACGCCGACGGACAGCATCGTCACGGTCCACACGAACAGCGCGACGCCGATCGGAAAGCCCAGCAGCACATAGGCGAACTCACGCCAGCTGCGCGCCTCGAAGGGCGCCCGCAGCACGGCCGGCACCCGATGCCGACGCTCCCCGTACGGGCCGTAGCCGTCCCCCTGGTCCAGCCCGTACCCGTGGTCCTGCTCGTACCCGTATCCGTGCCCGTGCCCGTACTCCGTGGCCATCGGCGCCGTCCCGTCCGTCCTGTGCTGTCGCAGCTCGTCCCGTCAGGCCTGTCCCTGCCGTACCTCCACCCTGCTGTGCCGCAGGTCCACGGACCATGGAGGCCGTCGGCATCCTGAACGGGGGGTTTTCCCCACCCCCGCCACTTTCTCCTTCTCCCTCTCCCCCTCTCCTCTTTGCTTTCTCCGCTACGACCGGTCGCGCCAGGGCAGCTCGGCGGTGACCGTCGTGGGACCGCCGGCCGGTGAGTCGACGACGAACACGCCGTCCACCGCGCCCAGCCGATCGGCGAGCCCGCGCATCCCGGTGCCGCCGTGCAGGCTCGCGCCGCCGCGCCCGTCGTCCCGTACCTGGATCAGCAGCCGGTCGTCGGCGCGCCACACCTCGACCGAGGCACTGCGCGCCCCGCTGTGCTTGCTGACGTTCTGCAGCAGCTCGGAGACGGTGAAATAGGCGATGCCCTCGATCGCGGGCGCCGGTCTGTACGGCAGGTCGGCGGTCACCTGGACCGGTACCGTGCAGCGCGAGGCGACCGAGGACAGCGCCGCGTCCAGCCCCCGGTCGGTCAGCACCGCCGGGTGGATGCCCCGGGCGAGGTCCCTGAGCTCCCGCAGGGCCAGCTTCACCTCGCCGTGCGCCTCCTCGACCATCGCGGCGGCCCCGTCGGGATCCTCCAGCAGCTTCTCCTTCGCCAGACCGAGGCCCATGGCGAGGTTGACGAGACGGGCCTGCGCGCCGTCGTGCAGGTCCCGTTCGATGCGCCGCAGGTCGGCGGCGGCCCTGTCCACCACGACCCCCCGGTCCGACTCCAGTTCGGCGATCCGGCGCTCCAGCTCGTCGGAGGGCGACAGCAGACCCCGGACCATCGCCCGGTCCGCGTTCGCCAGCCCGCGCGCGATGAACGGCAGCACCGGCCACAGCACGAACAATGACGTCAGCACGATGCAGAACGTGAGGATGCCCCAGGGCAGCCGGATGAAGTCGTACAGCAGCGTCCGCCAGCCCACGGGATCCTTCAGCGCCATCCACAGCCGCTGAGTGCCCGCACCCCGCTTGGCCAACGGCATCGGAGTCGGCTCCTCCACCCGCACCCCGAGCAGCGCACGCGCGCGTGCCCGCTCCAGCTTCCCCAGTTGCCGGGCGCCCAGCAGCGTGCCGGCGAGCAGAGGGATGCCGACCACCGTGATCGTCAGCACGCCGCTCACGCACACCGACGTGAACACATAGATGAAGCCGAACACCGATATCGGCAGGTTCAGCAGAAGGTGCGCGATCTCCTTCCAGGTGTGACCGTCGTAGGCGAAGCGGACGGGACGCAGCCGGTCGCGGTCTTCTCCGCCGTCGGCCAGGCTGCGGGATCGGGGTACGGGTGCGGTCATATGCGCCAGCGTGCCGTGTGCCGTGGCGCAGCGCCATGGAGTTCGCCGCCCGGGGCACCCTGGGGAAAACCCCACCAGTCGCGGCCGGTGTCGGGTCTCCTCGTGTGACTTGCTGCTTACCGTGTCTTTATCAGGGCCTAGACTCCCGTGCGTACAGATCGTCGAATCAAGAGTTGACTGAGGTTACGACGCGGGGCCGGGTCCAGGCCCGTTGTCTGTCGAGGGAGTGAGGGGACGGACGATGTGGGAGACGGTGAGTGGTGAGCCGACCGTGGTCGTCGCCGCGGACTACTTCGCGTCCTACTCGGTCGTAGGACTGCTGACCCTCCTCGGCGTGCTCTTCGTCGCCGCCGCCTTCGGAGCCGGCCGGCTGCTGCGGCCAGTGGTCCCCACGCCCGAGAAACTCCTGACCTACGAATGCGGTGTCGACCCCGTCGGCGAGGGCTGGGCGCACACCCAGGTCCGCTACTACGTCTACGCCTTCCTCTACGTCATCTTCGCGGTCGACTCGATCTTCCTGTTCCCCTGGGCGACGGTCTTCGCCGCCCCCGGCTACGGCGCCACCACGCTCGTGGAGATGTTCGTCTTCCTCGGCTTCCTCGCCGTCGGCCTGCTGTACGCATACAAGAAGGGCGTCCTGACATGGACGTGACGCCGTCGGAGCCTGTGCTGCTCCCGGAACCGAAACGGCTGGGCGCGCTGGCCCGTCTCGCCCCCGAGCCGATGAAGGTCGTCCTCAACTGGGGACGCCGATACTCGCTCTGGGTCTTCAACTTCGGCCTCGCCTGCTGCGCGATCGAGTTCATCGCCGCGTCGATGGCCCGCCACGACTTCATCCGCCTCGGGGTGATCCCCTTCGCGCCGGGCCCCCGCCAGGCCGACCTGATGGTGGTCTCGGGCACGGTCACCGACAAGATGGCCCCGGCGGTCAAACGCCTGTACGAGCAGATGCCTGAGCCCAAGTACGTCATCTCCTTCGGCGCGTGCAGCAACTGCGGCGGCCCCTACTGGGACTCCTACTCCGTCACCAAGGGCGTCGACCAGATCATCCCCGTCGACGTCTACGTCCCCGGCTGCCCGCCGCGCCCCGAAGCCCTCCTCCAGGGCATCCTCAAACTCCAGGAGAAGATCGCGGCGGAGTCCCTGGGCGAGCGTTACGACACCCCCCGCCCGTCCGCCGCGGCCCTCCAGAGCGGCCTGGTGCGGCCGCCGGCCCCGGCCGCCGAAGGGGGCCCACGATGACGGCCCCCACCGGCTGGCTCCCCGCCCCCGTGGAGGAACTCTTCGGCCCCGACTCCACGGCCGAGGAGTCCTACGAGATCCTCACGGTCGACGTCCCTCCCTCCTCCTGGCTCGCCGCCCTCGAGACCGCTCGTACGACCCTGAGCTGCACCTTCTTCGACTGGCTCAGCGCGGTCGACGAACCCGGCACCGGCTTCCGCGTCTCCGCCCACCTCGTCGCCCTCACCCCGGTCCGCCGCCTGCTCCTGCGTACGACCGTGCCGCACTCCGCCCCCGAACTCCCGTCCGCCGTCGACGTCTACGCGGGCGCCCGCTGGCACGAACGCGAGACCCACGAGATGTTCGGCGTCCGCTTCTCCGGCCACCCCGGCCTGGACCATCTCCTCCTCCCGGAAACCTTCGAGGGTCACCCCCTCCGCAAGGACTTCGTGCTGGCGGCCCGCGTCGCCAAGGCCTGGCCGGGCGCCAAGGAACCCGGCGAGTCCGACCACGGCGGCCCCCGGCGCCGCCAGATGCTCCCCCCAGGCGTCCCCGACCCCAACGAATGGGGCCCCCTGAAAGGCCAGCTCCCCCCTGCCCCCGCCCGCCCGGCCCGAGCTGCGGCGGGCCGCTCCGCCGGCGAACGCCCGGCCCGCACGCCCGGCGAGCGCCCGGTACGGCGCTCCCGCACGGCAGCGGAGGGCTCGGCCAGCCAGGCGGTCGGCGCGGGGGACGCGGCGGGGCCGGCGCCTGCGGCGGAGGCGGCTGCCGCCGAGGCGCAGCCGACGGCCACCCCGCGCCGGGCCCGCAGCGCGAGCGAAGGGTCCGCTTCCCAGCGGGCCACCCCTGCGGAGCAGCCGCCGACGGCTCCGCCCAGGGCCGCGAGTGCGACCAAGGGGTCCGCCTCGCAGCCGGAGGCATCCACAGCAGACGACACCGCCCGGGCGGAAGAGCCGACGGCCGCCGCTCCCCGGGGGCCGCGTCGGGCACGTCCTGCCTCCGATGGCTCCGCGTCGCAGCGCGCGCAGGAGACGGCACCGCAGGCAGAACCGGCCACCCCGGCCCGCCCCGCGACCCCACGCAGGGCCGACGCACCGTGGCACCACGCCCGCCCGGCCTTCGACGAACCCGGAGACGAAGAACGGCGGGTTACGTCGGCCGAACCGACAGAGGCACGCGGGCCCGAGGCCGAGACGCCGGGGGCGGGCGAGCCGACGGTGGGGGAGCCGACGCTGGAGGGGGAGCCGACCGTGGAGGAGCCAGGCGGGTCTGAGTCGGCTACGCCCGCGCCGACTGCACCGGAGTCGGCCGAGTCGAAGCCTGCTGCCCCCGAGGCTCCCGGAAACGCCGGGACCCGCGAGGCCCCCGGGACCGTCGAAGACGCCGAGGCCGCCGAGAACGCCGGACCCGAGGCCTCACCCCCCGACTCCCCCAACCCCTCAGCCGCTGACGCTGCCCCCGAGGCACCGGCCCCCGAGGCGCCGGCCTCCGAGGCACCCGCCCCCGACGCTCCCCCCAGCCCTGAAGCCCCAGCCCCGGACAACGCCCCCGCCCAACAACCCGCCCCCCACGACGACCGCTCAGGAGGCCCGCAGTGAACGACGCTCTGGACGTCGCCCTGCGACTCCTCGCCGTGTTCGTCGTCTTCCTCACCTTCCCCCTGATCGTCGGTCAGACCGAGCACAAGGTGATGGCCCATATGCAGGGCCGCCTCGGCCCGATGTACGCCGGTGGCTTCCACGGCTGGGCCCAGCTGATCGCCGACGGCGTGAAGTTCGTGCAGAAGGAGGATGTGGTCCCGGCGGGCGCGGACCGCCGTATCTTCCAGCTGGCGCCCGCGGTGGCACTCCTCCCGTATCTGCTCGTGCTGCTCGCCATCCCGATCGGCCCCGGCGACGGTGCCGTCGGCCAGGTCCTGGACGCCGGTGTGTTCTTCGTGCTGGCCGTGATGGGCATCGGTGTCCTCGGCTCGCTCATGGCCGGCTGGGCCAGTGCCAACAAGTACTCCCTCCTCGGCGGCCTGCGCACCGCGGCCCAACTCCTCGCCTACGAACTCCCCATGCTGCTCGCTGCCGCCTCCGTGGCGATGGCGGCCGGCACGGTCTCCCTGCCGGGCATCGTCGGCGCCTTCCACTGGTGGTGGGTGCCCTGGCAGATCATCGGAGGCCTGGTCTTCTTCGTCGCCGGCCTTGCGGAACTCCAGCGGCCCCCCTTCGACATGCCCGTCGCAGACACGGAGATCATCTTCGGCGCGTACACCGAGTACACCGGCCTGCGCTTCGCCCTGTTCCTGCTCGCCGAGTACGCCGGGATCGTCGTCCTGTGCGGTCTGACCACCGTTCTCTTCCTGGGCGGCTGGCACGGCCCCTGGGGAGCCGACGGCCTCGGCTGGCTGTGGACCCTGCTGAAGACGGCGCTCCTCGCCTTCGTCGTGATCTGGCTCCGCGTGACCTATCCCCGCCTGCGCGAGGACCAGCTGCAGAAGTTCTCCTGGACTCTCCTCGTCCCCCTTTCTCTCGCCCAGATCGCCCTCACCGGCATCGTCAAGGTGGTGATCTCCTAACCGTGGCCCCCATTCCCGGCAGTGGCCTCGCCAAGGGCCTGGCCGTCACCCTGCGCACGATGACCCGGAAATCGGTCACCGAGCAGTACCCGGACGCCCTGCCCGAGCTCCCGCCCCGCACCCGCGGTGTGATCGGCCTGTTCGAGGAGAACTGCACGGTCTGCATGCTCTGCGCCCGTGAGTGCCCCGACTGGTGCATCTACATCGACTCCCACAAGGAGACCGTCCCGGCGGCGGCCCCGGGCGGCCGCGAACGCAGCCGCAACGTCCTGGACCGCTTCGCCATCGACTTCTCCCTGTGCATGTACTGCGGTATCTGCATCGAGGTCTGTCCTTTCGACGCCTTGTTCTGGTCCCCGGAGTTCGAGTACGCCGAGACCGACATCCGTGACCTCACCCACGAACGCGACAAGCTCCGCGAGTGGATGTGGACGGTCCCGGCCCCGCCCGCTCTCGACCCCGGCGCGGAGGAACCGAAGGAGATCGCCGCCGCCCGAAAGACCGCCGAGAAGCTCGCCGCCGCCCAGGCCGAGCCGGGGGAGGGGGAGTCGTGACCTTCCTCGCCCAGGCGCCGCACGGCTTCCTGTCCCCGACCGGGGTGGAGATCGCCTTTCTCCTCGTCGGCCTGGTCACCTTCGGCGCCGCCCTCGTCACGGTCACCACCCGACGGCTGGTGCACGCCGCCCTGTGGCTGGTGGTCACCCTCGGTGGTCTCGCCGTCGAATACCTGCTGCTCACCGCCGAGTTCATCGCCTGGGTGCAGGTCCTCATCTATGTGGGTTCCGTAGTCGTCCTCCTTCTCTTCGGTCTGATGCTCACCAAGGCCCCGATCGGCCGGTCCCCGGACGCCGACTCCGGGAACCGCTGGGCCGCGCTGGCCGTCGCCGTGGCCGCCGCGGCCGCCCTGGTCTGGGTGGTCGTGGACGCCTTCCGCACCACCTGGATCGACCTGGACGGCGCCGCCGCCGGTTCGACGAAGGTCACCGGTGAGAGCCTCTTCCAGAACTGGGTCCTGCCCTTCGAGGCCCTCTCCGTACTCCTCCTCGCGGCCCTGGTCGGCGCGATCGTCCTGTCTCGGAAGACGAAGGCGGACTCGGCCCCGCCCCCTGTGAACGGCCGGGCCGTCACGCAGAGTTCCCCCTCCGTCACGGATTCGGGGATTCACCCGATCGAGCAGGAAGGCGCCCGCTGATGCACCTCGCCTATCCCGCCGTCCTCTCCGCCCTCCTCTTCTGCACCGGCCTGTACGGCGTCCTGGGCCGCCGCAACGCGATCCTGGTCCTGATGTCGGTCGAGCTGATGCTCAACGCCGTCAACCTCAACCTCGTCGCCTTCGACGTCTGGCTGAGCAAGGCCGCCCGGGACACCCTGCACTCCGGTCAGGCGCTGACCCTTTTCACCATCGCCATCGCCGCCGCCGAGATCGGCATCGGCCTGGCGATCGTCCTCGCCGTCTACCGCAGCCGCGGCAGCTCCGACATCGACCGGCTCCGCGACACCGCCGAGGGCCACGAGCAGGGCACGCCCACGGACGGGACGGCCGACGAGAAGGCTGAGGCCACCGGGTGACCACGACCAACCTCGCCGTCCTCGTCCCCCTCCTGCCGTTCCTGGCCGCCGCGGCCGGCCTGCTCGTGGGGCGCACGGCCCCCGGCTTCGTCCGTCCGCTCGCGGTCCTGCCGACGCTGGCCGCACTCGCGCTGGCCATCGCGGTCGCCGTCGACCAGGCCGGCGACCGGGCCGTCGACGCCCACACCCAGCTCACCCCGACCGGCTCGGTCCCGATCGAACTCGCCCTGCACATCGACGGCTTCGCCGCCCTGGTCGCCGTCCTGGTCGTCTTCGTCGCCGTCTGTGTGCAGATTTACTCGACCGGCTACCTGCGCGACGACCCTCGCTACCCCTCGTACGCCGCCCTCGTCTCGCTCTTCACCTCCGCGATGCTGCTGGTCGTCTACTCCGGCGACCTGATCGTGCTACTGGTCGGCTGGGAAGTCATGGGCATCTGCTCCTACTTCCTGGTCGGCCACTACTGGGAGACCCCCGAAGCGCGCGCCGCCTCCGTCAAGGCCTTCCTGGTCACCAAGCTCGGCGACGTGCCGTTCCTGATCGGCCTGTTCGCGCTCGCCACCGACGCCGGGTCCTTCCGCATCACCACCATCCTCGGCACCGTCGCGAACGGCGGACTGCACCACCCGGCCCTGGTCGCCCTGCTGCTCCTGTGCGGTGTGGCGGGCAAGTCGGCCCAGTTCCCGCTGCACACCTGGCTCCCCGACGCCATGGCGGGCCCCACCCCCGTCTCCGCACTGATCCACGCCGCCACGATGGTCGCCGCCGGGGTCTACTTCGTCGCCCGTCTCCTTCCCGTCTTCGAGGCCAGCGCGGCCGTGATGATCGTCCTCGCCGTCATGGGCGCCGTCACGATGGTCGGTTCGGCCCTCGCCGCACTCGCCCAGGACGACATCAAGCGCGTGCTCGCCTACTCGACGATCGGCCAACTCGGCTACATGACCGGCGCCCTCGCCGTCGGCGACCGCGGTGCCGCCGTCTTCCACCTCCTGTCCCACGGCGCCTTCAAGGCGCTGCTGTTCCTCGCGGCCGGCGTGATCATCCACGCGGCCGGCACCAACTCGCTGGCCGTCATGTCCCGCACCTCCGGCCTTCGCGAACGTGTCCCGGACGCCTACTGGACGATGACCGTGGCGCTTCTCGCGCTCGCCGCGATCCCGCCCTTCAGCGGCTTCTTCTCCAAGGAGTCCGTCCTGGGTGCCGCCGAGCACGCGGCCACCGGCCACACCGCGCACGCACCCGGCAGCGCCGGCTGGATCGTCCTCGTCGCCGGCCTGGTCACCGCCCTGCTCACCGCCGCTTACGCGACCCGGTTGTGGCTGCTCGCCTTCCGGGGCCGGGGCACCGAGGCTCCGGACCACGGCAGGCAGCCGCTGTCCATGACCGTGGTGCTGTGGGTCCTGGCCGTCCCGTCCGTCGCCTTCGGCGGGTTCGCCTACCGGTCGCTGCCCGGCTGGTTCGACGGCCGTGACCTCACCCCGACCCCGACCACCACGATTCTCGGCACCGGCCTCGCGCTCGTCGGCGGACTCGTCACCTACGGCGCATGGCAGCGCACCAGGGTGCTGGCCGCCCGCTCCCCGATCGGGGCCGTCGCCGCGCACCCCGAGGGCGATGCCGGACTGGTCGAGGCCGAGGCCATCGCAGCCCACGAGCCCGCGTTCGGCGACGTGGCCTACGCACCCGACCCGGCGGACCCCGGCCGGCTGCTGCTCGGCCCGCTCCGCCGGCACGCCGCCGAAGGGTTCCACCTGGACGCCGTGTACGACGTGCTGTTCGTCCGCCCGGTCCTGGCCGCGGCGAGTCTCGTCCAGTTCCTCGACCGCGAGGTCGTCGACACCTACGTCCGCGGCGCGGCCGCCGCACCACGGCTGCTCGGCGCCGCCGTACGGCGCGCCCAGACCGGCAACGTCCAGACCTATGTGAGCGCGCTGCTCGCCGGCACTGTCGTCCTGGCGGTCGCCGTCCTCCTCGTCGCCACGGGAGTGTGAGCAGGCGTGATCAATATCAGCGAGTCCGTGATGCAGTTCCTTCTGGCATTGATCGTCGTAGGCCCGCTTCTCGGCGCCGTCGCCGCCCTGCTCCCCGCCCCGCCCGGGCTGAAGGGGAAGTCACCCGAGCAGGCCGTGCTCCGCCACGGCGTGACCGTGACCGGGGCGATCCTCATCGCCGCGCTCGTCCTAGCGCTCGGCTTCGACCACGACCATCCGTCCAGGATGCAGGCCACGACCGACATCAGCTGGATCCCCGCACTCGACGTGCGCATCCACCTCGGCATCGACGGCATCTCCCTCCCCCTCGTGGTCCTCACCGCGCTGCTGACCTTCCTCTGCGCGCTCTACTCGTACTTCAACATGCCTGCGGGCCCTTCCTCGAAGGCCTTTGTCGCACTGTTGCTCGTCCTGGAGTCCGGCACCCTCGCGAGCTTCGCCGTCCTCGACCTGCTGCTGTTCTTCCTCGCGTTCGAGATGGTCCTCATCCCGATGTACTTCCTCATCGCCCGCTGGGGCGGCGAGGGGCGGACCCAGGCCGCCTGGAAGTTCATCCTCTTCACCCTGCTCGGGTCCGTCGTCATGCTGCTCGGCCTGCTCCTGATCGGAATCAAGGCGGGCACGTTCGACATGGTGGCACTCGCCACTGACAACGGCCGGTCACTGACTACATCCGTACAGGTCATCGCTGCTCTGGCGATCGGGATCGGGCTCGCCGTCAAGACCCCGATGTGGCCCCTGCACAGCTGGCTGCCGGACGCCCACACCGCCGCTCCCACCGTCGGCTCGGTCCTGCTGGCCGGTGTCCTGCTGAAGATGGGTACGTACGGGTTCGTTCGTATCCTGCTGCCGATCGCGCCGGACGGATTCCGCACCTTCGCGCCGTACCTCGCCGCCCTCGCCGTGGTCGGGATCATCTACGGCTCACTGGCCTGCCTGAACCTGGCCAAACGGGGCGCGCGGGGCGACCTCAAGCGCCTGATCGCCTACTCCTCCGTCGGCCACATGGGCTTCGTCCTGCTCGGCATCGCCACCATGACCCCGACCGGCGTCAACGGCGCCCTGTTCGCCAACATCGCCCACGGCCTCATCACCGGCCTGCTGTTCTTCCTGGTCGGCGGCCTCAAGGACCGCACCGGCACCACCGACCTCGACACCCTGGCCCTCCCGGCGCCCGACCACCACCCCTCAACAAGCCGCTCCGCCGCGCCGGATCGCCTCCAAACCGGCGCCGCGCTGTACGGCAAGGCACCGCGCCTCGGCGGCCTCCTCGCCTTCGCCGCCGTCGCCTCGCTCGGACTGCCCGGACTCGCCGGGTTCTGGGGCGAGATGCTCGCCCTGTTCGGCGCGTTCAAGCCCGCCGCCGACCTCAGCCGCCCCGCCTTCCTCACCTTCATGGCGATCGCGGCCTTCGGCACCCTGCTGACGGCCGCGTACATGCTGGCCGTGGTCCGCCGCGTCTGCATGGGCGCCGTACCGCAGGACATGCCGAAGCTGGCGGACGTCCGCACCTACGAGTTCGCGGCCTGGACCCCGCTCGTCGCCCTCACCGTCGTCGCCGGACTGTGGCCCAAGGCCCTGCTCGGGCTGACCGACCCGGCCGTGCAGCAGCTCCTCGCAGGAGGCACCCGATGAGCGCCCTGGCCCAGCCGCTGGCCACGAACCTCGTCCAGTCCGTCGACTGGCTCGCCATCGCCCCGCCCACCCTTCCCGCTGTCGTCGCACTCGCCGTCCTGGTCGCCGACCTGTTCGTGCCCGAGGCCAGAAAGCCGCTCCTCGGCTGGGTCTCGGTCGCCGGACTCGCCGCGGCCACCGTCCTGCTGCTGCCGCTCCTGGCCCACGACCGCAGCACCTTCTGCCTGACGGGCCTCACGCGCGCGTGCAGTTACACGGCCGACCGGTTCACCCTGGTCGTGCAGTTCCTGGTGCTCGGCGGCGCCCTGCTCACGGCCCTGCTGTCCGTCACCACCCTGAAGGACGGCAACCGCCGCTATCCCCAAGGCGAGTTCTGGTTCCTGCTGCTCTCCGCGGCCGCCGGCGCCGCCCTGCTGCCCGCCTCCCGCGACCTCGCCACCCTGATCGTCGCCCTGGAGGTCGCCTCCCTGCCCGCCTTCGCCCTCGTCGGCATCCGGCACGGCGACAGGAGGTCCTCGGAAGCCGCCCTCAAGTTCTTCCTGTCCTCGGTGACCGCGACCGCCGTCAGCCTCCTGGGCGTCAGCTTCGTGTACGCCACCACCGGCAGCCTCTACCTCACCCAGGTCGCCGACCGCATCCAGCACGTCGACGGCCAGCTGCACACCCTCGCCCAAACGGGTGTCGTCCTCACCCTTGTGGGTTTCGCGTTCAAGACAGCCGCCGTCCCGTTCCACTTCTGGGTCCCCGACACCTACGTCGGCGCCCCGCTCCCCATCGCCGCCTACCTGTCGGTCGTCGGCAAGGCCGTCGGCTTCTCCGGCCTGATCCTGGTCACCGTCGTAGCCTTCCCGTCATACGCCGACGTCTGGGGCCCCGCACTCGCCGCCCTGGCCGCCCTCACCATGACCGTCGGCAACGTCGCAGCCCTGCGCCAGCAGGCCACGCGCGCGTACAGCGCGGTACGGCTGCTGGCCTGGTCATCGGTGGGCCAGGCCGGCTATCTGCTCGTGCCGATCGCCGCCGCCGGATACGCCAAGAACCCCCAGAAGGCCATCGGCTCCACCGTCGCCTACGCCCTCATGTACGCGGCAGTGAACCTCGGCGCCTTCGCGGTGGCCGCCCTGGTAGGCCGAACGAAGGAACTCAACCGGCTCTCCGACTACCGGGGCCTGTACCGCAAGAACCCGCTGACCGCACTGCTCCTGGCGTTCTTCCTGCTGTGCCTGGCCGGACTCCCGCCCGGCATCATCGGACTGTTCGCCAAGGTCACCGTCTTCTCGGCTGCCGTCGACGCGGGCCTCGGCTGGCTGGCCGTCGTCATGGCCGTCAACGTCGTGATCGCCCTTTACTACTACCTCCAGTGGACGGCCCTGCTGTTCCGCGCCCCCGAAGGCGAGACCACCAGGCACCACCTGCCGGCCCCCCTCACGGCCGCGCTCGCCCTCACCGGCGCCCTAGGCGTCGCCCTGTCCGGAGCGCCCCAACTGGTGCTCCGCTTCGCCGCCACCGGCCTGTTCTGACGCCTTCACGCGCGCGGGCCATCACGCGCGCGTAGGCGCGGCTCTCACCCGGACGGCTCACGCGGCGCACAGCGGACACAAGGGAACTAGTGGCCGCCGCCTGGCGTTGACCAGTGCGGGAGGGTCCACTGGACGTGACACCACGACACCGGTGGCATCGCAGATCGAAAGGCAGCACCGCAGGCAAAGGGTTCCCCTGCCGCACGACTTGGAGGGCGTACCGTGCACCGCCGGCACAACGGGCTCAGGACCGCAGTTCTCCTCGGGGGACTGTCGGCACTCATCATCGTCATCGGCAGCCTCTTCGGCCGAACGGGTCTGATCGTCGCGGTCCTCGTCGCCCTCGGTACGAACGCGTACGCGTACTGGAACAGCGACAAGCTGGCTCTACGCGCGATGCGCGCCCGCCCGGTGAGCGAGTTCGAGGCCCCGGCCCTGTACCGGATGGTCCGCGAACTCTCCACCCAGGCCCGCCAGCCCATGCCCCGCCTCTACATCTCCCCGACGGAGGCCCCGAACGCCTTCGCGACCGGCCGCAACCCTCGCAACGCCGCCGTGTGCTGCACCGAGGGCATCCTGCGCATCCTGGACGAGCGCGAACTGCGCGGCGTCATCGGCCACGAGCTCAGCCACGTCTACAACCGCGACATCCTCATCTCGTCGGTCGCCGGCGCCCTCGCCTCGGTGATCATGTTCCTGGTCAACTTCGCCTGGCTGATCCCGATCGGCCGCTCGGACGACGACGACGGCCCCGGCATCCTCGGCATGTTGCTGATCATGATCCTGGGCCCGCTCGCCGCCACCATCATCCAGCTCGCCATCAGCCGCTCCCGGGAGTACGAGGCGGACGCCTCCGGCGCCCAGCTCACCGGCGACCCGCTCGCCCTGGCCAGCGCTCTGCGCAAGCTGGATGCCGGCACCAAGCAGCTTCCGCTGCCCCCCGAGCCACGGATCGAGACCGCGAGCCACATGATGATCGCGAACCCCTTCCGCCCGGGCCAGGGACTGACCAAGATGTTCTCCACGCACCCGCCCATGGCGGAGCGGATCGCCCGGCTAGAGAAAATGGCAGGTCGCCCGCAGTGAAGACCATCCTGAACGTCATTTGGCTCGTACTGAGCGGCTTCTGGCTGTTCCTCGGCTACCTGCTGGCGGGCGTGCTCCTCTGCGTCACGATCATCGGCATCCCGTTCGGCCTGGCGGCCTTCCGTATCGCTGTCTACGCCCTGTGGCCCTTCGGGTACACGACCGTCGAGCGGCGGGACGCGGGCGCTCCCTCCTGTGTCGGCAACGTCCTGTGGCTGGTCCTCGCGGGCTGGTGGCTGGCCCTCGCCCACATCGTCACCGGTATCGCGATGTGCCTGACGATCATCGGGATCCCGTTCGGTATCGCCAACTTCAAGCTGATCCCCGTCTCCCTGCTCCCGCTGGGACGCGAGATCGTGCCCACGGACCAGCCGTTCGCCACCCGCTGACCACACGTCACCTCGTGGCGCGCGAGTTGTCCACAGGCCCGCACCCGGGCCGGGGTTGTCCACAGGCCGCCGCAAATGTCAGTGGCGGCCTGCATCATGAAGCCATGACCGAGATCGAGCAGTTGCTGACACGGGTGACCGTGCAGGCCCGCGACTTCCGTCCGTGGGGCTGGCCTTCGCTCCCCGCGCCCGTCGACGCCACCACGCTCGACCGCGCTCGGGAGGCCCTCGGCTTCTCTCTGCCACCTCTCCTCGCCGCGCTCTACGAGCAGGTGGGCGACGGAGGCTTCGGCCCGTCGTACGGCCTGTTGCCCCTGCTCGACGCCGCCCCCTCCGGCGAACCGGCCGCCGTCGCCCAGTACCTCACCAACCGCGAGTACGGCCGCAGGAACCCGGAGTGGCCCTGGCCGGAGGGCGTCCTGCCCATATCCCACTGGGGCTGCGGTATGTATGCGTGCGTGGACTGCCGCATCCCGGAGGCCGCGGTCCTGCTCTACGAGCCGAACGCCGACGGTGCCGACTGCGCCTGGTTCGTGGACGCGCCCTCCCTCACCGACTGGCTGTGCGTCTGGCTGAACGGCACGGGCTGGTACGAGGAGACGGACGAGGGCACGGATCTGGCGCCGTGGGACGACTTCCGGATACGCACGGCTCCGGGGCGGGCCTCCTGAGAGACAGGTCTTCTGAGAGACCAGGTCTCTCCTGAGAATCGGCCCTCCTGAGCGCGCTCGCCGCCTGCCGTGGCGTGCTCTCCACCGCAGGCTTCAGGCCACAGCCCGCCGTGACCGCCCACCGAGCCGGCGCCCATCGCGTGACCGCTCACCGAGTCGTCGCCCGCCGAGTCAGCGCTCGCCGCCGTACGTGACAGACGCGGCCGCCGGCTACCGGGCCGCTATCCACCGCCGTACGGCGTACGCCACCGCACCCACGGCCAGCACGGCCGCTCCTGTGGCCACCGACACCACCGGCAGCGCGAAGGCGAGCGCCGCACAGCCCAGCAGCCCCACCACCGGAACCACACGCGCACGGGGGGCCGGATCGAGTGTCCAGGCCGAGGCGTTGGCCACCGCGTAGTACGCCAGCACACCGAAGGAGGAGAATCCGATGGCGCCCCGGACGTCCACCGTCGCCGCCGCCACGGCGACCACCACGCCGACGGCCAGCTCGGCGCGGTGCGGCACCTGGAAACGCGGATGCACGGCGGCCAGCGCCGGGGGCAGATGGCCGTCACGGGCCATGGCCAGCGTGGTCCGTGACACCCCCAGGATGAGCGCCAGCAGCGAGCCGAGCGCGGCCACCGCCGCCCCCACCCGCACCACGGGCACCAGCCCCGGCACCCCGGCCGCCCGCACCGCGTCGGCCAGCGGCGCCCCGGCCCGTCCCAGCGCGTCGGCGCCCAGCACGGAGAGTGCGGCCACCGCCACGCACGCGTACACCACCAGCGCCATACCCAGGGCCAGCGGAATCGCGCGCGGGATGGTGTGCGCCGGGTCCCGCACCTCCTCGCCGAGGGTCGCGATCCGCGCGTACCCGGCGAACGCGAAGAACAGCAGACCGGCGGCCTGAAGCACCCCGCCCACACCCGATGACAGCCCGATGTCCAGCCGCCCGGCGTCCGCTCGCCCGGACGCCAGGCACACGACCACCACGGAAGCGAGGACCGCCAGCACGACGGCCACGATCACCCGTGTCAGCCAGGCCGACTTCTGGATACCCCCGTAGTTCACAGCGGTCAGCGCCACCACCGCCGCGACCGCCACCGCGTGCGCCTGCCCCGGCCAGACATACGCGCCCACGGTGAGCGCCATCGCCGCGCAGGACGCCGTCTTCCCGACGACGAACGCCCAGCCCGCGAGGTATCCCCAGAAGGCACCGAGCCGCTGCCGCCCGTACACGTAGGTGCCGCCCGACTGCGGGTAGCGGGCGGCGAGACGGGCCGAGGACATGGCGTTGCAGTAGGCGACCAGGGCGGCGACGGCCAGCCCGGGCAGCAGCCCCGACCCGGCCGCGCGGGCCGCCGGGCCCAGGGCCGAGAACACACCGGCCCCGATCATCGAGCCGAGGCCGACGACCACGGCGTCGCGCACACCGAGCGTGCGCCGCAAACCGGGAGGGGAGGACGTCATGCGCCGCACCCTACTGATCGCCGCAACCGCGCGGTATCGCCGTGGCGTCCTCGTCAACGACAGAGCACGAACAGACGCGCGACGGCCACCTGCGGATGGCTCGGACAGCCTGTCCGGCACAGTCGGCCCAGAACAAAATCACAGGGCCGGAACAGTGCGAACACAGCGCGGAAGGGCAGGTTCAGGGCATGGGCATCATCGGTTGGATCATCCTGGGGCTGTTGGCCGGCGCCATCGCCAAAATCCTGCTGCCGGGACGCGACCCGGGCGGCTTCATCGGCACGACCCTCATCGGCATAGTGGGCGCGTTCCTCGGCGGCTGGATATCGGCCCGCTGGCTGGACCACCCCATCACCAAGAACTTCTACGACGGCGCGACCTGGCTGGCGGCGATCGGCGGCTCGCTGGTCCTGCTGATCGTCTACCGCCTCCTGTTCGGCAATTCGCGCGACTGAGCCCCGGCCACGGCCGGCAGAGGAGAAGAGTGGGCGCCCTGGTGCCCACCCTTCTCGTACCTCGGCCGATGGTGACTACCGGTAGTTCACGAACTGGAGTGCGAAGTCGAAGTCCTGGCCCTTCAGGAGCGTGATCACGGCCTGGAGGTCGTCGCGGTTCTTGGAGCTGACGCGCAGTTCGTCGCCCTGGACCTGGGCCTTCACACCCTTGGGGCCCTCGTCGCGGATGACCTTCGCGACCTTCTTCGCGTTCTCCTGGGAGATGCCCTCCTCGATCGACGCGAAGATCTTGTACTCCTTGCCGGAGAGTTGCGGCTCACCAGCGTCCAGCGCCTTCAGCGAGATGCCGCGCTTGATCAGCTTCGACTGGAAGACGTCGAGGATCGCCTTGACCCGCTCCTCGGAGTTCGCCTCCATCAGGATCTTCTCGCCGGACCAGGCGATCGAGGCGCCCACGCCCTTGAAGTCATAGCGCTGCGAGACCTCCTTGGCGGCCTGGTTGAGGGCGTTGTCGACCTCCTGCCGCTCGACCTTCGAGACGATGTCGAAACTGGAGTCGGCCATGTCCTGTGGCTCCTTGTATCGGGGGGCGTAACGGGATGCGTTCCGGCGCGCGACGGCGGGCCGCGCCTGGTGTGGGGACCGGGCCGCATCCGCACTAGCCTAGCCACCCCACGTCTCGCGAGCGCGGATCAATCGGGTGGCGGAGCAGCCCTCGGGATCGGGTATTGTTTACGTCGTTGCCAGGAAGCACCGCCGAAAGCGGTTCGACTTGGTGGCAGACCCCGGCGGTGTGCCCGAGCGGCCAAAGGGAGCAGACTGTAAATCTGCCGGCTCAGCCTTCCCAGGTTCGAATCCTGGCGCCGCCACTTCGGGGAAGACCCCCTCTGGACTGTGGAAACACAGACCGGAGGGGGTCTTTTCGTTCTGTCATGGGGGTACGTCGAGTGGAGACGTGGCGTGCAGCGGCGTCGGGGCGCGCTTCTGAGGGCGTGTCATCCCGGCGAATGGAAAATCTGCACCCGGCCGACTCACGGTTGCAGCCAGCGACCCAGCCAGCGACCCGGCCAATGACCCGGCCGGTGATCCAATCGGTGCTCCACGAGGACGTGGAGGCGGGCCGGACCGAGGGGATGACGACACCGCGCTACCGGGGCCCGCACCACCGACACCGGGGACATCCGGATCAGCCGTCCTTGGGCCCCCACGGCCCCCGGTACGTGTGCCACACCCCCGGGCACACTGAACGCATGTCCTCCCGACGTAGAACCTGTCCGGTCTGCCGCCGCGAAATCGCTGTCGTCGCGGGACGCTTCGCACGGCACGACCCGCCCGGGGCGCGGGAGACCGGCGACCTGGTCTCCTGCTCGGGCTCGCGGCGGCAGGCCCAACTCGGGGCGGTCCAGCCGTCGTTGGACGGTCACGCCGTGCCGGACTTTCCCGGGCAGCTGCCGCTCTTCTGAGAGCTCCGCCCGGCCGCCGTCACCGTCACAAGTCCCAACGGCCGGGCGGCGACTTCAGTTCCCGGCCACCGACTTCACGGCCACCGGGATCGGCGTCGAGCCGCTGATCAGCTCCAGGGTCAGACCGGCTGTCGCCACCGTGTCTACCAACTCCGCGAGTACGGCGGCCACGTCGTCGCGCGGGATTTCACCCGGGCCCGTGTGCGCCTCCAGACGCACCAGGCCCGTGCCCGGCTCGTTCGTCAGCGAACCGGGGCGCAGGATCGTCCAGTCCAGGGCGCTCTGCCGGCTGATGTACGCGTCGGCCTCGCCCTTGGCCCGCAGATACACGTCGAAGACCCCGTCACCCTGGTGCGCCGGATCCGCGCCCATCGTCGAGACGACCACGAAACGGCGCACGCCCGCGCGCACGGCCGCGTCCGCGAACAGCACCGCCGCGCCTTTGTCCACCGTTTCCTTGCGGGCCGGGCCGCTGCCCGGGCCCGCGCCCGCCGCGAACACCGCCGCGTCCGCTCGCTGCAGATGAGCCGCGACCTCCTCGACCGACGCCGACTCCAGGTCGAGCAGCACCGGTTCGGCACCGGCTGCCCGCAGATCGTCGCCCTGCTCGGCTTTCCGGATGATTCCCGCGACCTCGTCCCCACGCGCGGAGAGCAGTCGCTCCAACCGCAGCGCGATCTGACCATGACCACCAGCGATGACAATGCGCATGTTTCCGACCGTACGCCCGAAGGCCCGCATCCGCCGCACGACTTCATGTGCCCCCACGCGCCCGCGCAGGTCCCGTCGAGCGCCAGAGGTAGGGGTTCGAGCCCCCCGTGGACACGCTCCTCTGCGCCGCGCGCTCCCGCGCACTCACCCGCACACCGGCGCCCGCGCTCCCGACACGCCCCCAGCGCCACGCCCCAGCGCCCACGCCCAGGCGCGCGCCTCAGGCGCCCGGGCCCCCGGAGTTCGCGCCGCCCGGAGTTCGCGAGCCTGCCCGCGTCCGCCGCCGCGCGCCCGCCCCCCGGAGCTGCGCCCGCCTCTGAGCCGCTGCCCCCGCACTGCCACCACCACGAGCCCGGCCCTTCGCCCACGCCCGCTACCCGCTCCCGCTCGCACTCCCCAGATAAGCGCCCGGCGCCTCCGCCCCGGGCGCCCCCTCAGGACACGTCCCCCCGCCCCCGCCCCTGCCGAGGCAGCCCCAGCTCCGCTGTCGCCGCCGAGTTGCAGTACTCGCGGACCGCGCTCGTGCGTGCCACCACGCGCCCCTCGTGCACCACGATCCGGCTGTAGGCGAGGGAGAGGGCACCGGCCAGGTGGTCGCCGCGTACGGCGAGGAGTTCGGCGGGGAAGCCGGCCTCGACGCGGACCTCGGGAAGGCCGAGGGCAGCACGGGAGGAGGAGCTCACGGTGTCGTAGGCGTCCTCGGGGCGCAGGCCGTGGCGGGAGGCCAGGAGGTAGGCCGCCTCCAGGGGATCGCCGCGGCCGACGGGGTTCGACAGGTCGCGCAAGGCCCCGCTGCCTGCGGCGACCCGCACCCCGGCCCCGCGCAGCAGCCGTACCGGAGCCGTGCCGCGCCGGTCGACGGAGCCGCAGCCGCCCTGGGGCAGGCACACCACCGTGACGCCGGCCGCGGCGAGCTGGTCCGCGACCCGGGCGGCCGCCTCACCGGGCAGGCGCGCGAGCCCGGCGCACGGGCCGAGTGTCACGCCGGGGCGCATGCCGCCCGCCATCGCCGCGAGCCTAGCCAGTCGGGCCGGGTCGACGGCGTCCGTGTGCAGATCGACCGGGCAGCCATGCTCGGAGGCCACCTCCAGCACGGCCTCCGCATAGCCCGTGGGATCGGGGTCCAGGTCAGGACAGCCGCCCAGCACGGATGCGCCCATCTTCGCGGCGTCCCGCAGTATCGCCAGCCCCTCGGCGCCGGCCACCCCGGTCAGCACGCGTGGCATTGCGACCGCCGACAGCTCCGCCAGCCCGCGCAGCGAGCGGCGCGCCTGGAGAACGGCGGCAAGGGCCGCCAGCCCCTGGACGTCGCCCACGCGCACATGCGCACGTACCGCCGTCGCGCCATGGCCGAGCTGCAACAGTGCCGCCTCCGTGGCGCGGCGCTGGACGTCCTCGGGTTCGCACGAGACAGGGCCGCCGCGACCGGCGGAGAGAGCGGTGTCGCCGTGGGCGTGTGGTTCGGCCGGGGCCGGGAGGAGGAGGTAGCCGCTCAGGTCCACGCGCGCGCCGCACGCGCGCGCCGCACCCGGCGCCAGGCTGCCGGCCGTACCGACCGCCTCGATGCGTCCGCCGCCCAGCCGTACGTCGACGGTCCGGCCGTCGGTGAGCCGCGCCCCGCACAGCAGGAGCCCGGTCGGTTCGGACTGTCCCGAGGAACCCGGGGAGTTGGACGACGACGAA
Source organism: Streptomyces sp. NPDC005866 (assembly GCF_040629895.1). Classification (NCBI taxonomy): domain Bacteria; kingdom Bacillati; phylum Actinomycetota; class Actinomycetes; order Kitasatosporales; family Streptomycetaceae; genus Streptomyces; species Streptomyces sp. NPDC005866. Next base: position 201,831 of record NZ_JBEXWP010000012.1, read on the forward strand.
GGCGGCTGCGGGTGGCTGTCGGGCATCGCGCTCCAGGAAGGTCGGTCCAGGTGGGGGACTCAAGATCACGCAGAGTGAGTCGAGCCTAGGGTGGCGAACCGCGCGGGGCGGGGAGGAGCGCAATAGTCGTACCGGCGTCGTCGGACCGGTCCGGACCGGTTCGGTACGCGCGCGTGAGGAGCGCCTGGAGCGGCCAGGGAGGCTGCCGTGAGCCGGGCGGAAGAGGCCCGGTAGGGCGGCGGGAAACGGATTTGGGTGAACGGCGGCCGAGCGTGTAATGTCTTCATCGCTCGCCCCAATAGCTCAGTCGGCAGAGCGTCTCCATGGTAAGGAGAAGGTCTACGGTTCGATTCCGTATTGGGGCTCTGGTGTGAGAGGTCCCGTCGCGAGGCGGGACCGATCTCATCAAAGCGGTGTAGCTCAGTCGGTAGAGCAAGCGGCTCATAATCGCTGTGTCACCGGTTCAAGTCCGGTCACCGCTACTGACAGTAGCCGATTGCGGGGTCGGTCCTTCGATCGGCTACTCTTGCTTGCGTTGAATCAGTCCATCCGTTCGTCTTAGGAGCACTCACGTGGCTGCCACCGACGTCCGCCCGAAGATCACGCTGGCCTGCGTGGAGTGCAAGGAGCGGAACTACATCACCAAGAAGAACCGGCGTAACAACCCGGACCGTCTTGAGATGAAGAAGCACTGCCCGCGTTGCAATGCGCACACCGCGCACCGCGAGACGCGATAACAACAGGCTCGTTCGTGAGGCCGTCCCCGACTCGGGGGCGGCCTCACGGCGTTTCGGCAGATGGCTTTCCCGCTAGTTTGTGGGGCATCACAGCAGACATCAGGAGGTGCCGGGCCAATGGCGCTCGACCAGTCCTTTGTGGGACGGACCTACCCACCCACCGAGCCCTACGAGGTGGGCCGGGAGAAGATCCGTGAGTTCGCCGAGGCGGTCGGCGACCCCAACCCCGTGTACACGGACCCGGAGGCCGCCAAGGCGCTCGGCTATTCCGACGTGATCGCCCCGCCGACGTTTGTCTTCTCGATCACTTTCCGTGCGGCCGGGCAGGTCGTCGAGGACCCGCAGCTGGGCCTGGACTACAGCCGGGTGGTGCACGGCGACCAGAAGTTCGCCTACCGGCGTCCGGTGCGTGCCGGCGACCGGCTGTCCGTCACCTCGACGATCGAGGCCGTCAAGTCCCTCGCGGGCAACGACGTCATCGACATCCGCGGCGACGTCCACGACGAGGCGGGCGAACTCGTGGTGAGCGCCCTGACCAAGCTGGTGGCCCGCGCGGCGGACGCAGAAGAAGGCGAGGCGTGAGGATCCGATGACATCGAAGATCGCGTACGAGGATGTCGAGGTCGGCACCGAACTGCCCGCCCAGACCTTTCCCGTGACCCGCGCCACGCTGGTGCGGTACGCGGGTGCCTCCGGGGACTTCAATCCCATCCACTGGAACGAGAAGTTCGCCAAGGAGGTGGGTCTGCCGGACGTCATCGCGCACGGCATGTTCACCATGGCCGAGGCGATCCGCGTGGTCACCGACTGGACCGGCGACCCGGGCGCGATCGCCGAGTACGGCGTCCGCTTCACCCGGCCCGTCGTCGTCCCGAACGACGACCAGGGCGCCCTGATCGAGGTCAGCGGCAAGGTCGCGGCCAAGCTCGACGACAACACCGTGCGCGTCGACCTGACGGCGATGAGCGCCGGGCAGAAGGTGCTGGGCATGTCGCGCGCGGTTGTACGGCTTAGCTGAGCCGAGCCCGAGCCCGAGCCCGAGCCCGAGCCCGAGCCCGAGCCGCTCGAGTTCGAGCCGAGCTGCGCCGGCAGTGAGCCCGCGCGTGCTTGCGGTAAGGGGTGCCCTCCATGGCGGGGCGCCCCTTACGTGTCGTTGCCCCGGGGGGCACGGCAGGGGTCCACGGGCGAGGGGGCAGGGGCGGGCTGACCCCCCTGAACCGTCCGCAGGCGACGACCCCTTGACGTAGTTAGTGATTGAGCACTAACTTACTCGCATGGTCAGGATGAGTGCCGAGGAGCGACGCGAGAGTGTCATCCGCGCGGCGATCGCCGAGTTCTCGCAGAGGGGCTACTACGGCACCTCCACCGAGGCGATCGCCAAGCGGGTCGGGGTTTCGCAGCCGTATCTCTTCCGGCTCTTCCCGGGCAAGAAGGCGATCTTCGCCGCCGCCTCGCAGCGCTGCATCGACGAGATGCGCGAGGTCTTCGAGAAGGCGGCCGAGGGGCTGGAGGGCGAGGAAGCCCTGTGTGCCATGGGTGCGGCGTATGTGCAGTTGATCCTGGAGCAGCCGGAGCGGCTCCAGATGCAGATGCAGACGTACATCACCGTCGCCGCCGCGGAGGCGGAGGGGGAGCGGGAGTTCGGTGAGCTCGTGCGGGCCGGCTGGCTGCGGCTCTGGGACACCGTCCATCTGCTCTCCGGGGCCGACGTCGACGACACCACGAGCTTCATGGCCAAAGGGATGCTCATCAACACCTACGCGGCCATGGGGTTCCCGCTCGAGCACCGGGTCTGGCAGGGGATTTACACGGCTGCCAAGGTCACGAGGCGGCTGGAGAAATAGCGCGCAGCGTCACGGGGGAGAGGCGGTCCGCCGGCCTCGGCCCCGTCCCTTACATGGGCGCGAAAGTTAGTGACTAATGACTAATAGCTAATCAATGCTTGGAACACGCTCTGGGGGAGCGATGTCACAACCAACGGCACAAAAGACCGCGCAAAAGACCGCGCAAAAGACCGCACGCCGTGGGGGCGCCGTATGGGCGCTCGTCATCACCAGCGTCGCCGGATTCATGGCGGCCCTCGACAACCTCGTCGTCACCACCGCACTGCCCTCCATTCGTGAGGACCTCGGCGGCGCCCTGGACGACCTCGAATGGACGGTGAGCGCCTACACGCTCACCTTCGCCGTCCTGCTGATGTTCGGCGCGGCCCTCGGCGACCGCTTCGGCCGCCGTCGGCTCTTCCTCGCCGGACTCACCATCTTCACCGGCGCCTCCGCCGCCGCGGCCATGGCACCCGGTATCGACTCCCTGATCGCCGCCCGCGCGGTGCAGGGTGTCGGCGCGGCCGTGATGATGCCGCTGACGCTCACCCTGCTGACGGCGGCCGTGCCCGAGGCCAGGCGCGGGATGGCGTTCGGCATCTGGGGCGCCGTCAACGGGCTCGCGGTCGCCTCCGGGCCGCTCATCGGCGGCAGCCTCACCGAGCATGTGTCCTGGCATTGGATCTTCTGGCTGAACGTCCCGCTCGGCCTGGCCCTGCTGCCGCTCGCCCGTCTCCGCCTCGCCGAGTCCCACGGCACCGGCGCCCCGCTCGACGTCCCCGGCACCCTCCTCGCCAGCGGTGGTCTCTTCGGGATCGTCTACGGCCTGGTGCGCGGCCCCGCCGACGGCTGGTCCAGCTCCCTCGTGCTCACCGGGCTGTTCGCGGGCGCCGCCCTGCTCGTCGGCTTCGTCATCCATGGCAGCCGCGCCAAGAACCCGATGCTGCCGATGCGGCTCTTCCGCTCCCGCGCCTTCTCCGGGATCAATGGGGCCAGTCTGCTGATGTTCCTCGGGATGTTCGGCTCGATCTTCCTGCTCAGCCAGTACATGCAGGGGGTCCTCGGATACTCGCCCACCGAGGCGGGCCTCAGGATGCTGCCCTGGACCGGCATGCCGATGCTCGTCGCACCGATCGCCGGGATTCTCTCCGACCGGATGGGCGGTCGCCCGGTCGTCGCCGCCGGGCTCTTCTTCCAGGCGGCCGGGCTCGCCTACATGGCATCAGTAGTCACCGCGCACGCCTCCTACGGCGCTCAGCTGCCGGGTCTGATCAGCAGCGGTATCGGTATGGGGCTGTACTTCGCCCCCGCCGCCAACCTCGTGATGTCCGCCGTACGTCCGCGGGAACAGGGCATCGCCTCCGGCACCAACAACGCGCTGCGCGAGGTCGGCGGTGCGCTCGGCATCGCCGTCATGTCGTCCATCTTCTCCGCCCAGGGCGGCTACGAGAGCGCCCAGAGCTTCGTGGACGGGCTACGGCCCGCCCTGGTCACCGGCGCGGCCGTGGTCGCCCTCGGAGGGCTGGCCGCCCTGCTCATCCCCGGCCGGCGGCGTGGCGCGCGGGTGGTGACCGAGGGGGAGCCGGCCTCGGCGCCGGTGACCGTCGGCAGCTGACGGCACGCGCGCGTGGGCCCCGTTCCCGGTGGCCGGTGGGACGGGGCCCACGCGCGCGTGCTCTCGTGACGGCGGGAGTGCCGGTGGCGTCTCGTAGTCTTGGGCGCGTGCAGGAACTCCACGACGCCCCCCTCGCCCCCCTCACCACCTTCCGGCTCGGCGGCCCCGCCACCCGGCTGCTCACCGCGACCACCGACGCCGAGGTGATCGCCGCCGTCCGTGAGGCCGACGACAGCGGGACCCCGCTGCTGGTCATCGGCGGCGGTTCGAACCTGGTCATCGGCGACAAGGGCTTCGACGGCACCGCCCTGCGCATCGCCACCACCGGCTTCGAACCGCGCGGTACGACGCTGGAGCTGGCGGCCGGCGAGGTGTGGACCGACGTGGTCGCCCGCACCGTCGAGGCGGGCCTCGCGGGCATCGAGTGCCTCGCCGGGATCCCGGGGTCCGCGGGCGCCACGCCCATCCAGAACGTCGGAGCGTACGGCCAGGAGGTCTCCTCGACCATCACCGAGGTCATCGCCTACGACCGGCGGGCCGGCCAGACGGTGACGCTGACCAACGAGGAGTGCGCGTTCTCGTACCGGCACAGCCGGTTCAAGGCCGACCCCGAGCGGTATGTCGTCCTACGCGTGCGCTTCGAGCTGGAGGACGCCGACGGGCTGTCGGCACCGGTGCGGTACGCCGAGGCCGCGCGGGCGCTCGGAGTGGAGCCGGGGGACCGGGCGCCGCTCGCGCACGCACGCGAGGCCGTCCTCAAACTGCGTGCCGGGAAGGGGATGGTGCTCGACCCCGAGGACCACGACACCTGGTCGGCGGGGTCCTTCTTCACCAACCCGATCCTCACGGACGAGCAGTTCGCCGCCTTCCACGCGCGCGTGTACGAGCGGCTCGGGGACGGCGCCGAACCGCCCGCCTACCCGGCGGGGGAGGGGCGTACCAAGACCTCGGCAGCCTGGCTGATCGACAAGGCCGGGTTCGGCAAGGGATACGGCAGCGGGGCGGCCCGGATCTCCACGAAGCACACGCTGGCGCTGACCAATCGGGGCGGGGCCACGACCGAGGACCTGCTGGAGCTGGCGCGTGAGGTTGTCGCGGGTGTTCACGAGGCGTTCGGTGTGACGCTCGTCAATGAGCCTGTGACCGTGGGCGTGAACTTGTAGCGGTCCGTACCGACTTTCGGCGGTCGTGTCGGGCCGCGGAGCCTGGGCGCCCCTTGCGGGACGCTTCAGTAGGCCACTCCCACCCCCTGCTTCACCGTCCCCCCGTCCTCGATCATCGACAGCATCGCGTGGGCCACGTCCGCCCGTGCGATGAAACGTCCCTTCGTGGGAAAGCCGCCGATCACCGTGCGGTAGGTGCCGGTGAGGGGCTTGTCCTGGAGGCGGGGTGGGCGGACCGACGTCCAGTCGGTGCCGCTGCGGGACAGCTCCGCCTCCATCTCGCGCAGGTCGTCGTAGACCGGCTTGAGGATCCTGCCGACCAGGCCGCGCGCGGTGCGGTCGAGGAGACCGTCGGCCGGTTCCGGACCCACCGGGGCCGCGCTGACCACCACAACGCGCCGGACCCCCTCGGCCTGCATGGCGGCCAGGACCGTGCGGGTCAGGCGGGCGGCGACCCCGGCGTCCCCCCGGCCGCGCGGGCCCAGACCGGAGAGGACCGCGTCCCGGTCGGCGACTGCGGGGCGGACCGCATCGGCGTCGGTGAGGTCCGCGCGGACCAACTCCAGGCCGGGGCCGGTCACGGTCAGCCTGGCGGGGTCGCGGACGACCGCCGTGACCCGGTGCCCGGACACCAGCGCCTGGCGGACGATCTCCCGGCCGATCCCACCGGTCGCGCCGAAGACAGTGAGGTTCATGACTGCTCCCGTGTGCTCATGCGTCAGGGGTGGGTGAGTATTCACCCACCCGCGCTCGGTCTCTAGAGTGGGTAAGCACTCACCCACCCGTCAAGGCTCTTCGGGGCATCCGTCGCAGCCGCAGGAAAAGGCGTGTGATCCTTGGGCGTCATGCAGCAGAAACCGGCCCGCGTCCGCATCCTCGACGCCGCTCACGAGCTGATGCGCACCGCCGGGCTCGCCCGTGCCACCACCAAGGAGATCGCCAGGGCGGCCGGCTGCTCCGAGGCGGCGCTCTACAAGTACTTCCCCAGCAAGGAAGAGCTGTTCGTGCACGTCCTGACCGAGCGGCTGCCGCGGCTGATCCCGCTGCTCGGCGAGCTCTCCCACGAACCCGGCCGGGGCTCTCTGGAGGAGAACCTCACCCAGATCGCGCGCCAGGCCGCCCTCTTCTACGAGGAGAGCTTCCCGATCACCGCCTCCCTCTACGCCGAGAAGCAGCTCAAACGCCGGCTCGACGACCAGTTGCGCACGATCGGCGCCGGCCCGCACGTGCCGATCCAAGCCCTCGACGCGTATCTGCGCGCCGAACAGGCGGCCGGGCGGATCCGCCCCGACGCCGACACCTTCGCGGCCGCCTCCCTCCTGCTCGGCGCCTGTGTCCAGCGCGTCTTCGCCTTCGAGGCGACCCCGACCGGCCAACGCCCGCCGGTCGACCCCTTCGCCGCCCGGCTCGTGCGCACCCTGCTCGACGGAATCTCCGCTGCCGAGGATCCCCGCCGCCCGCGACCCTGATGCCATGAGGCACTCCGGGTGCGGCTGAGCCTGCGCGAGTTCCGGCCCAACCCCGAGGAGAACCCCGATCAGGAAACCGGCGTGGTGAGCCACTTGTCGATGCCCGCCAGCAGCTTCGTCTTCGCGTCCTCCGGCGCCGCCGAACCCCGTACCGACTGCCGGGCCAGCTCCGCCAGTTCCGCGTCCGTGAAACCGTGGTGCACGCGCGCGATGTGGTACTGGGCGGCCAGCCGGGAGCCGAACAGGAGCGGGTCGTCGGCGCCCAGCGCCATCGGGACGCCCGCCTCGAAGAGGGTGCGCAGCGGGACGTCCTCGGGCTTCTCGTAGACGCCCAGGGCCACGTTGGAGGCCGGGCACACCTCGCAGGTGATGCCCCGGTCCGCCAGGCGCTTGAGGAGCCTCGGGTCCTCCGCCGCCCGCACGCCGTGCCCGATCCGGGAGGCGTGCAGATCGTCCAGGCAGTCCCGCACCGACGCCGGGCCCGTCAGCTCGCCGCCGTGCGGGGCCGCCAGCAGGCCGCCCTCGCGCGCGATGTGGAAGGCCCGGTCGAAGTCCCGCGCCATGCCCCGGCGCTCGTCGTTCGAGAGCCCGAAGCCGACCACGCCCCGGTCCGCGTACCGCACGGCCAGCCGCGCGAGCGTGCGCGCGTCCAGAGGGTGCTTCATTCGGTTCGCGGCCACCAGGACGCGCATGCCGAGGCCCGTCTCCCGGGACGTCGTCTCCACCGCGTCCAGGATGATCTCAAGGGCCGGGATCAGCCCGCCCAGCCTGGGGGCGTACGACGTCGGGTCCACCTGGATCTCCAGCCAGCCCGAGCCGTCCTTGATGTCCTCCTCGGCGGCCTCCCGGACCAGCCGCCGGATGTCCTCGGGCTCTCTCAGACAGGAGCGCGCGGCGTCGTACAGCCGCTGGAATCGGAACCAGCCGCGTTCGTCGGTGGCCCGCAGTTTCGGTGGTTCGCCGCTGGTCAGAGCGTCGGTCAGCGCCTCGGGGAGGCGTACGCCGTACTTGTCGGCCAGTTCCAGGACGGTTCCCGGCCGCATCGAACCGGTGAAGTGCAGATGCAGATGAGCCTTCGGCAGCTCAGAGACATCACGTACGTGCTCCATTCCAGGATCCTGCCGCACATAGCCGCCGTACCGGTAGCCGATTCCCCGTTAGTGGCCTTGCTCGCACGCGTGAGCGGGCACACGAAAACGGGCCGCCTCCCCGGAGGGAGACGGCCCGTACGCGCGCGTGGACGCGGGAAGAGGCTCAGTCCTTGGCTTCCGCCAGCAGCTTCTGCATCCGGCTCACGCCCTCGGCGAGGTCCTCGTCACCGAGCGCGTACGACAGCCGCAGGTAGCCGGGCGTGCCGAAGGCCTCGCCGGGTACGACCGCGACCTCCGCCTCCTCCAGGATCAGCTCGGCGAGCTCCACCGAGGAGGCCGGGCGCTTGCCGCGGATCTCCTTGCCGAGCAGCGCCTTGACCGACGGGTACGCGTAGAAGGCGCCCTCGGGTTCCGGGCAGATCACGCCGTCGATCTCGTTGAGCATCCGCACGATGGTCTTGCGACGGCGGTCGAAGGCCTCGCGCATCTTCGCCACGGCCTCCAGGTCGCCGGAGACGGCGGCCAGGGCGGCGACCTGCGCCACGTTGGAGACGTTCGAGGTGGCGTGCGACTGGAGGTTCGTGGCCGCCTTGACGACGTCCTTGGGGCCGATGACCCAGCCGACCCGCCAGCCCGTCATCGCGTACGTCTTGGCGACACCGTTGACGACGACGCACTTGTCGCGCAGCTCGGGCAGGATCGCCGGCAGCGAGGTGAACTTCGCGTCCCCGTAGACGAGGTGCTCGTAGATCTCGTCGGTCAGCACCCACAGGCCGTGCTCGACGGCCCAGCGGCCGATCGCCTCGGTCTCGGCCTCGGTGTAGACCGCGCCGGTCGGGTTGGACGGGGAGACGAAGAGCACGACCTTCGTCTTGTCGGTGCGCGCCGCCTCCAACTGCTCCACGGAGACGCGGTACCCGGTCGTCTCGTCCGCGACGACCGGCACCGGGACACCCCCGGCGAGACGGATCGACTCCGGGTACGTCGTCCAGTACGGGGCGGGGACGATGACCTCGTCGCCCGGGTCGAGGATCGCGGCGAAGGCCTCGTAGATCGCCTGCTTGCCGCCGTTGGTGACGAGGACCTGGCTCGCGTCGACCTCGTAGCCGGAGTCGCGCAGCGTCTTCGCGGCGATCGCCGCCTTCAGCTCGGGCAGACCGCCGGCCGGCGTGTAGCGGTGGTACTTCGGGTTCTTGCAGGCCTCGATCGCGGCGTCGACGATGTAGTCCGGGGTCGGGAAGTCGGGCTCACCGGCGCCGAAGCCGATCACCGGGCGTCCGGCGGCCTTCAGGGCCTTGGCCTTGGCGTCCACGGCGAGGGTGGCGGACTCGGAGATCGCGCCGACTCGGGCGGAGACCCGGCGCTCGGTGGGAGGGGTTGCAGCGCTCATGGGGTCCATCGTTTCAGACCGGAAACCTGCGTGGCACGCCGGTTTCACAGACTGAACAACCACGGACCGGACCGTGAACAAGCGTGCGGATCCGGTCCCCGGCCAGGACGATCTTCCGTACGGTCCCCCGGACTGCCGCTTTCTGTTCGACGCGGCGCCGCGGACCACGTACACTCTCACCTCGTTGGCCTTCAGCAGCCGTGGCTGAGCGGGTGCACTCCGAGCACTCGGCCGGATGCGGTACGTTGGGGGACACAGCAAAGGGTCGTAGCTCAATTGGTAGAGCACCGGTCTCCAAAACCGGCGGTTGGGGGTTCAAGTCCCTCCGGCCCTGCTACACACACCGCCAGGATGTGTGCGCATGTACGTACAAGCATTGCACCGCCGTGCGGCTCAGGAACCGGGCGCGGCACGGCCATGACCCGGGATCAGGTGAGGTTGAATGACGGACGCCGTGGGCTCCATCGATACGCCTGATGCCCAGGACGAGATGTCGGAGTCCAAGAAGAAGGCCCGCAAGGGCGGCAAGCGTGCCAAGAAGGGCCCGCTGAAGCGCCTCGCCACCTTCTATCGCCAGATCGTCGCGGAGCTCCGCAAGGTCGTCTGGCCGACTCGCCACCAGCTGACGTCGTACACCACCGTGGTGATCTTCTTCGTCGCCATCATGATCGCCCTGGTGACCGTGATTGACTATGGACTCAACCACGCTGCCAAGTACGTCTTCGGCTGAGCACAGAGCGAAGGGCGCCGTGGTACCGGCGCCCGTTTTCGCATGTTCCACCCCTATGTATCCAGGAAGAAGCAGCCATCGTGTCTGACCCGAACCTGAACGACGACGCCATCGAGCCCACTGGGCAGGCGGCCGAGACGGTCGACGACGAGCTCGACATCGTCGAGGGCGCGGACGAGCAGGACGAGTTCGAGGCTGCCGAGGCCGCACTGGGGGAGCCGGCCGAGGTGGCCGCGATCCACGTCGAGGACGAGGGCGCCGGCATCGCAGAGGCCGACGAGGTTGATGACGCCGAAGAGGCTGCCGAGGAAGAGCCCGCCGAGCCGGTCGACCCCGTCCAGGCACTGCGCGACGAACTGCGCCTGCTGCCGGGTGAGTGGTACGTCATCCACACCTACGCCGGCTACGAGAACCGCGTGAAGACCAACCTGGAGCAGCGCGCCGTCTCGCTGAACGTCGAGGACTACATCTTCCAGGCCGAGGTGCCGCAGGAAGAGGTCGTCCAGATCAAGAACGGCGACCGCAAGACCATCAAGCAGAACAAGCTGCCCGGTTATGTGCTCGTCCGCATGGACCTGACGAACGAGTCCTGGGGCGTCGTCCGCAACACCCCGGGTGTCACCGGCTTCGTCGGCAACGCCTACGACCCGTACCCGCTGACCCTGGACGAGATCGTCAAGATGCTCGCTCCGGAGGCCGAGGAGAAGGCGGCTCGCGAGGCGGCGGAGGCCGAGGGCAAGCCGATGCCGCAGCGTAAGGTCGAGGTCCAGGTGCTGGACTTCGAGGTGGGCGACTCGGTCACCGTGACCGACGGCCCGTTCGCCACGCTTCAGGCGACGATCAACGAGATCAACCCTGACTCCAAGAAGGTCAAGGGTCTCGTGGAGATCTTCGGGCGTGAGACGCCTGTGGAGCTTTCGTTCGACCAGATCCAGAAGAACTAGTTCCTTCTGGACGTCATGCTTCCGAGCAGGTCAGGCGAGAGCCTGACCTGCTCGGTTTTTGGCCGCGCATCCATACCCGTTATCGTTGTGCGGTATGCCTGCGTTCAGGGTGGTCCCCTTGCGCAGGCAGGACCCGAATGGAAAGGACCCGGAGAGCTATGCCTCCCAAGAAGAAGAAGGTCACGGGGCTCATCAAGCTCCAGATCAACGCCGGTGCGGCGAACCCCGCCCCGCCGGTCGGCCCCGCGCTCGGCCAGCACGGCGTCAACATCATGGAGTTCTGCAAGGCCTACAACGCCGCGACCGAGTCGCAGCGCGGTTGGGTCATCCCGGTCGAGATCACGGTCTACGAAGACCGCTCCTTCACCTTCGTCACCAAGACCCCGCCGGCCGCGAAGATGATCCTCAAGGCCGCTGGTGTGGAGAAGGGCTCCGGCGAGCCGCACAAGACCAAGGTCGCCAAGATCACTCAGGAGCAGGTCCGGGAGATCGCCCAGACCAAGCTTCCCGACCTGAACGCCAACGACCTGGACGCCGCGTCGAAGATCATCGCCGGCACCGCCCGTTCCATGGGCATCACGGTCGAGGGCTGAACCCCACCTTCGTCAGAACCACCGTGGTAGGGCCTGCTCGGCCCGTACACCACGACTCCTTCAGAACCCACAGGAGCAAGTTGTGAGCAAGCGCAGCAAGGCCCTTCGCGCTGCGGACGAGAAGATCGACCGGGAGAAGCTGTACGCCCCGCTCGAGGCCGTCCGTCTCGCCAAGGAGACCTCCACGTCCAAGTTCGACGGCACCGTCGAGGTCGCCTTCCGTCTGGGTGTCGACCCGCGCAAGGCCGACCAGATGGTCCGTGGCACCGTGAACCTCCCGCACGGCACCGGCAAGACCGCCCGGGTCCTGGTCTTCGCGACCGGTGACCGTGCCGAGGCCGCGCGTGCCGCGGGCGCCGACATCGTCGGCGCCGACGAACTGATCGACGAGGTGGCGAAGGGCCGTCTGGACTTCGACGCCGTCGTCGCCACCCCGGACCTCATGGGCAAGGTCGGCCGCCTCGGCCGCGTCCTCGGCCCTCGTGGTCTGATGCCGAACCCGAAGACCGGCACCGTGACCCCGGACACCGCCAAGGCCGTGACCGAGATCAAGGGCGGCAAGATCGAGTTCCGCGTCGACAAGCACTCGAACCTGCACTTCATCATCGGCAAGGCGTCCTTCGACGACGTGAAGCTGGTCGAGAACTACGGCGCGGCGCTGGAGGAGATCCTCCGTCTGAAGCCGTCCGCCGCCAAGGGTCGCTACATCAAGAAGGCCGCGGTGAGCACCACCATGGGCCCCGGCATCCCGGTAGACCCGAACCGCACCCGCAACCTCCTCACCGAGGAGGACCCGGCCGCCGTCTGAGCCCCGCGCTCGGTCCGGCAGCCGCGTCAGGGACGCGTCAGCGACAGCGGGCCCCGCAATCCGACAGGGTTGCGGGGCCCGTCCCCTTTTCCGCGGTACACCGGCCCTTGCCGGACTTCCGCCACGGCTGTCGGTGGCCTGGGTTAGCGTCGGGGGTGCGGGACTCGTATGGGGGTGGGCCGAGATGACGAGGTCGAGTGTGCGCCGGGTGGCCCTGGCGATCGCGGTGGCGAGCGCGCTGACCGGGGTGACCGCGTGCACTCCCTCGCCAGATCCGGACACCAAGGAAACAACCGCCCACCAGGCCCGCTCCCTGGCCGCCCTGCGCTCCGCCGAGCAGTCCACGCACCAGGCCCGGTCGGTCCGGGTCCGCTCCACCACGGCCCTCGGCTCCCTGATGTCCACGAAGGCCGAGGGCGCACTCGGCTGGACGGACGGCCTCACCGGCACGCTCACCATCACCTACACCGGCGGCACCACCGCCGACCTGATGCGCCGGCTCGACTCCACGTCCCTGGAGACCCGCTATCTCCGGGACGCCTACTACGCCAAGGTCGGCCCCGCGTTCGCCCGGCAGCTGGGCGGCAAGCACTGGATCAGGTACCCGTATGACTACCTCGCCACCCTCGGCGGCGGCTCGGGCGCGATGATGACGGACCTGATGCGCAACACCACGCCCAACCAGTCGGTACGGCTGCTGCTCGCCTCCGGGGACGTGCGGAGGACGGGCGAGGAGCAGGTCACCGGCGTGCATTCCACCCACTACTCGGGCACGGTGAACGTCTCCGACCTGGCCGGCGAGAGCGCGCTGCAAAGGCAGCTCACCCAGGCCGGCGTCGGCACCGAGACCGTCGACATCTGGGTCGACGACAGGGACCTGCTGGTCAAGAAGACCGAGAAGGCCGACACGGCGAACGGCGCGATGACCCAGACCGCCTACTACAGCGACTACGGCGTGAAGGTCACCGCCGAGCAGCCCCCGGCCGGCGACACCGAGGACTTCGGGACGCTGCTGAAGAAGCAGGGCGGCACCGTCTCCTGAGCGCCCGGGAGCACCCGGGCGGAGCCGATTTGCCTGACAGCGCACCGGTCCCGTACGCTCCTACAGAAGCCAAAGACCGCTGGTCGTTGCCGTGTGCTCGTAAGAGTGTGCGGTGGCCGAAGGATCCGCTGAACGGCGGACGACCCGCGCAGGTGACTGTGGAAGTGCTCCCGGGACACACGCTCACGTGTGTGTTCGGTCGAGCTACGCCCCGTGCGCCTGCGCCGGGGCGTTTCGTTTTCCCCAGCCCCTTCCGAGCGGTCCTCAACACCCGGAAGGAGGCCGACGCTCTATGGCAAGGCCCGACAAGGCTGCCGCGGTGGCCGAGCTGACGGAGCAGTTCCGCAGCTCGAACGCCGCCGTGCTGACCGAGTACCGGGGTCTCACCGTGGCGCAGCTCAAGACGCTGCGCCGGTCGCTCGGTGAGAACGCCCAGTACGCCGTGGTGAAGAACACGCTGACCAAGATTGCGGCCAACGAGGCCGGGATCTCGACGCTCGACGACCTGTTCAACGGTCCGACGGCGGTCGCCTTCGTCACCGGTGACCCGGTGGAGTCGGCGAAGGGTCTTCGTGACTTCGCCAAGGACAACCCGAACCTCGTCATCAAGGGCGGTGTCCTTGACGGCAAGGCGCTGTCCGCCGACGAGATCAAGAAGCTTGCGGACCTCGAGTCCCGCGAGGTTCTGCTCGCCAAGCTGGCGGGCGCCATGAAGGGCAAGCAGACCCAGGCTGCTCAGGTCTTCCAGGCGCTCCCGTCGAAGCTCGTCCGCACCGTGGACGCGCTCCGTGCCAAGCAGGACGAGCAGGGCGGTGCCGAGTAATTCGGCTCCCGAAATGACCGCCGCCTGAGGCACCCCGCCTGAGGCATAGGTCGTAGCGGGCCGAACGTACGCCCGCCAGACATGTACATCCGGCACCAGCCGAAATTAGTGGAAGGAAAGCCATCGTGGCTCTCACCCAGGACGAACTGCTCGCCGAGTTCGAGGGCATGACCCTCATCCAGCTCTCCGAGTTCGTGAAGGCGTTCGAGGAGAAGTTCGACGTCACCGCCGCCGCGGTCGCCGTCGCGGGCCCGGCCGGTCCGGCCGCCGCCGCCCCGGTCGAGGAGGAGAAGGACGAGTTCGACGTCATCCTCACCGGCGCCGGCGAAAAGAAGATCCAGGTCATCAAGGTCGTGCGTGAGCTGACCTCGCTCGGCCTGAAGGAGGCCAAGGACCTCGTGGACGGCGCCCCGAAGCCCGTCCTCGAGAAGGTCGCCAAGGACGCCGCCGAGAAGGCCGCCGAGTCCCTCAAGGGCGCCGGCGCCTCCGTCGAGGTCAAGTAAGGCCTCTGAGGTCGAGCAGACCTCTGTGCGCTGAAACACGTCCCTCGGGGCTGTAACGCGCGGACCGCGAAGAGCGATCATCCATCCGGGTGGTCGCTCTTCGGCGTTCCTGGGAGGCCGACCACGGTTACCTTGCACCCGCCCCGGCGGGGGGTATGGTGATCTTCGTCGTGTCCCTGGCGCGCCGGGTTTGCGCAGGGGGGCCTTGACGAACCGCACGCAGCGCGCAATTCTCAGGACGCGTCGCCAGAACGGTCCGAATCCGAGGCATGGATCGGCGACGAAGAGGGCAGTATCAACGTGCGTTGAGGGCAGGGATGACGCAGGCGTTGACGATGAAAAGGGTCTCAGAACATGGAGACTGGACATCAGTGTGCCAAGTGGCTACACTGACCCTTTGCGCTGCCTGTTAGCTGCCCTCTGCCCGTCACCAGGGGTCTGCCCTCACCCGAACGCCGACGACCGAACCTCCTCTGAACTGGAGTTTCCGTCTCTGTGTCCGGCAAGGGACCGGGGAGCGCGTAGTGAGTCCGAGCCCTCGGAAGGACCCCCTCTTGGCCGCCTCGCGCACTGCCTCGAACGCGAATATGAACAACGGCGCCAGCACCGCCCCGCTGCGCATCTCCTTTGCAAAGATCAAGGAGCCTCTTGAGGTTCCCAACCTGCTCGCGCTGCAGACCGAGAGCTTCGACTGGCTGCTCGGCAACACCGCCTGGCAGAGTCGGGTCGAGGAGGCTCTGGAGAACGGACAGGACGTCCCCACCAAGTCCGGCCTGGAGGAGATCTTCGAGGAGATCTCCCCGATCGAGGACTTCTCCGGGTCGATGTCGCTGACCTTCCGCGACCACCGCTTCGAGCCGCCGAAGAACAGCATCGACGAGTGCAAGGAGCGCGACTTCACGTACGCCGCCCCACTCTTCGTCACGGCCGAGTTCACCAACAACGAGACCGGTGAGATCAAGTCCCAGACGGTCTTCATGGGCGACTTCCCGCTCATGACGAACAAGGGCACCTTCGTCATCAACGGCACCGAGCGTGTCGTGGTGTCGCAGCTGGTCCGTTCGCCCGGTGTCTACTTCGACTCCTCGATCGACAAGACGTCCGACAAGGACATCTTCTCCGCCAAGATCATCCCGTCCCGGGGTGCCTGGCTGGAGATGGAGATCGACAAGCGCGACATGGTCGGTGTCCGTATCGACCGCAAGCGCAAGCAGTCGGTCACCGTGCTGCTCAAGGCGCTCGGCTGGACGACCGAGCAGATCCTCGAGGAGTTCGGCGAGTACGAGTCGATGCGCGCCACCCTGGAGAAGGACCACACCCAGGGCCAGGACGACGCGCTGCTCGACATCTACCGCAAGCTGCGTCCGGGCGAGCCCCCCACGCGCGAGGCCGCGCAGACGCTGCTCGAGAACCTGTACTTCAACCCGAAGCGCTACGACCTCGCCAAGGTCGGCCGCTACAAGGTCAACAAGAAGCTGGGCGCGGACGCTCCGCTGGACGCCGGCATCCTGACCGTCGAGGACATCATCTCGACGATCAAGTACCTGGTGAAGCTCCACGCGGGCGAGACCGAGACGGTCGGCGACAGCGGTGGCTCGATCGTCGTCGAGACCGACGACATCGACCACTTCGGCAACCGTCGTCTGCGCAGCGTCGGCGAGCTCATCCAGAACCAGGTCCGCACCGGTCTGGCTCGTATGGAGCGCGTCGTGCGTGAGCGCATGACCACCCAGGACGTCGAGGCGATCACGCCGCAGACCCTGATCAACATCCGGCCGGTCGTCGCCTCCATCAAGGAGTTCTTCGGCACCAGCCAGCTGTCCCAGTTCATGGACCAGAACAACCCGCTGTCGGGTCTCACCCACAAGCGCCGTCTGTCGGCGCTCGGCCCGGGTGGTCTCTCCCGTGAGCGGGCCGGCTTCGAGGTCCGTGACGTGCACCCGTCGCACTACGGCCGTATGTGCCCGATCGAGACGCCCGAAGGCCCGAACATCGGTCTGATCGGCTCGCTCGCCTCCTACGGTCGCGTCAACGCGTTCGGTTTCGTCGAGACCCCGTACCGCAAGGTGGTCGACGGCCAGGTCACCGACGAGGTGGACTACCTGACCGCCGATGAAGAGGACCGATTCGTCATCGCTCAGGCCAACGCCGGCCTCAACGACGACATGCGCTTCTCCGAGAACCGCGTCCTGGTCCGCCGCCGTGGCGGCGAGGTCGACTACGTCGCCGGTGAAGACGTGGACTACATGGACGTCTCGCCGCGCCAGATGGTGTCGGTCGCGACCGCCATGATCCCGTTCCTGGAGCACGACGACGCCAACCGTGCCCTCATGGGCGCGAACATGATGCGCCAGGCCGTGCCCCTGATCAAGTCCGAGGCGCCGCTCGTCGGCACCGGCATGGAGTACCGCTCCGCGGTCGACGCCGGCGACGTGGTCAAGGCCGAGAAGCCGGGTGTGGTCCAGGAGGTCTCCGCGGACTACATCACCACCGCCAACGACGACGGCACCTACATCACCTACCGCCTGGCCAAGTTCGCCCGCTCCAACCAGGGCACCTCGGTCAACCAGAAGGTCATCGTCAACGAGGGCGACCGGATCATCGAGGGCCAGGTCCTGGCCGACGGTCCGGCCACCGAGAACGGCGAGATGGCCTTGGGCAAGAACCTGCTCGTGGCGTTCATGCCGTGGGAGGGTCACAACTACGAGGACGCGATCATCCTGTCGCAGCGCCTCGTGCAGGACGACGTCCTCTCCTCGATCCACATCGAGGAGCACGAGGTCGACGCCCGTGACACCAAGCTCGGTCCCGAGGAGATCACCCGGGACATCCCGAACGTCTCCGAGGAGGTCCTCGCCGACCTCGACGAGCGCGGCATCATCCGTATCGGCGCCGAGGTCGTCGCCGGCGACATCCTCGTCGGCAAGGTCACGCCCAAGGGTGAGACCGAGCTGACGCCGGAGGAGCGCCTGCTGCGCGCGATCTTCGGTGAGAAGGCCCGTGAGGTGCGTGACACCTCGCTGAAGGTCCCGCACGGCGAGATCGGCAAGGTCATCGGCGTCCGCGTCTTCGACCGTGAAGAGGGTGACGAGCTTCCCCCCGGTGTGAACCAGCTGGTGCGCGTGTACGTCGCGCAGAAGCGCAAGATCACCGACGGTGACAAGCTCGCCGGCCGTCACGGCAACAAGGGCGTCATCTCCAAGATCCTGCCGATCGAGGACATGCCGTTCCTGGAGGACGGCACCCCGGTCGACATCATCCTCAACCCCCTGGGTGTCCCGTCCCGAATGAACCCGGGACAGGTCCTGGAGATCCACCTCGGCTGGCTCGCCAGCCGCGGCTGGGACGTCTCCGGGCTCGGGGAGGAGTGGGCGCAGCGCCTCCAGGTCATCGGCGCCGACCAGGTCGCCCCGCGCACCAACGTCGCGACCCCGGTCTTCGACGGTGCCCGCGAGGACGAGCTGGCGGGTCTGCTGCAGCACACCATCCCGAACCGCGACGGCGACCGCCTGGTGCAGCCGACCGGTAAGGCGCGGCTGTTCGACGGCCGTTCCGGTGAGCCGTTCCCGGACCCGATCTCCATCGGCTACATGTACATCCTCAAGCTGCACCACCTGGTCGACGACAAGCTGCACGCCCGCTCGACCGGCCCCTACTCGATGATCACCCAGCAGCCGCTGGGTGGTAAGGCCCAGTTCGGTGGCCAGCGGTTCGGCGAGATGGAGGTGTGGGCGCTGGAGGCTTACGGCGCCGCGTACGCCCTCCAGGAGCTGCTGACCATCAAGTCCGACGACGTCACCGGCCGCGTGAAGGTCTACGAGGCCATCGTCAAGGGCGAGAACATCCCCGAGCCCGGCATCCCCGAGTCCTTCAAGGTCCTCATCAAGGAGATGCAGTCGCTCTGCCTGAACGTGGAGGTGCTGTCCAGCGACGGTATGTCCATCGAGATGCGTGACACCGACGAGGACGTCTTCCGCGCTGCGGAGGAGCTCGGCATCGACCTGTCCCGGCGTGAGCCGAGCAGCGTCGAAGAGGTCTGACGGGAGTCCGGTAGGGGCCCCACCACCGTGTGAGGCCCCCGCCGACCCCCAGGCCCCCGTATCAGACCAAAGACTCACAACCCTGAGAGGGATTGACGCATAGTGCTCGACGTCAACTTCTTCGACGAGCTCCGGATCGGTCTGGCCACCGCTGACGACATCCGTCAGTGGAGCCACGGCGAGGTCAAGAAGCCCGAGACCATCAACTACCGCACCCTCAAGCCCGAGAAGGACGGACTCTTCTGCGAGAAGATCTTCGGTCCGACCCGGGACTGGGAGTGCTACTGCGGCAAGTACAAGCGCGTCCGCTTCAAGGGCATCATCTGCGAGCGCTGTGGCGTCGAGGTCACGCGCGCCAAGGTGCGCCGTGAGCGGATGGGCCACATCGAACTGGCCGCGCCCGTCACACACATCTGGTACTTCAAGGGTGTTCCCTCGCGCCTCGGCTACCTGCTGGACCTGGCGCCGAAGGACCTCGAGAAGGTCATCTACTTCGCGGCGTACATGATCACGTTCGTCGACGAGGAGCGCCGTACCCGCGACCTGCCCTCCCTGGAGGCGCATGTCTCGGTCGAGCGCCAGCAGATCGAGAACCGCCGGGACGCCGACCTGGAGGCCCGCGCCAAGAAGCTCGAAGCCGACCTGGCCGAGCTGGAGGCCGAGGGTGCCAAGGCCGACGTGCGCCGCAAGGTGCGCGAGGGTGCCGAGCGTGAGATGAAGCAGCTGCGCGACCGTTCGCAGCGCGAGATCGACCGCCTCGACGAGGTGTGGACCCGCTTCAAGAACCTCAAGGTCCAGGACCTGGAGGGCGACGAGCTGCTCTACCGCGAGCTGCGCGACCGCTTCGGGACCTACTTCGACGGTTCGATGGGTGCCGCGGCGCTGCAGAAGCGCCTGGAGTCCTTCGACCTCGACGAGGAGGCCGAGAAGCTCCGCGAGATCATCCGCACCGGCAAGGGCCAGAAGAAGACCCGCGCCCTGAAGCGGCTGAAGGTCGTCTCCGCGTTCCTGCAGACGAGCAACAGCCCCAAGGGCATGGTCCTGGACTGCGTCCCGGTCATCCCGCCGGACCTTCGCCCGATGGTGCAGCTGGACGGTGGCCGCTTCGCGACCTCCGACCTGAACGACCTGTACCGCCGTGTGATCAACCGCAACAACCGTCTGAAGAGGCTCCTCGACCTCGGCGCGCCCGAGATCATCGTCAACAACGAGAAGCGCATGCTTCAGGAGGCCGTTGACGCCCTCTTCGACAACGGCCGTCGCGGCCGTCCGGTCACCGGTCCCGGTAACCGCCCGCTGAAGTCCCTCAGCGACATGCTGAAGGGTAAGCAGGGCCGTTTCCGTCAGAACCTGCTCGGCAAACGTGTGGACTACTCCGCGCGTTCCGTGATCGTCGTGGGTCCGCAGCTGAAGCTGCACCAGTGCGGTCTGCCGAAGGCGATGGCGCTGGAGCTGTTCAAGCCGTTCGTGATGAAGCGCCTGGTCGACCTGAACCACGCGCAGAACATCAAGAGCGCCAAGCGCATGGTGGAGCGCGGCCGCACCGTCGTGTACGACGTCCTCGAAGAGGTCATCGCCGAGCACCCGGTGCTGCTGAACCGTGCGCCCACCCTGCACCGCCTGGGCATCCAGGCCTTCGAGCCGCAGCTGGTCGAGGGCAAGGCCATCCAGATCCACCCGCTCGTCTGCACCGCGTTCAACGCGGACTTCGACGGTGACCAGATGGCCGTGCACCTGCCGCTGTCCGCGGAGGCGCAGGCCGAGGCCCGCATCCTGATGCTGTCCTCGAACAACATCCTCAAGCCCGCCGACGGCCGTCCGGTGACGATGCCGACCCAGGACATGGTCCTCGGTCTGTTCTTCCTCACCACGGACAGCGAGATGCGGGACGTCAAGGGCGAGGGCCGGTCCTTCGGCTCGGCGGCCGAGGCGATCATGGCGTTCGACGCGGGCGACCTGTCGATCCAGTCGAAGATCGACATCCGCTTCCCGGTGGGCACCATCCCGCCGCGCGGCTGGACCCCGCCGGCCGTCGAGGAGGGCGAGCCCGAGTACCAGACGGGCGACAGCTTCCGTCTGCGTACGACGCTGGGCCGCGCGCTCTTCAACGAGCTGCTGCCCGAGGACTACCCGTTCGTCGACTACGAGGTCGGCAAGAAGCAGCTCTCCGAGATCGTCAACGACCTCGCCGAGCGCTACCCCAAGGTCATCGTGGCGGCGACGCTCGACAACCTGAAGGCGGCCGGCTTCTACTGGGCGACCCGTTCCGGTGTCACCGTGGCCATCTCCGACGTCGTCGTTCCCGAGGCGAAGAAGGAGATCGTCAAGGGCTACGAGGCGCTGGACGAGAAGGTCCAGAAGCAGTACGAGCGCGGTCTGATCACCAAGGACGAGCGCACCCAGGAACTCATCGCGATCTGGACCAAGGCGACCAACGAAGTCGCCGAGGCCATGAACGAGAACTTCCCGAAGACCAACCCGATCTTCATGATGGTGAACTCGGGTGCACGAGGCAACATGATGCAGATGCGTCAGATCGCCGGTATGCGTGGTCTGGTGTCGAACGCCAAGAACGAGACGATCCCGCGTCCGATCAAGGCGTCCTTCCGTGAGGGCCTGTCCGTGCTGGAGTACTTCATCTCCACGCACGGTGCCCGTAAGGGTCTCGCGGACACCGCCCTGCGTACCGCCGACTCGGGTTACCTCACCCGTCGTCTGGTCGACGTCTCCCAGGACGTCATCATCCGCGAGGAGGACTGCGGCACCGACCGGGGCCTCAAGCTCCACATCGCGGAGATCGGCGCCGACGGCGTGCTGCGCAAGGCGGAGAACGTCGAGACGTCCGTGTACGCGCGCTGCCTCGCCGAGGACATCGTGGTCGACGGTCAGGTCCTGGGCCCGGCCGGCACCGACCTCGGTGACGTGCTCATCGACGAGCTGGTGGCCCGTGGTGTCTCGGAGGTCAAGACCCGCTCGGTCCTGACCTGCGAGTCCGCCGTCGGCACCTGCGCCATGTGCTACGGCCGTTCGCTGGCCACGGGCAAGCTGGTCGACATCGGTGAGGCGGTCGGCATCATCGCCGCCCAGTCCATCGGTGAGCCCGGTACCCAGCTGACGATGCGTACCTTCCACACCGGTGGTGTGGCCGGTGACGACATCACCCAGGGTCTGCCGCGTGTCGTCGAGCTCTTCGAGGCCCGTACCCCGAAGGGTGTCGCCCCGATCTCCGAGGCCCAGGGCCGCGTGCGGATCGAGGAGACCGAGAAGACCAAGAAGATCGTCATCACGCCGGACGACGGCAGCGACGAGACGGCGTACCCGATCTCGAAGCGCGCCCGACTCCTGGTCAGCGAGGGCGAGCACGTCGAGGTGGGCCAGAAGCTCACCGTGGGTGCCACCAACCCGCACGACGTGCTGCGCATTCTGGGCCAGCGTGCCGTCCAGGTCCACCTGGTCGGCGAGGTCCAGAAGGTGTACAACTCGCAGGGTGTGTCGATCCACGACAAGCACATCGAGATCATCATCCGGCAGATGCTCCGCCGAGTGACGATCATCGAGTCCGGCGACGCCGAGCTGCTGCCCGGCGAGCTGGTCGAGCGCTCGAAGTTCGAGCACGAGAACCGTCGTGTGGTTCAGGAGGGCGGTCACCCGGCCTCCGGTCGTCCGCAGCTCATGGGTATCACCAAGGCCTCGCTGGCCACGGAGTCCTGGCTGTCGGCGGCGTCCTTCCAGGAGACGACGCGAGTCCTCACCGACGCGGCGATCAACGCCAAGTCCGACTCGCTCATCGGCCTCAAGGAGAACGTCATCATCGGTAAGCTCATCCCGGCCGGTACGGGTCTGTCCCGCTACCGCAACATCCGGGTCGAGCCGACCGAGGAGGCGAAGGCCGCGATGTACTCGGCCGTCGGCTACGACGACATCGACTACTCGCCGTTCGGCACGGGCTCCGGCCAGGCCGTTCCGCTGGAGGACTACGACTACGGTCCGTACAACCAGTAAGCGAGCATGAGCTGAGGGGCGGCCACTCCGTTACGGGGTGGCCGCCCTTCGGCGTTTCACCGTGCCGTCAGCTGCAGAGCGGTGACGACCACGGTCGCCACGGCGGCCAGTACGCCGACACTGGCCAGCGGCCATCTCGACCGCTCCAGCGCGTCGAGGCGCCGCTCATGGTCGGCGAGCTGCTTGTCGGTCTGGTCGCTGCGCTGGTCCAGCAGCGCGAGGGAGCCGTCGACGCGGGCGAACGCGGCCTCCAGTGCGCCCCGCAGCCGCTCCAGCTCCAGGGCGACGGCGATCGGGTCGTTCGGGTCAGGATCGGTCATCAGCGCCTCCCGTCCGTAGCCAGGAGGGCAGCAGTGCCTGTACGGCGGGTACGGCCATGACCCGGGTGACCCCGGCGGCGACGGCCAGCGTCACGGCGACCCAAGGGAGGGCGGCCGGGATGCCGGCGGCGTCGACGACCGTCGGCAGCAGGACGCACAGGCCGACAGGGGTCTGTGCGACGGTGCGGAGGGTCCGCCTGGCGGCCTCTGACATGGGGGGCCTCGTCTCTGTCTATGAGCTGCTGTTCGGGACCTCGAGCGCCGCCCAGGAGGTCACGCCGGGCCAGCCGTCGGCCGACGAGCTGCCCGCCCATCGCGGTGACGATCGCCGACTTCGGCTTCTTCTTGAACCAGTCGGCACCGGGGAAGGGCTGGTAAGCGGGTGTGCGGGGGAGGTCTCTGGTGTGTCGATGGGTGTGTCCATGAGTGTGCGGCGGGCCGTTGCCCCGTCGTGGGCACAGCTCCGCCGCTGCACCAACTGTGGCATGTTGCGGGCGCGCACGCAACAACCTGGATGGCGTGATGCTCAGCATCGGTCCTCAAGGGCGGATTGCCCCGGCGCAGTATGAATCCGACGGGGCGAGCGGAGGCCTGATGGTCCGGGGTGCCCGTGGGGTGGGGGCGGGTGTGCTCCCAGGGCCCGGTCGGCTCCTCAGACGTCAGTCGGCCCGAGGGCTCGCCGGCCGCGCCGAGGAGGGCGAGGGTGCCGTCGGCGGCGCGGATGCGTTCTGTAGACGGCGAGGATTTCCACGCCGTGTTTTCTCGCCCGTCGGTGCCGTAGTACGCCGTAGTTACTTGGGGGCGAACAGCGGCGACGTGATGACGAAGGGGATGGAGATGATGCGGAACGGGGTGGCGTAGTCCGTGTCGGCTGCGAGTGGCATGCGGCTCGTTACGAGGCTTCTTCGGGCGCCGGCCGGGGGCCGAACGGCAGGAGTGCGAGGACTGCCGCCCGGACTATGACGCCGGCCAGGAGGGCCGTGAGGAAGCCGTCCACGTGGAGGCCGAAATCCAGCTTCGTGGTGAGCCACGAGACGAGTAGCCAGATCAGGGTGTCCTGAACGATGCCGATCGCGGCGAGAATCAGCAGCGCGATCGAGGGAGCGTTTCGGATGTCGCTCGGGTAGGTGTGGATCAGCTGGTTCAGCACGAGGAAGACGCAACCGCCCAGCACGACCCCCATCCATGCGCCATCGGCCACTACGCCGACGCCGGGGAGGAGGGTGGCGAGTGCCACGCCCAGGTAGGTGCCCAGTAGCCGTCTTCGCTTGTACATGGCGGGAATCATGGGGGCTTGGTCGCCGGTGGCACAAGGGTCAGTCAGACCGAGGGCTCTTGAGGGCTTACGGCTCCGCCCGCAGGGCGCCGCTCACCAGCGCCGCTGTGAACTCCGACCAGGCGGTCCGGCCCACGGTCGTCCGGGGCTGGTCCGGGCGCTTGGAGTCGCGGATCGCGATCGAGAGGCAGGTCTGCCCATTCCGTTGAGCCGGCCGCCGGGGAGCGGTGTGCCAATGCCGTACGGCACGGAGGCGGGCTCGTCGGGCTGGAGCTGGTGTTGGGGGCGGGGCGGCGGTTCGCGCCGCCGTCCCTTCGGGTGGCCGTGCCCGATCGCGAGCCTGCCTGGATGCCTCAACCGCCGTTCAGCAGCGACCCGTTGACGGAAGGCGGGAGGGGGCTGCGGCTGGTCGAGGCGGTGTCGCGGCGGTGGGGGTGGCATCGGGCGGGGTGCGGCGAGAAAACGGTGTGGTGCACGTTCCTCGTGTGAGCCGTGAGTCAGTGGCGGGCTCGGCGGGCTTCCGTCAGCGCGTCCGTCCAGCCGGCCGCGTAGGCCCGGGACTCGCGGGTGAGCAGTTCCTCGTACAACCGGTCGAGCAGGGCCTCGCGGTCGGGCGCGGGGGAGTGCAGGAGGTGGGCGAGGCGGGTGTAGGTGTCGATCGGCTGGTGCGGGAAGTTGCTCGTGCCAGTCGCCATGTCGGCCTGCTTTCCGGTCTGTCCGCTGGGCTTGTGGTTCAGGTGCGCTCCTGACGCGTCCGAGCGTCGGTTCGAACTAGTGTACGAGTAATCCTGTGGTGTCGCTCCGTGTTTGCTGAAGCCGATTTGTTTCACTCTCCGTTGTCGCCCGGTCCGACTTGCGGGGATGCGGGGAGGACTCGATCGGCCACGTCTCATCGCTCGTGTCTCCTCACTGGTACGCCGCCTCCAGCGCCGGCTGGGCCGATGTGGTCGATGAGAAGCTTGGGAGAAGCCCGGACCGGGCGGCGGCCTCGGCGCGCTCGACGGCCGGAGGGCGAGCGGGATCGGGTACGGGAGTAGGGCGGCGAGGTCATTTCGCTGCCTTATGTCCAACATCTGCGAGCGACGCCGTCCGAATTGACGTGGGTGGAGCAGCGTGGTGAGCGGGAGCGGCCCGTCGCGGACGGGGCGCCATGGGACGGCGTCGTCGACGGGGTCGATGACACTCATGGCACCGGCGACCTCAACGACGGAGTGAGCAGGCCGAGAGGAGGAGGGGGCTTCGGCTCGGGGGTGCTGCAGGTGTGCGGGGGGCTGGGCGCGCCCGTGGCGGAGCCGCGTATCGATACGGTCCCGCGCCCCTTTGGGGCGTGCTGCGCCACCCCCGTTCAGGAACACCCGTCGACCCACGGGCGTCCCTCGGGATGGCGCGTCCGGCGATGGTGAGGTTGGGCTCAGTCGGCGGTCGTCGTCACCGCGTCCGCCAGTGGGCGGGGCTTCTCATGGCCGTCCTCCACGGTCGTCGTCACGTCGTTCGGCAGGAACTGTGCCACCACCCGTACGAACATCTCGCGTCGGTCCGCCGGTACCCCCAGCAGGTCGGCCACCTCCTCAAGGGTGGGTCGGCGGCCGAACTCCGCACCCGGCGCGGGGGAGGCCAAGTAGTCGTGCGGGTCGGCCAGTTCCTCCGCCGTGAGGCGGCCGGAGCGGATCAGCATCTCGCGGACCGGGACACCCAGCACGCGGGCGAGCCTGCGGGTGGTCTCCAGGTCCGGCATGCTCTGGCGCTGCAGCAGGCGCGTGACGGCGGCCCGGTGGATCCCCGCCTCGTCCGCTATGCGGGACTTGCCGCCGCCGCGTGGGCTGTCGATGTCGTAGCCGCGTTCGCGCATCAGGTCCTCGACCCACGCGGCGAACGCCTCCAGATCCTGACTGGTCATCTGAGGGCTCGCTTCCTTCGGAGTACGGCCAGTTTAGCTTGCTTGCGCGCACGGAATTACGTGCTTTCGCGCAAGCACCGAGAACCCCCTGCGATAGAAGAGATTCCGTGCCTGCGGGCGTCCCGGTGATGCCCGAGTGATTGCTGAGTCATCCCTTCCTCCCATGATCCACTGCAAAGGCCTTTGGCATATTTGTTGCGCGCGCGCACGCAATCTGCAAGTCTGACGGCACTCGCCTCACATCAGCCCCAGAGAGCCGCCTTGGGAGGCCCCATGTCCGTCACCGGCTCATGTCCACCACCCGCCTGGCGGGCCGCGGCCGCCTGCGCCGGGCTCAAGCCCCGCGTCGTCTTGTTCAGGAAGGTCGAGGAGGCCGCGCCCGCGTTGCGGGCCTGCGCCCGCTGCCCGATGCGCCGCCACTGCGAGGAAGCCGTCGCCCCCGCCGACGACTGGTTCGACGGCGCCTCGGGCGGCCGCCTCTGGCGCCGGGGCCGCCCGGTCGAGATCCCCGCCCAGCTCCTCCCGGCCATGCAGAGCCCGGTCGTAGAGGGCGCCCTGCGCCGCGGAGGCTCCGTTGCCTGACCGTCGTACGCCCCCTGCACACCCACCTTCCGAAGACCGCCCCACCGACAACGCCGCCGAGCACGCCGCCCTCTGGATCGGCCGGCTCCTCCAGCAGTTTCCCGAGCTGTCCGTCGAACTCGCTCCGGGCCGCACCACCCCGGACCACCGGCCCACGCCGGCCCCGCCGCCCGCGGAACTCGCCGGCCGGCTACGCGAGGAGCGCGCGGAGGCCTTGTGCCTCCAGCAGAACCACGGACTCGTCGCCCCCGGCCACAGCGCCGCCCCTCTGCGGCTGCACATCTCCGACACCATCCGTGACATCACCGACGGCGTGGTCGAGCTGGAGGAGGCGGTACGTGACCGGCTGGGGCTGGCCCGCGTCCGGCGTGCCTCCGTGCCCGAGCGGCTGCGCCGGATCGTCGCTCTCCTCGACGGCATCGCCGCCGACCCCGTTCTCGCCGCCCACGTCCGGGACGAGACCCGCCGGATGGCCCGGCGCTGCGCCCGCGCCCTGGGCGACACCGAGAGCGTCGTCCGTGTCTCCGGGCGCTGCCCCTGGTGCGACTCCGTCTCGCTGCGAGCCTTCCCGGACCGGGCCGCCGTCCTCTGCGTCAACCCGGCCTGCCGCTGCGCGGACACTGACTGCGGCTGCCACGACGACCCGGCCTACCGGCACACCTGGGACGAGGGGGAGTGGCAGCACCGATGAAGTCGCCGCACGCCGAGCTGCCCACCCTCATTCCCGCGCCGCTCGCCGCACAGGAGGCCGGCGTCGCCCCGGCCACCATCAGGAAGTGGGTGCAGCTGGGGCGCCTCAAGGTCGCCGGCAAGGCGGGCCGGGCGGCCCTGTTCCGCCTGGAGGATGTCTTCGCGGCGGAACGGACGGCTTCCCGCCGCCTGTGACGGAGAGGGGTGCCTCGGCGGCGCGGTGAGCGCCTGCGGGTGCGTGGGGGCTGATCGATCGCGCAGTTCCCCGCGCCCCTTGAGTGGCGTTGCAGTCGCGTCAGCTGCTCAGCTGCGGGCAGTCGTGCCGCTGGGACGCGGGCCGTGGGGCGGGAAGCCGGGCTCATCGGGGCCTCCGCCCCGCGAGCATCTGTGGTCCCCGTCCGGCGGGCGTCTCCGGCCCGCCCCGCAGCTGCCCGCGCGGCGCAGCCCTACAGCCCCGCGCCCGGCCCGTCGGTGCCGGCGCGCCGGGCAAACCGACGAGCAGAAGATCCTCCACCCTTACCCGCCCGTGAAACCCACGCCCACCACCCCGCGCCGCTCTCCGTTCGCGTCTCGTTCGTCTTCGTGGTATATCGGAAGACGGCTTGAAAACCGCAGCTCAGGCCCTCCACGACCGGTCCCGCTTCTTTTGTTTTGACCGAAGTGATTGCGCTGGGTACGCTCAGACCTTGTGCCTGGGGTGTGCCCTGACCCTCGTGCGTGCCTTCAAACCGCACCGGAGTGACGAAGTGGCCACCGCGATCCGCGCCCCCTTCTGCCGTTCGGCAGGAGTCCGCGGATTCCGACACACCCGACCGCGTGGGTCGGCGAATGTTCCAGGTTAGCTTCACCATTCGGCACACAGAAACCGGAGAAGTAGTGCCTACGATCCAGCAGCTGGTCCGTAAGGGCCGGCAGGACAAGGTCGAGAAGAACAAGACGCCCGCACTCGAGGGTTCCCCTCAGCGTCGTGGCGTCTGCACGCGTGTGTTCACGACCACCCCGAAGAAGCCGAACTCGGCCCTGCGTAAGGTCGCGCGTGTGCGTCTGACCAGCGGCATCGAGGTCACTGCTTACATTCCGGGTGAGGGACACAACCTGCAGGAGCACTCCATCGTGCTCGTGCGCGGCGGCCGTGTGAAGGACCTGCCCGGTGTTCGCTACAAGATCATCCGCGGCTCGCTTGACACCCAGGGTGTCAAGAACCGCAAGCAGGCCCGCAGCCGCTACGGCGCCAAGAAGGAGAAGTAAGAATGCCTCGTAAGGGCCCCGCCCCGAAGCGCCCGGTCATCATCGACCCGGTCTACGGTTCTCCTCTTGTCACGTCGCTCATCAACAAGGTGCTGCTGAACGGCAAGCGCTCCACCGCCGAGCGCATCGTGTACGGCGCCATGGAGGGCCTGCGCGAGAAGACCAGCAACGACCCGGTCATCACGCTCAAGCGCGCGCTGGAGAACATCAAGCCCACGCTCGAGGTGAAGTCCCGCCGTGTCGGTGGCGCCACCTACCAGGTGCCGATCGAGGTCAAGCCCGGCCGCGCCAACACCCTGGCGCTGCGCTGGCTGGTCGGTTACTCCCGCGCCCGTCGCGAGAAGACCATGACCGAGCGTCTGCTCAACGAGCTTCTCGACGCTTCGAACGGCCTCGGCGCGGCCGTCAAGAAGCGCGAGGACACCCACAAGATGGCCGAGTCCAACAAGGCCTTCGCGCACTACCGCTGGTAGTCGCTACCCACATCGAGACCGAGAGAAGACTGAAGCCTTATGGCTACCACTTCACTTGACCTGGCCAGGGTCCGCAACATCGGGATCATGGCCCACATCGACGCGGGCAAGACGACCACCACCGAGCGGATCCTGTTCTACACCGGTGTGTCGTACAAGATCGGTGAGGTCCACGACGGCGCTGCCACCATGGACTGGATGGAGCAGGAGCAGGAGCGTGGCATCACGATCACCTCTGCTGCCACCACCTGTCACTGGCCGCTTGAGGACAACGACTACACGATCAACATCATCGACACCCCGGGGCACGTCGACTTCACCGTCGAGGTGGAGCGTTCGCTGCGCGTCCTCGACGGTGCCGTGACGGTGTTCGACGGTGTCGCCGGTGTCGAGCCCCAGTCGGAGACGGTGTGGCGTCAGGCCGACCGCTACGGCGTGCCGCGCATCTGCTTCGTGAACAAGCTGGACCGTACCGGCGCCGAGTTCCACCGCTGTGTGGACATGATCTCGGACCGTCTGGGTGCCGTGCCGCTCGTCATGCAGCTGCCGATCGGCGCCGAGATGGACTTCAAGGGCGTTGTGGACCTGGTCCGCATGAAGGCGCTCGTGTGGTCCGCCGAGGCGGCGAAGGGCGAGATGTACGACGTCGTCGACATCCCGGCCACGCACACCGAGGCTGCCGAGGAGTACCGCGGCAAGCTGGTCGAGGCCGTCGCGGAGAACGACGACGAGATCATGGAGCTGTTCCTGGAGGGCCAGGAGCCCACCGAAGAGCAGCTGTACGCCGCGATCCGTCGTATCACCATCGCGTCCGGCAAGTCCGACGGTGTCACGGTCACCCCCGTGTTCTGCGGTACCGCGTTCAAGAACAAGGGCGTCCAGCCCCTGCTCGACGCGGTCGTGCGCTACCTGCCGACCCCGCTCGACGTCGAGGCCATCGAGGGCCACGACGTCAAGGACCCCGAGGTGGTCGTCAAGCGCAAGCCGTCCGACGACGAGCCGCTGTCCGCGCTCGCGTTCAAGATCATGAGCGACCCGCACCTGGGCAAGCTCACCTTCGTCCGGGTCTACTCGGGCCGCCTGGAGTCCGGCACCGCCGTGCTGAACTCCGTCAAGGGCAAGAAGGAGCGCATCGGCAAGATCTACCGCATGCACGCGAACAAGCGTGAGGAGATCGACTCGGTGGGCGCCGGCGACATCATCGCCGTCATGGGTCTGAAGCAGACCACGACCGGTGAGACGCTGTGCGACGACAAGCAGCCGGTGATCCTGGAGTCCATGGACTTCCCGGCGCCGGTCATCCAGGTCGCCATCGAGCCCAAGTCGAAGGGCGACCAGGAGAAGCTCGGCGTCGCGATCCAGCGTCTGGCCGAGGAGGACCCGTCGTTCCAGGTCCACTCGGACGAGGAGACCGGCCAGACCATCATCGGTGGTATGGGCGAGCTGCACCTTGAGGTGCTGGTCGACCGTATGCGCCGTGAGTTCAAGGTCGAGGCCAACGTCGGCAAGCCGCAGGTCGCATACCGCGAGACGATCCGCAAGGCCGTCGAGCGCGTGGACTACACCCACAAGAAGCAGACCGGTGGTACCGGTCAGTTCGCCAAGGTGCAGATCGCGATCGAGCCCATCGAGGGCGGCGACGCCTCGTACGAGTTCGTGAACAAGGTGACCGGTGGTCGTATCCCGAAGGAGTACATCCCTTCGGTCGACGCCGGTGCGCAGGAGGCCATGCAGTTCGGCATCCTCGCCGGATACGAGATGACGGGCGTCCGCGTCACGCTTCTCGACGGTGCCTACCACGAGGTCGACTCCTCCGAACTCGCGTTCAAGATCGCCGGTTCGCAGGCCTTCAAGGAGGCCGCGCGCAAGGCCAGCCCCGTGCTCCTTGAGCCGATGATGGCCGTCGAGGTCACCACGCCCGAGGACTACATGGGTGAGGTCATCGGCGACATCAACTCCCGCCGTGGCCAGATCCAGGCCATGGAGGAGCGGGCCGGTGCCCGCGTCGTGAAGGGCCTCGTGCCCCTCTCGGAGATGTTCGGTTACGTCGGCGACCTGCGCAGCAAGACGTCCGGCCGGGCCAGCTACTCCATGCAGTTCGACTCCTACGCCGAGGTTCCGCGGAACGTCGCCGAGGAGATCATCGCGAAGGCCAAGGGCGAGTAACGCACCGCGCTACGACGCTTTAGGCTTGACCCTGGAGCCTCACGGGCCGTTCCTCCGCATTAGTGGCGGAATGGCCCGGGGCCCGGGACCCAACAGCAAAGATCACCTGGCGCCGATCGAATCAAGGCGTACAGAACCACTCCCAGGAGGACCCCAGTGGCGAAGGCGAAGTTCGAGCGGACTAAGCCGCACGTCAACATCGGCACCATCGGTCACATCGACCACGGTAAGACGACCCTCACGGCCGCCATTACCAAGGTGCTGCACGACGCGTACCCGGACCTGAACGAGGCCACCGCGTTCGACAACATCGACAAGGCGCCCGAGGAGCGTCAGCGCGGTATCACCATCTCCATCGCGCACGTCGAGTACCAGACGGAGACCCGTCACTACGCGCACGTCGACTGCCCGGGTCACGCGGACTACATCAAGAACATGATCACCGGTGCCGCGCAGATGGACGGCGCGATCCTCGTGGTCGCCGCCACCGACGGCCCGATGCCGCAGACCAAGGAGCACGTGCTCCTGGCCCGCCAGGTCGGCGTTCCGTACATCGTCGTCGCCCTGAACAAGGCCGACATGGTGGACGACGAGGAGATCCTGGAGCTCGTCGAGCTCGAGGTGCGTGAGCTCCTCTCCGAGTACGAGTTCCCGGGCGACGACCTGCCGGTCGTCAAGGTCTCCGCGCTGAAGGCGCTGGAGGGCGACGCCGAGTGGACCCAGTCCGTCCTCGACCTGATGAAGGCCGTCGACGAGTCCATCCCGGAGCCCGAGCGTGACGTCGACAAGCCGTTCCTGATGCCGATCGAGGACGTCTTCACGATCACCGGTCGCGGTACGGTCGTCACCGGCCGTATCGAGCGTGGTGTCCTGAAGGTCAACGAGACCGTCGACATCATCGGCATCAAGACCGAGAAGACCACCACCACGGTCACCGGCATCGAGATGTTCCGCAAGCTGCTCGACGAGGGCCAGGCCGGTGAGAACGTCGGTCTGCTGCTCCGTGGCATCAAGCGCGAGGATGTCGAGCGCGGCCAGGTCATCATCAAGCCCGGCTCGGTCACCCCGCACACGGAGTTCGAGGCCACGGCGTACATCCTGTCCAAGGACGAGGGTGGCCGTCACACGCCGTTCTTCAACAACTACCGCCCGCAGTTCTACTTCCGTACCACGGACGTGACCGGCGTCGTTACCCTCCCCGAGGGCACCGAGATGGTCATGCCGGGCGACAACACCGACATGAAGGTGGAGCTCATCCAGCCCATCGCCATGGAGGAGGGCCTGAAGTTCGCCATCCGTGAGGGTGGTCGCACGGTGGGCGCCGGCCAGGTCACCAAGATCAACAAGTGATCTTGGCCCGCAAGGGCTGACCCGGTAGGTATCTGGAAGGCCCGTACGACTTCGGTCGTACGGGCCTTTCGGTGTGCCGGCACATCACCGCGGGCGCGGATGAGGGCCGGCGATCATCGAGAAGTAGCCGATGGGTGCCGACGTCCGTGATCGTCGCGCTCCGCGCCGCCAGCCGGGACCAGGTGGCGAGGGTGCCGGGCTCATAGCCGAACGTCCCGTTCCACAAGGTGTCCATGGCGACCGCGTCGTCGTTCACGCTGAACATCACAAACGGCGGACAGTACGGCGACTCGATCTCGACGTAGCCGCGGTACGGGAACTTCTTGCGGTGCACACGGATGATGTCGCCCGTGGCCTGTGTCAGCCTTCGGCCTTCAGTCCTCGTACGAGCGGGTCAGGGCCTCGGTGATCAGACGCGTGGCGAAGTCGTGGTGTCGGTGAGCCGGTTGACGTGCTCCGCGAGCAGCACGACCGTGGCCTCCAGGGCGTTCATCTCGTCCTTGGTCCAGTTCCCGTACTGCCTGCGCCACAGGCTGGGGCTCAGGCCGGTGCCGGCCGCGACCAGCAGGCCGGTCATGGTGGGGATGACCTCGGGACGGAGGCTCTTGCGCATCATGCGCGTCGAGGCCACGAAGCTGGGCACCACGTACTCGATCACGTCCCTAGCTCCGCAGGGAGTTACCGTACGGATACACCGTGTCGCCCACGGTCACCCGATGAGGAACCCTGTGTCATCGCCCTGCGACCCCGACCGCGGTCGCCCGCGCACTCGACCGCGTCCCGCTCGGCCACCCCGCCCGCTTCACGCACGAGGTGGTGTTCCGCCGTTGTCCACGATGCTCGGAGCACAACATCGTCCGCGAGGCGGACTTCGCCTGCGTCTTCTGCGACAGCGAACTGCCGGAGACATGGAACGTGGACCCCGGGAAATGACCGGCCGGGCGATCACTCGAAACGGACCTCCGCGGCCGGGGTCACCGTCACCGACCGGCCTGCGTACTCGATGATCGAGAAGATGCCGTTGTGATGGGCCATGATCTGCGCGGCCGTCGGTCCGGTGCCGGCCGGGCGTTGCATCGTCGTGTGGCCGTCGGCGACGAGGACGACGTCGTAGCCGTGGGAGAGGGCGCTGCGACTGGTGGAGTCGACGCAGAAGTCGGAGGCGTAGCCGGTGACGATCAGACGTCGTACCGCCCGCTCGGCCAGGACCGCCCCAAGCGTCGTGTCGAGGAAGGAATCCGCTGTCCTTGTCGAGGACCACGTCACTCGGCTGGGGTGCCAGCGGCGGATAGATTTCCAGCCACTCGGCGGGCACACCGGCGAACCGCTGCCGTAGGTAGATGACCGGTACGTCGGCCGCACGGGAACGGTCCGCGAGCGCGGCGACCCTGCGCAGGCAGGCCTCGCCGTCATGGGCGTCACGCAACAGGGCGCGCTGCATGTCGATGATGAGCAGTGCGGTGTCCGGCATAAGAAGAGGCCGTCCTCGAAGAACGCGGACTACTCCGCCTTGTTCCCGCCGCCACCCTGTTGCTGCTCCTCCGGCCGCACCGCGTCCTTCGCCTTCTTCGCGAGGTCGTCGTCCAGCTTCTTGAACTCGCGGACCACGGTGTCGGACATGTCGGCGAGCGAGTCGATCTGCTTGGTGATGTCCTCGCGGCCGTCGTGCCAGTTGGACTCGAAGTCGTCCAGGGCGTCGTAGACCGTGCCGCTGCCGACGTCGTCCTTGTAGGACTCGAACATCTTCTTGGTGTGGTTGAGACGTTCCTTGATGGAGCGCAACTGGCGGCCGTAGTCCTCAAGCTCGCTCAGCGGTATCGCGAGGTCGCTCTTGCCTTTGCCCACGTGACCGTCCCCCGTTCGCGCATCTCGTAGTCTGGGCCGCACCGTACATCACATCATCGGACGGGGGACTACGTACACCATGGCCCGCTATATGGAGACGCTCACCATCGAGCGCGGCGGATTCCGGATCAAGGTGCCGGAATCGTGGTGGGAGTTCGACGTACGGCCGGAGTCGCGGGACGACTCGATCCGGCGGATGGTGAACGAGCGCGTCGCCCAGCACCCGGAGCTGGAGCAGTACCGGGACACGTACGTCGGCTTCCTCCGCAAGTCTGCGGCCGACGCGTGGAAGTCGGGCGCGATGTACTGCGGTTGTATGGCGGAGAGCTTCGGCGGGGACACGCCGGTCACGGGGTCGGTCACGGTGTCGCTGGTCGGCGGCCGTACGCGCGAGGGCGCGCCGCTCTCCAACGATCCGGCCGCCATCGCCGCCCAGCTCGCACCGAAGGAGGCCCACCGGGAGGGCGACTCCTGGCGCAAGGTGACGACCGTCGACATCCCCGGCGTGGGGCCGGCCGCCCGGACGTACGGCATCGAGGACGTCCCGATCCCGGAGGACAGCCTCAACCGCACGATTCGCGCGGTCCTGATGCAGACGTTCATCCCGGTTCCTGGCCAGGAGGGCAAGGTCGCCCTGGTAGCGGGCAGCAGCCAGGTCCTGGACCTGGCCGACTCCTTCTTCGACATCTTCGACGCGATCACGTCGACGTTCCGCTTCGCGGACTGAGCGGATTGGACTCCCTGGACTGGGAGAGCGGCGAGGGACTGCTGGGTATCGACGACCCGGCTGCCGTGGACGCCGCGTTCGAGCGCGGCGAACGGCATCTCGGTACGGCGGTGATCGGCCTGGCCTTCAACTGCCCACTGGAGGACGCGTCCCCGCGCATCGTGCGGGCGATGAGCCTGTCCGACCCGGATCAGCGGGGGTTCGCCTTCACGGCCGTCGGCACGGCAGCCCGCCTCAACGGCCGGCTGACCCCGGAGCTGTACACCGCCCTGCGCACGGAGGGCCCGGGCGGCCTGGCCGAGCATGCGATCCGGGACACGCTGACGTTCGTGCCGTACCGGGACCTGCCGCCATGGTTCAGGCGCCGGTGGGCGTGTGTGACGGTGCGCGACAAGCTGCGGTACTGGTGGGCGAACTCCGTGGACAGGCTCGAAGACGGCCGGCGGGCGCTGCGTGGCCGCCGGCGCTGAACGGAAGGAGATGCAGTGACCGCACGAGAAGAGCTGCCGCGACTGGTGCCGCCTCCCGCGGAGGTGGCGGTCGAAATCGACTGGGAGCGAGTCGAGGGCGAGCTGGGGACCTCCCTCCCCGACGACTACAAGCGGCTGGCGGAGCATACGGGTCAGGGACTTTCGACGAGTTCATGAGCATCCTGCATCCCTGTTCACGTTTCTGGCCGACGCGCCTCGTTGACGCCGCCAAACGCTCTGCCGAACTGCTGGAGCAGATGCCGGAGAGCTTGCGCGAGAGAGTCCCGCACAGGTTCGATCACCTACTGGCGGTCGGGAAGACCGACAACGGTGACACGATCTACTGGGTCACCGAACCCGAAGACGCTCCCGGATTCCTGGAGTGTCACAGCCAACGGGGCACGGAACACGAAGTGGCCGCACTTCGAGATGGGAATCGTGGAGTTTCTCGTGGCCGTCCTCTCCGACGCGACCCGGTCGGATGTGTTCCCCCGGGACTTCCCCAGCCGACACGCCGTCCTCACGCAGGACCCGGACCGAGCACCCTTCGTCGCTGACGGACGGCGGGGCAGGGCAGCCGTCCTGGCCGGGGCCACGCACGACGAAGGGGTGGACCAGGCTCTGGCCTACCGCCCGATTGCGTCGTGAACCTGGCCGTCGGGCTTCACCTCGAACGGCCGTTCCTTGTAAGTTCGCGCGTGCGCAGGTTTGTTGACGGGGCGTACGCGACGGGGGTTGCGGGGTTATGGCGGGGTATCGGCCGGCGGACTGGCATCCACTCGACCTTGACAAGGACCCGACACCGGGCGACCCGCAACGCGTCCGCTCCCTGGCCAGGCAGCTGCACGACTTCGCCGACGACGTCTCGGACGCCCTGCGCCTGGTAAAGGGCATGGCGGGCGAGGACACGCTGTTGCAGTGGGCGGGCAAGTCCGCGGACGTCTTCAAGGAGCAGTTCAAGGATGTTCCGAAGAACCTGAAGAAGCTGAGGAAGTCGTACGAGCTGTGCGGCGACGCGCTCGCGGACTACTGGCCGAAGCTGGAGCGCGCGCAGGCCCTGGCCGACAAGGCGCTGGCCAAGGCGAAGGAAGCGCAGTCAGACCTCTCCTCCGCCAAGTCCCGTCTGTCCTCGGCCGATTCCTGGGTCACCCGGGCTGGCAAGGAAGCGGACAAGTACAAGGACGACCCCACCGGCAGCAAATCCAGCGCCGACAAGCCGGACGAGGCGAAGGTCCGCGCCGCCACCCGGGACGTCCAGAGCGCCAAGTCCGCCCATACCACGGCCCAGTCGGACGTCACCACCGCGCAGAACGCCCTCGACGCCGCGAAGAAGATGGCCGAGGA